>JBBRMQ010000008.1:0-35937 GCA_038230775.1 Thermoanaerobaculia bacterium
CGTGCACGCGCGAGAAGTGGCGCTTGTTGTTGGTGACGAGAGTTACGCCGAGGGTGAGGGCATGCGCGGCGATCATCGTGTCGGTGTCGCCGATGGTCTCGCCCTTTGCCGCGAGCTTCGCTGCGACTCGACCGTACGTCGCTGCGCACTCCTCATCGAACGCGACGATGCCAACGTTTCTGACGAACGCGTTGATCGCGCGACGAAGCTTCTGCGAGTTCCGGCGCTCAGCTCCGAACTGAAGCTCCGCGAGAGTGATCGCGCTGATGCAGAGTTCCGACGGCGTGTGCGCGACGATGCGCTCTCCGACTTGACCCGCGCCGCGAATCGCAAAGCTGACCGAATCGGTATCGAGCATGAACTGAAGGCTCAATCGAACGGATTCCGCTTTTTCGCGATCGGCTGCTGCGCGGGACGTTCGATCTCTTCGTCCCAGGAGCCGAGGGCGGCGATGAACTCGTCCGACCACTCGTCGGCCGGCTCGAGAATGACCCGTTTGCCCGACTTCCGCACGATCACTTCCGTCTGCGATTCCGGGAAACGAACGGACTTCGGCAGCCGCACCGCCTGACTCCCGCCGTTGGTGAAGATCTTCGCTCGTTCTGTCATCGCAAAAGTATATACAACCGTAGCGACATCGAGATTCCTACGTTCAAGTCTCTACATCATCCCTCGCTCCAAGAGCGAGACATACCGCTGCGATCCGATGATCAGATGATCGAGAACGCGAACATCCAGCAACTTCCCTGCGGCCACGACCGCCTTGGTGAACTGAAGGTCTTGCGCAGACGGCGACGGATCGCCCGAGGGGTGGTTGTGAAAGAGGATCACAGACGCAGCGCTCTCCTCGAGCGCGAATCTGAAGATGTCGCGCGGTGACACTGATGCGGACGTGAGCGTGCCGACATAGATCTCGCGTTCGCGAAGCACCCGGCCTCTCGAGTCGAGGTAGATCCCGCCGAGTCGCTCCTGCGCGTGATGCGAGTACCGAGCGATCAACACCGGCCCGAGAGAAACGGCGTCGGCTACCGGCTCGCTGTCGCTACGGCGGGTAGAAGCAATTCGGCGGCCGAGCTCCAGCGCGGCCGCGATTCGCGCCATCCGAGCCGGACCGAGTGGATTGGTCTTCGCCGGCCGCCAATCTTTTCTTGCAAGCGAATCCAAACCGTCACGCAGCGCCTCGCGAGCAAGGTCGATCGAGCTTCTGTCGCGGTTTCCGGGTGCGATCAGAAGCGCGAGCAGCTCGGCATCGGAGAGTGATTCTGCCCCTTGCCTCGCAAGCCGTTCCCGTGGACGTTCCTCGATGGGAAGATCGGCGATCACCACACGACTCGAATCGCAACTGCTCATTCCCTTTCGCACGCACACCAGTTTCCCTCGGCGAGCGCGCGAAACAAATTTCTACCAGGAGTGGAGTTGACCAGCTTCGTGCGCTTTGTGCTGAAAAGCTCGTTCCATCAGGTGTTCGGGGCACCTCAGGGAAGTGCTACTCTTTCTGCGTCCGGTATCAATAATCTGAGTGAGCGACCAGCCTGCGTTTCTGACGCGCGCGCGGATCGTGCCGTCTGCGGTGATGACAGACAGCTTCTTCGAAAAGCCGATTCTCAATTCTCCTTACGAGTACCCGATCCATCACTGGGAGTGATCGTCGCGCCCGAGACCGAAGGAACGCTGCTGCGGAGCCGACGTAAATGCCGGCGAGGTTGCCGGCGTATTCGCGGTTGTACAGAAAATGATCGCCGTCTGGCAGGAACGACGGCCAGTACGCAATCTGTTTTCGAGTTCCGGGAATCAGCGTCGCAGCGCCGCCCGC
The DNA here is from genome assembly GCA_038230775.1 of Thermoanaerobaculia bacterium. GTDB lineage: Bacteria > Acidobacteriota > Thermoanaerobaculia > Gp7-AA8 > Gp7-AA8 > JBBRMQ01. Next base: position 1,814 of record JBBRMQ010000008.1, read on the forward strand.
CGCTGGCACGGACGGCCGCAAGAGCGATCACCCATGGCCAGGCGTCTGCCGGGATGGGCTGAAGCCCGTCCCCAGAGTTCGCCGCGCCCCCAGTTCTCGAGCGATTGCAGTTGCAGCGCGACGTCGTGCGCGGACTGCATGCGCGCGTCGGGGTCCTTCGCCAGGCAGGCCCGGATCAGATCCTGGAACGGTTGCGGCGCATCCGGAATCGGCGGCGGATCGGCGGCGACGATGGCCGCGATCACGCTCGTCTTCGTTTTGCCGGTGAACGCGCGCCGGCCGGTGACCATCTCGTACAGCACCGCACCCAGCGCGAAGATGTCGCTGCGCGCGTCGAAGGCCAGGCTCTCGAGCTGCACGGGCGACATGTACTGAAACGTGCCCGCGATCATTCCCTCGCGCGTGATCTGATGGGCCGTCGGGCCTTCGGTGCCGACGTCGACCACGGCCGTCTTCGCCAGGCCGAAGTCGAGGAGCTTTGCGCCCGCCTTCGTGATCATGATGTTCTGGGGCTTGAGATCGCGGTGCACGATCCCGTTGCGATGAGCTGCGTGCAGCGCTTCGGCGATCTGCACTCCGAATTTCACGACATCGGCCAGCGGAAGCGGCCCTCGAGCGTGTGTCCGTCGAGAAGCTCCATCACGAGGTATTCGACGCCGTTCTGATTGCCGACGTCGTACAGCGCGCAGATGTGCGGATGGTTGAGGTGCGAGATCGCTTTCGCCTCGAGCTCGAAACGGGACTTCAACGCCGGGTCATTCGAATAGGCGGAGGGAAGAACCTTGACGGCAACGCTGCGGTCGAGCCGCGTGTCGCGCGCGCGGAAGACTTCTCCCATCCCGCCCGATCCGAGCGGCGCAACGATTTCGTAAGGACCGAGACGGCTTCCGGCTTGGAGGATGAGCGATTATGCACTGCACGCTTCGTTGCGCCCTACCACCCGCCACCGCCACCGCCCCCCGAGCTCCCGCCGCCCCCGCCTCCACCCCCGCCGCTGGACGGCTTGGCCACGCCTGCCGCCATCGCGCCTGCGGCCACCGCCCACCCGCCCGATGCGCCGGCGGCGCCGAACGCGCCACCGCCGCCGGTAAATCCGCCCGCCGATGACGACGAGCCGCTCGAGCCGAACGATGACGAATGCGAGCCACTGAACGCGCCGCTCGTCGCCTTCGAGCCGTACGCGTTGAACCATTCGTCGACGTGGGTGCCGAGGCCGAAGGCGAGCAGGTATGGGTACCAGGTGTCGTCCAGACGGGGTTGCGCGGCGCGCAGCTCCTGGACGAAGTAATCGCGCGCCGCATAGAGATTCTTGCGGAACGCGATACGCGGCGCCGACTCCGGGATGCGCAGTAAGTCGAGAGTCAGCTTGACCACGGCGATGACCCACGCGGCGATCGCGATCGGCGTCAGGAAGTGCAGCATGAGATCCGTCGCGTTCTTCGCATACGCGAGCGCAACCCAGACGAACGGCAGGAGGATCACGACCGGCAGCGCGAAACGCAACGTGAGGCCCGACAGCGCGCGCGACATCTTGTTCGCTGTAACACCGGAGAACGCCAGGAGCACCACAGCCATGATGATCAGCGGTACGGCGACGGCGGAGTCACTGCCGCCCGGCAGCGCGGCCAGGATCATCAGCACCAGGCCGGCGCCGAGGAGGAGGGCGTCGCGTTTGAAGTTGGCGCGGGGCACGTTGACGTTCCATCCATCGACGCGCTTCAGCTCCGCATCCGTCCACTCTTTGACGATGGCCGCGGGATCGAAACCCCTGCCGCTGTAGTTCTCGCGCAGCTTGTCCGTGTCGGTGGTCGTGCTGCCGCCGAAGAAAAACTTGTCGATGAGTTTCCGCTCGCCGGCCGGGAGCGACTTGCGATCGACGAGCAGCTCGAGGCGCAGCACCGCCTTCTTGCTCAGAAGGTGCGCGTGCTGCTCGACGGTGCTCGCCACCTTCTTCTCCTGCGTCATCCTCGCCAGCACCGCCGCCACCTCGGCAGCCGCCGTTTTGCCGTCCATGGCGGATCCGGCGGCTTCCGGACTGAGGACGAAGAGGTGCTTGTCGAGCCAGGCCTCATCGATCGCGCCGGTCGAAACGGGAGGAACGAAGCGTCCCTTCCTCGATTCGTTGCGCGCGAAGTCGAAGATGAGAAACGCGAGGGCGAGGACGATGAGCGCGAAGATCGTCGTGCTGTACACGGGCGGGAGTGCTTTGACCACCGACGACGGTGCGGCGGCGCCCGCATGCGTGAGCGCCAGCGGGACGAGCACGCTGTCGCCGGGAACGAGAGTCTTGCGCGTGATCACGATGGGCGACCGCACGCCGCGCCACACCGGATCGAGATCGAAGCGCAGCGAGAAAGCGTCGATGTTCCCGGCGCGGTCGGGAAACGCGAAGTCGTGATTCAGAAAGTACGTGTCGCCGGTTTTGCGGAGCGCGCCGATGATCGCGTAGTCGATGACGTAGACGATCTCCTTGTTGACGAACGCGGGATCGGCCGGCATGCGGCTGCGCCAGCGCAGCACCGCCGGCGAGGTGAACTTGTACTGATCGACTTTGCTGAGATCGCCCTTGATGAGTTTGCGCTCGACGCTGTTCTCGACGCGAGTGATCGATTCGAACGCGAGCGACTGCCGGGGGCGGAAGTTGAAGGAGCGCTCCCCGCCGTTCCACTCGCCGTCGAACACGATGGCCTGGCGCTCGGAGACATGGAGGCGGCCATCGCGATCGAGGCGCGCGGTGACGTCGAGCGCGCGCCAATGCAGCGACTTGGCGGACGCAGGAATCGTAAGCAGCGACAGCAGAGCGACGAGCACCAGTTTGCGCACGGGTCCGCTTATCGTACTCGCAGTGCGGCGACTTGACGCGGTCGTCGGGTAAGCGAGGGCTTGCCGTCGCGGCGATCGACACTCCGATGGTCAACGCGCAGGCGTCGCCCCCGCAGCTACGTCTACATCAGGCGCGGTAAGTCAATCGTATCAATTCCGAAGACGAGCTCGCATGCGTCCTCTGGCACTAGATCGCGGTGCGAAGGAAAGGGGTCGGGCCTTCGTTCTCCTCCGCGTTGCACGACAGAACGAAGGTGTGATCCTGACGCGCGATTCCCAGTTTCCCTCGGCGAGCGCGCGAAGCAAATTTCTACCAACGGTGGAGCTGACGGGCGTCGTGCACTTTGTATTGAAAAGCTCATTCAACCGGCGTTCGGCGCACTCCCGGGAAGTGCTACTCTTGCTGCGTCCGGTATCAACAATCTGAATGAGGCGACCAGCCCGCGTCATCGACGCGAGCTTCGATCGTGCCGTCTGAGGTGATGACAGACAGCTTCTTCGAAAAGCCGATTCTCAATTCTCCTTACGAGTACCCGATCCATCACTGGGAGCTCGATGAGACCGGTCAGCCCACGAATCACATCCTCGATCACCGCCGCCCGGCGAAGTACCTCACACCCATCCCGAGACCGAAGAAGCAGAAGAAGGGGCAGGCCAGCCTTCCGATGCAGCGCGACGGCATCTCGACCGAGGATCAGCAGTACGACCCGACTCCCATCATCAACGAGCTGCGCGCGCACGTCGATCGCTGGCGCGAACTGAGCCCTAGTCAGTGGAACGTTACACCGGAGACGGCGCGCCTTCTCCAGCACTGGCGCGCGCATCCCTTCAACTCGATCCGTCCGTTCTTCTGTCAGATCGAGGCGGTGGAAGCGGCGATCTGGTTGACCGAGGTTGCGCCGGGAACGAAAGATGGAAAGAAGTTTCTCGAATACCTCGAGGCCGCGAACGAGCGATCGAACCCCGGGCTCTCACGACTTGCGCTGAAGCTCGCCACCGGCGCCGGCAAGACAACGGTCATGGCGATGCTCATCGCCTGGCAGACGGTCAATGCCGTCCGCCGTTCCAACAGTAAGCACTTCACGCGCGGATTCCTGATCGTCGCGCCGGGCATCACGATCAAAGACCGGTTGAAAGTTCTGCAGCCGAACGATCCCTACAGTTACTACAAAGAGCGCGAGCTCGTCCCGACGGACATGCTGCCCGACATCGATCGCGCCAGGATCGTCATCACGAACTATCACGCGTTCAAGCTGCGCGAGACGATGGAGATCTCCAAAGGCGGGCGAGCATTGCTCAAGGGACGCACCGGTCCCGACATCGAGACGCTCGAGACCGAAGGGCAGATGATGCAGCGCGTGATGCCCGAGCTGATGGGGATGAAAAACCTCCTCGCCATCAACGACGAGGCGCACCACTGCTATCGCGAGAAGCCCAAAGGCGAAAGCGCAGAGGAAGATCTCACCGGCGACGAGAAGAAAGAAGCCGAAGAGAACAAGGAAGCGGCGCGCCTCTGGATCTCCGGCCTCGAAGCGGTCGACCGCAAGCTCGGCCTGCAGCGCGTCATGGATCTCTCCGCGACGCCGTTCTTCCTCAGTCACGAATCGCTCAAGGTCGTTTTCTCGGATGGAGATCCGGCACAACAGTGATTCGTACATCGTAGAAGGCAGATAGAACTTTTGCTGCGGGAGGACTTCGAGTTGTGGCGGCGGGAAATGATCGCCATAGTCTTCCAGCGCATGCGCATTGTGTCGCAGGCGAGTGGCGATACGACCGTCGAGGACGGTCGCAGTGCTGGCGATCACTCCTGCCTGTTCGGTTAGCCATTCCTTGTCGTGGCCATCGCGGTGGGGTTGATCCGATGTCGCGTGCTTCGCGGTAATAGGCCGCTTGGGGCGGCGCCTTCCTCGTCGGGGTATTTGTAGTCGCGCAGCACTTTCCGCTGGCCGGCAGCCGACAACGTCATGAACTTGGCGAGACCCTTCGCACTCAGCTTGATCATCATCTCTCCTCTGTCTGCTTTGTCTTAGTTCGACGGCTCATCATCTGGAAGCGATGCGCCTTCAAGGAGGAGAGGCTCGGCCTCATCATCAGGCAGCTTCTCGACGTCGCGCAGCTTCCGCTCGATGGCCCGCGAACGAACCGCGGCGGCGTCCATGCCCTTCGAGGCAGAGTCGAGCTTCTTCTTGACTCCGTCAAGCACCGTCCCGAACTTGCCGAACTCAGTTTTCACGGCACCGAGGACGTTCCAGACTTCGCTGGACCTCTTCTCGATAGCCAGGGTACGGAAACCCATCTGAAGGCTGTTGAGCATGGCAAACAGTGTCGTAGGGCCGGCTACCGTGACGCGGCAGTCTCGCTGCAGGCGCTCCATGAGTGCGGGACGTCGGATGACTTCGGCGAACAAGCCTTCGCTCGGAAGGTAGAGGATCGCGAAGTCAGTGGTCACCGGGGGGTTGATGTACTTCGCACAGATCTCCGTGGCGCACTTGCGTACGCTCAGCTCGAGAGCCGCGCTGGCAAGCTCCACGCCCGCGAGGTCGCCTCTTTCCTGCGCTTCACAGACCCGTTGGTAGTCCTCCATGGGGAACTTCGCATCGATTGGAAGGTACGTGATGTCGTCGGTGTCGCCTCTCGCCGGGAGGCTGATCGCGAACTCCACGGACTGATTCGAGTCGTCGCTAACCTTGACGTTCTTTTCGAATTGCGAGGGCGCGAGCATCTGCTCGAGCAGAGCCTCGAGTTGAACCTCTCCCCAGCCGCCCCGACTCTTCACGTTGGTCAGAACGCGCTTGAGATCGCCCACACCCGTCGCGAGCTGTTGCATCTCGCCGAGGCCTCGATGAACTTGCTCGAGATGATCGGAGACCTGCTTGAACGAGTCGCCCAGCCGCTTTTCGAGCGTTCCCTGCAACTTCTCGTCGACGGTTGCCCGCATCTGATCGAGCTGCTCTGCGTTGCGGTCGCGGATTTCGGACAACCGAGCATCGACTGTGACTCGCAGGTTCTCGGAACGGGAGTCGTTCCCGCTGACGAGTGTTGTGATCTGTGCACCGAACACCTCCATCTGGCTGGCCTGCGCCAAGCCCATCCGCTCGATGCTCTTCTGCATCGATTCCGAACTCTGGGTGAGGGACAGCGCGATCTCCTCACGCTGCTGGTTGCGGTTGGCGTTGGCCTCGTCGCGCATCCGATCGTGCCGTTCAAGAATGTCACGCGCAGAGTCATCGAGTTTCTGCTCGACGCTTACCCGCGTTTTCTCGAGCGTCTCAGTCGTCTTCAGCTCGATCTCCGTGAGGCCGTGCTGTACAGATTGCCGGAGTGAGTCGAATCGCCGGTCGTTCGCTTCGAAGAGGCTTCCGATCTGCCTGCTGAAGGTCTCCATCTGGCCCCGTTGCACGGATGAGAACTCAGTGACGGACGACAAGAGGGCGGTCGTCATGGATGAAAGAGTGGTCCCGATCTCTTCTCGCAGCGAGCGCCGATACACTTCGCCCGCTTCTCGACTTCGCTCTTGTCGCTCCACAAGATCTCGGCGCAGCACCTCGATGCGTTGGTCGCTACTCTCGCGGAGGCGTTCCTGCGTAGCGGCCAGGGTTTCGTCTAAGCGTCGGGCGCGGTCGTCAAGTGCCGACTGCAGACCGAGGATGACAACACGGTTTTCTTCGCGGGAACGTCCGAGCTCGGTCGCCAGTTCGGTCCGAGAGGCTGCTGATTCAGCGCGCACGTTCGAATCGATTTGCTGCAGAACACCGGGTTGCAGGTGCGTACCGATCGAACGGCTTACTAAGAAGATTACTCCAAGGATGACGAGCGCGATCACGGCGACCAGTACTGACGTTTCGATCATGGCTTCTCATAAGAGCAATCAATTCGCCATAAGCTTGGGAGGCAATCGTCTACGCTAACCTACTGAAAACACGAACCGAATGATTAAATTAAAGAATATCGGTGCGAAAGAAATCTTGTAGGTTCGCAAGTAAACTTGTACATTGCTCATGTGCGCTCACTCCTTGCCTGGATCGGGAACACTGACCTGAAAGCAAGCGAGGTATCCGAGTCTGCTGACGGTCCGATCGCGCGTGCTGTGACAGCACGCCAATTCGATCGCGTGTTTCTCCTTTCGAATTATTCGAAAGAGAAGACCAAGGCCTATGTGAAGTGGGTGATGAAACAGACCGCGGCCCAGGTGCAGCCGCTCTTCGCGACACTGAGCAGCCCCACGAATTTCGGCGAGATCTACGAGGCGGCGATCAAAGCTTGCGAAGTCGCTCGTGCTGACGCGAAGGGTAGTGCCGAGCTCACGTTCCATCTCAGCCCAGGCACTCCGGCGATGCAGGCGGTCTGGATCATTCTCGGGAAGACGCGTTTCCCGGCAGAGCTGATTCAATCCTCGCCGGAACGCGGCGTGGAAACCGCTTCGGTTCCATTCGACATCTCCGCGGACTTTCTCCCCGATCTCCTTCGTGCGGCCGACCAGAAGCTGGTTGCCTCAGCAGCGGCGGCGGCGCCCGAAGCGGCAACCTTCGGCGACATCATCTACCGTAGTGCGGTCATGAAGACTCTTGTCACCCGTGCTCGCAAGGCTGCGTTGCGCGATGTGCCGGTTCTGATCGAAGGTGAATCGGGAACGGGAAAGGAGTTGCTGGCGCGAGCAATTCATGGGGCGAGCGCGCGGAAGGCCAAGCCATTCGTCGCCGTAAACTGCGGAGCGATTCCTCGCGAACTCGTCGAGTCGCAGCTCTTTGGTCATGAGAAAGGAGCGTTCACTGGTGCTGACCGCATCCATGAAGGCTTCTTCGAACAAGCGAACGGCGGGACGATCTTTCTCGACGAGATTGGCGAGCTGCCACTCGATGCGCAGGTGAAGCTCCTCCGCGTTCTCCAGGAGAGCGAGGTAACCCGTCTCGGGTCCTCCAGGAAAATCAAGCTCGATCTCCGTGTAATGGCCGCTACAAATCGGAGTCTTGTCGCCGAAGTGTCGGCTGGGCGATTTAGAGAGGATCTCTTTTTCCGGCTCGCCGTCGCTGTGCTCAACATTCCCCCTCTACGCGGACGGCAGGGCGATCTTTCCCTGCTCATCGATCGGTTGCTCGAGAAGGTGGATGACGGCAGCGGACAGTTGGGTTCGAAAAAGAAGTTGTCTGCTGGCGCACGGAACGTTCTGCTCAATCACGGTTGGCCGGGGAACGTTCGGGAGCTTCAGAACACACTCCAGCGCATCGTCGTCTGGGGAGAGGGCGCAACGATCGATGCAGATGAAGCGCGGGAGGCGCTGATCTCCTTTCGCCGGGGGACGGCAGCCGAGGTCCTGAATCGCCCTTTTGGGGACGGTCTCGATCTGAAGAGACTGCTGGACGACGTCGCGGTTCACTACCTGACACGTGCCATGGAGGAATCGAAGGGAAACAAGACCGAGGCCGCCCGCCTCGTCGGCCTTCCCAGCTACCAGACATTGACGAACTGGCTCGAGCGCCACGGGGTGCCAAAGGAATCGTAGCTCGTTTGCCGCGGCGGGCCCCCGCAGCGCTACAGTCGTTCTGACACAGGGAAGGCGGATACCATCAGCGCGACCAGGAAAGTCGACCCTATGGCGGACACGATCCTCGCGATCTGCCGGCCTACACACTGCGTGAAGTCGCGGTGTGCCTGGACATCCCGCTATCCCGGTCAACCGCGAAGCCGCTTGAGTACGAGCTCGACCCTACACTCGCGGCCAAACCGACACGTTGTAGTCGATGGCAATCAGCGCAATATACGGGTGATCGTCGCCATGAAACTGCACCCGAAAGTCGCGAGCAATCGGGGTAATTACAACCGCTCTGGCGCCGCCATTGAGGAGTGCTCCCGCGGCGCTCACGGCAGTCGCGCCGGTGATCCAAGTATCCTCGATCAGCACGATTCGCTTGCCTGCCGCGACGGGAAGAGTCTCGAATATTTCGGGTGAATATTTTGTGCGACCGTAAGCGGCAGGGTTGACACACTTGAGAGTCACAGCCATCCGTTCCGCAATCGGGGTGACGATCGAGAGGGCAAGTCTCAGCAACTGAGAGTCGTAAGTCACGCCCGCACGTTTGGAAGGCACGATCGTGAAAAGATCGATGGGCCCGCCCAGGAGGCTCTCGACGTCGAAGGTGTGAACCGTCAACCACTCATACGCGAGGGATGCAACGACCGGCGCATACTCCTGCCAAGCCCCCTTCTTATACGATTGAAGGATTGAGTACCACGTCCCTGGATTTCGAGCGATGGACATCGGGATGACGCGCCCCTGCAGCGACTGAGGCGCTTGGCTTCGGCGAAGAAGCTCGTTGCAGTTAAAGCACCGATCGTAGGTACCGCTTACTGCGCCGAGACACAATCGACAGACGTTCGCTTGCCCTTCCTGAGGAACCTGCCCGAAGAACTGCCGATAGTCCCGAAGGTAATCGCGAGTCGTCTTTGCCATCTACACGGCGACTGCGTCATCGATCGATGGAAGCACGGTGAGGCGTTCGATGACTTCAGCAATCGATGACACCTTGATTGCGCGGACGCCGTACTCTCCCTCAGAGACCATCTTCTCAGCCCATGGATGTTGATCGACTAGTGCCTTCGGCAAGAAAACGGGACGGCCATGTTGCAGTGCCGCGCGAGCCTGTTTCTTCGCTCCCGACGTTTCCCCGGCTTCAATGACGAACGTCGCAAACGCCAGACCGGACATGACGATATTGCGCATCGGGAACGACCATTTCGCCGGAGGCTGCTTAGGGAAGAACTGCGAGAGAACTGCTCCGCCTGACGCGATGATTCGATCGCGCAGTGCACGATTCTCAGGAGGAAACACACGATCGATACCGGTGCCGATGACCGCGACCGTACGCCCGCCCGCATCGAGAGCCGCCGAGTGGGCGGCGGTATCAATTCCGAGAGCCATTCCGGAGAGGACGGTTAGGCCAGCCGCCGCAGCTTGCCGCGATGCTGCACCCGCGAGTTGGCGGCCGGCCTCTGACGCATCGCGGGCTCCGACGATCGCAATAGCATTTGCATCGCGATCGTCGCTCCAGTTTCCTTGCACAAAGAGCAAAGGAGGCTTGTTGAAAATCCCTCGCAGATTCGCGGGGTATAGAGAGCTGAAGACCGGGCGGACGTCGAGCTTTCGAGCGCGCCAAATTGCCACGGTTTGAAACGCGGCGTCGACATCATCCGAAGTGAAGCCGGGAAACAACGAAAATCCTGAAGCCTCCTGGAGCACGGCGATGGCTGAGCCGCGTTCCTCGACGAGGGTTGCGACTCGATCAAGCGCGACTATCTCGGCACGAAGCAGGAGAACCAACGCCGAGAGCTCATGGTCCTGATTTCCGGTAGAGAACTGGGCAAGTTGAGCCGACGTGCTCATGAAGGGCCTCCGCGGGGAGTCGGATTAGCAAATCGTACCATTTCGGCCCTTCAGGGCGACTGGCCGATACGCGGAGTCTCTTTCTGCCAGCAGGTTGCCCGATGGTGACGACCCGTCTCCACGAGTCGTAGAGTCGCTAGCAGACTGTGAAACGGTGTCGAAGCTTGTGCACTGAGTTCGCGGGATCGAATTCGCGCTGCACCTCGTCGCGATCGTCGCGACTCAGCCTCGTCCAGGTAACTCTCGAGTTGGGAGCTGACGAAGTATCGAATCCGTTGGATACGCTGATCCCGGCGAGGTTGCTGATCACATAGCGGTCGTGAAAATCGTCCCAGATGAAGACGTCGCAGCTCAGCCCCGCGGCTAGGAGCGAGGCGGACAGCGCGGATCGGAATTCGGTCTCGAACTCCGTCATCGCAGGGAGAGTTCGGTTCGCGCCCGATCCCTCGTAGCAGACGCGGTGTAACTCGATCAGCGGAGCGGGAGAACGCTTTCCGGCGTGGGCGAGAAGCTGCGCAAACTGACTGTACTGCGGCCTGCCGGGCCTCAGGTGAGGATCGATCAGCATCAGGGAATTGGAGTGCCGGAGCACCAGGTCGAGCGCAGCGATGTACTCACCGACTTGACGGACAGTTCGCAGTGAGCAGGCGCCTGCCGGCCACCATGCCGTCGAGCCCAACTTGTCGATCGATGCGACCGCGGGCTCAGCACCGAACTGCGGTGCAGTCGCAGCAGAAGTGATGATTCCCGTTAGTGGGGTCGGTGCGCCATCTGTCGCTATTGCCTCTGCGCACCACGCTGCGTCATCCGCCGGCTCGTTAGGCAGAGCACTTTTGAAGCGGATCAGGCGGCTCTGCGCCGCGAGTTTCCTTCGGATCTCCTTGCCGCGAGGATGCCACTCCCGTTGGGCGAGCGCGAAATGGGAGGACCACTTTCCATCGCGGAGATCACGAACCAGTCCCTGATCCATGAGAATGTTCTTGAGCATCTGCAGGTGAACGCCGCAAAGCTCGCTGCTCCCATACGATGCGGTATCGAAGACGTCCGGTGTGATGGCGAACTCGCTGAGAAGGCCCATCAGAAGACCTCGCGCAAGCCTTCTTCGAAGAAGCCGCCTGGCCACGCCTTCATTAATTCGCCTCGCTCATTGAGGGGCATTTCGCGGACGATGCTGCTCGTCGCGCCGGCCGGATCGACGAAGAGAACCGCGACATCGGCGGGCCTGATCGGCTTACCGGACGCCTTGCCTTCCGAGGTCTCTCGCATCCGCCTCATGATGCGGAGAAGCAAGTGCTCGCTGTGCGTCTCCAGCAAGAACGTGTTGCGCGATGATCCGAGTGCCGAGTCGATGAAGACGTCGCCCAGCTCCGCCTGTAGAGCCGGATGAAGGTGGATCTCCGGCTGTTCGATAGCGATCAGCTTCTCGCGCATGCTGTACGCATTCACCAGCACCGGCAGCACCTGACTGACACCGATGCCGACGTCGCGGTGACTGACAGCGGTCATCGTTCTCTGGTCGATGAGGGCGAGATCGGTCGCGATTGATTTGCCTTCAGCAGCGCGGGCGAGAAGATGATCGAGAGCGTCAGGATCGCCCCATCCGCCGCCGTTTGCGCCAGGGAAGCCGTATTCGCCATCGCCACGCCCGCCACCTTCGCCGTCACCGCCGTACGCCCGATCACCACTCTGATCCTCGGACAGGAACAGATCCTGTTGCCGGGTGAAGATCTCCTCGCGAATCACAGCCAGCTTTTCCTCGGGCAGGCCACCGAGGTCACCGCCGAGAACCTCCATGAACTCGTGAAACAGAAACTCGCGGCTCTTGATGTCATGCTCGTACGCCAGACGTGCCACTGCGTCACTCACGGCCTCGACTTCGAACAGCCGTCGTGGTTCGATGCGATAGGGTGTCGACAAGCGCGCACGATCGCCGAGCCATTGATTGACGCGCTCCCGAACATCATCGCGGCGGCGGACGATGTCCCATGCTTCGCCGCCACCCGCGGACCAGTTGGTGTCGTGGTCGGCAGAAAACGCGAGATGGCGGGGCGGGTACGAGCGGAGCGGGCCGAGGTAGCGGAAGCGATCGAGCGACTGTTCCACGAGCGTCGATACGCCATCGATTAGCTCGCGAAGCACTCGCGGAAAGTAGGCGCGCACTGCCGCGCGCAGATCATCGCCCCGCGTTCCCTTGCCCACCGGCATCAGAAGCGACTGGGTTAGCTCCTCCTCGGGGCTTTCCCAGCGTTCCATCCTGGGAACGAGGCGCTCAACGACGACCGAAAGCTGTGGCACGAGCTCGTCAACGAGGGAGTCGACTCTTGCGAGGTCCGCTTCCGTAAGCGCGTCGGTGGTTGTTCCCATGAGCACGATGCCGTGGATGATGTCGCGGAAGATGCGATGCGTCTGATCGAGGCGGTCAATGCGGAAGCGGCCATCCGGACGCGCACTCATCGTCACGACTGCAGCGCCGTCGATCAGGAGATTGCAGGCCTGGACGCCTGCCGCCGCATCGGCACGGACGCCGATGAAGATCTGCATTGCCACGGTCTGCGCAGAGACAAGGAGCTCTGCAAGACGGCCCACAATCCGCTTGGTGTCGAGTTCCAGCGTCCACTCCATGCGCCTCGTGTCGTCGCGGCGATGGACGTACTGCCGGAAGCCCCCGAGGTCGATCGATTCCCCGCCGATCTGTGTACGGTATGTATCGAGGATTCCCGTACGCATCGCGTGGTGCGCGAGGGCGAGACTGTGGATGATGCTTGACTTGCCGGCGCTGTTCGGGCCGTAAATCAACGTGAGTGGTCGAATTGGGACCGTCTGCGTCTCCGCGAACGCTTTGAAGTTGCCTATGCGCAGAGTTTGGATCATCACCGTGTATCCACCTGCGCAAGCGCATTGCTCATCGGCCCGTCCGGACGCTCCGTCAGCTTCCCGGTAAAGGCACGGTTCAAGATAACGCGCCAAAGACACCCGAGAATCTCACTCGACGTTCTTCCTTGGCCGATCACTTCGGTAAGATTCCACGCCATGCTTGAAAACTTCTGTTGTCGCGGCAAAGGTGGGAGCGGCACTGTAGTACCGAGAAACGCTTCTTGAGAGAGATTCAACATCGAACCGCTTGTACCCGTCGATCGAGCCCGAAGACGGTCCCGAATTGCATCTATCGAGAAGAGTTGCTTCAGAAACGGACCTGACGCTTGGAGAGGATCCGGAACAATCAGCCAGAGCTTGTCCGAAAGAAAGAGTTTCGGCTCGTCTCGATCCACCAAACAGGTAGCAGCAACCAACTCGCGAGTGTTCGCGCGGCTCATCAAGAGATCGCCACGCGCCGGTGTAACCAATGTAGCGTCTGGCGGGATCTCTGACACTGCTTTGTGCTCCGATGGGCGAAATCTGCCGCTTGTTACCGCGCTGACTTTCAGGACGCCGAATTCATGGGGAAGGCGGAGCCTACTCTCGCTCGGCGCACTCCAGCCGGCTTTAATAGCCGCGACAAATGACCGAATGGGGACTTCGCGCCAGCGGTGTTGATTTGTGGCGGGATCGCCGAACATCTTAATGAAGAGCGCAGGGAGAATGCGGTCTGCTTTGGCGTCGGCTTCGGCGCGCAGATTCCGCAGCCGGTCGGCCTCGTCGAGGATCTCCACGATGCGGCGCTGCTCAGGAAGGGGTGGCTTCGGAATCTTCAGCGCTTTGAACTTCGAAATATCGAGGCTATGCACCGTGGCGCCCCGCTTAACACATTCTGCAAGAATCGAGGCGGCCTGGCTCTCGATCGCATAAGCCAGGTACTCCGGAAGAACGGAGCTCGTCGGGAGTAGAGCCTTCATATCCTGATTGAGGGCGATTGATCGTCGCGCGATCGCGATAGGAAGGTGTCGCGCGAGAATCCCGGAACGAGCAACGACAAGTACACTTCCGCTGGGCACGATCTGTGTCGCGCTTGAAGCAACGGCTTCGGAGGTGACGTGGTCCTCGGCATCGAAGATCTCGCGCTCACGCATGTCTTTCGGCGAGACCCAAGGGATGCTGCCCGTCCAGAACTCCGAACGCGACTTCGACGGCGTCCCACCTCCGACGAAGGCAGCGATTTCCGACAACGGGTGCGTGGGCCAAGTCACGCGTTCATCTCCACTTCGGAGAGCAACTTCTCTAAACCGTTCTGAATCTCTTTCTCGATCGCGACTACATCACGAATTAGCTGAGCTGGATCCTCATCGGAAACCGCCTCGCCGATCCGCGGCTTGTATCGTCCCGCGGCGAGGTTGTAGTCGTTCCCGGCGATGGTCTCGAGAGTGGCCCACCAGGACGACGGAACATCCGAGCCGGGATCGAGGAGCGAACTCGCTTGCACGCCGGGAGCGCTCTTGAACCCCGAACTCTTGTACGCCTTCCAGTAGGCGAGTAGGCGCGGGATGTCGTTCTTTTCCGGCGTCTCCGGCCGGCCGCCACCCTGGATTTTGTCAGGGTCATAGCCGTCGTTCTTCACCTCGAAGAACCACACCTTGTCGAGCGAAGGTTTCTTCTCTTCGGCCGGACGGCGGAAGACCAGCACGGCCGTCTTCACCCCCGCGTAGGGTTTGAAGACGCCGGCAGGGAGCGAGACGACCGCGAGAAGGTCGAATTCCTCGATGAGTTTGCGCCGCAACTCCACGTGCGAACCGGTCGAACCGAACAGCAGTCCCTCGGGCACGACGACCGCGCACCTGCCGCCCGGTGCGAGGTGCTTCATCATCATGCCCAGAAAGAGCAGCTCGCTCTTCTTCGAAGTCGTCGGCAGATCCTTGCGGATCGAGTCCTTCGGCAACTGGCCGGCGAACGGCGGGTTGGACAGGATCACTTTGTACTTGCGATTGAGGTCGTCTTCGGTCAGGCCGCCGATCTCGGAGAGGCTGTTCGCGCGTTTCAGACTCGCGTGACGGATGCCGTGAAGCACGAGGTTCATCATCCCGATGCGCATCAGGCTGCGCGACACATCGACGCCGAAGATGGACGCTTCGAGCCGCTTCCAATCGGGGATGCGCTCACCGCTTCCCTTCTTGTACGTCTGGAGGTTCGGAATCTCCTGGCGCGCTTCGTCCAGCGTCTGTCCCCGTTTCTCCAGCCAGTCTTCGCCATAGATCGGTACTTCGTCCGGCGTCTCGCTGAACTTCGCGAGGACGTAGTCGACGTAATCGATTAGGAACCCGGCCGTGCCGCAGGCAGGGTCGAAGACCGCTTCTCCGAACTCGGGCGCGACCATCTCCACCATGAAAGCGCGGATCTGGCGTGGAGTGCGGAACTGGCCGTTGAGCGCCGACTGCCCGAGGTGTGTGAGGAGGTATTCGAAGATGTCGCCCTTAACGTCGGGACCGAGCTTGCGGAACTCGATGCGGTCAATCTCGTCGACCACTTCTTTCAGCACGGCTGGATCGAGAATCTCCAGGACCGCATCGCGGAAATAGTCTGCGACACGCGGCGCATCTTTGACGAGAGAGCCCATGTACGGGAAGACCTCATCGCGGACGAAATCGCGAAGATCCTCACCGCCCTTGAACTTCCATTTTGACCAGCGATAACGCTCGGCCTGCTGCGGATAAAGGCGATGGGCATTGCCATTAGCGTCGTCTTCGTCGAGCAGGCGCCCTCGCAGCTCGCGTTCCGACTCCTCCTCATCCAGCAGCTTGAGGAAAATCAGATACGAGATCTGCTCAATGTAGGAAATCGGATTGGTAACGCCTCCGGCCCAGAGGACGTCGGTGATGTGACTCAGCTTGCGGCGGATGTCGCTGTTCATGCGGGCTCTCTCTCACGCTGCGGGCGGAAGACCGCGTCGTCCAACTCCGGAATGATTCGTTTCAGTGCTGCCTCTCCGAAAAGCTCCATCCCCATCCCCGAGGCGCCGAGGATGGAGAGCGGCGGCTCGAACAGATCCTGAATCGCCACGCGTCCGCGGGCGATGCCGCGGTTCTTCAAGAGCGACAGGTACTGCGCCTGTGCCGGTGTGAGCGACTTGCTAACGAGCCACGCCCGGAAGTTCTCCTCCAGGATCTCCTCGCGGCTTTTGATCTGCTCGATGCCGAGCGCGTGTCGGACGAAGTCGATGAGTGTTCCGCCCGGATTGCGGTACGCGCGACGGAGTTTGTCTTCGTTGAAGAAGTACTCCGGCTGGTTGAGGCGGTCGGCAAGACTGCGCTCCTCCTCCTCGGACAGCTTTTCATCTCGCTTGACTTTCTCGAGCGCGGCGTCACGGCCGGCCTGGCGTTGAATCGTTTTCTCCCACTCGCTGACGTAGTCGCGCCGATCGATCGGCTCGCCGTCGGGCCCCACCTCGGCCCAGGCTACGGCTTCGAGCCACTCGTCGCGGAGGCCCAGCTCGACAAGGTGTTGCGGAGTCGGGCGGTCGCCACCTTGACGGCCGCCGGGCGCATGACCTCCGCCTGCGCCGCTGAAGATGTCGGTATCGCTGTCACCAAAGTACTGGCGGTTGCGGAAGAAGTCGTAGATGACGAACTTCTCTTTGCCGATGTGCGGAGCGGTGCGTGTGCCGCGGCCGCGCATCTGCTGGTAGAGAATCGGGCTGCGAACGCCACGTGCGAGCACGAGGTGGAGGATCTCGCGACAGTCGAAGCCGGTGTCGAGCATCCCGACGCTCACTGCGATCTGGGGATACTTTTCATTTGGATCTTTGAATTTCCGTATCGCGGCGTCAGCGCGATCGCCAAGATCGCTCGTGATAACCATCGCGTAGTCGCCCTTCGACTCAGGGTGAAGCTCGTTCAGGTAGATGGCGAGTCGCGTTGCGTGATGCTTCGTGATGGCAAAGACGATCGATTTTCCGGGCGCCGTCTTCTGGCCGGGAGCGAGTTTTTTGAACTCCTGGTGCGCGAGTCGATCGAACTCTTCCATCATCAGACGGTTGGTCGCCTCGTTCGTCCATTTTCGCTCGAACTCCGAGGGCTCGTAGATCTCCTCGCCCACCTCGGCACCCTCGGCGACGAGCTCTGTTATCCCCTCGGCGAACTTGTAGGGGACAAGATGTCCTTCCTCGAACGCCTGCTGAATCGGGTAGACGAAGTCCGGCTGCCCGTCCTTGCACTGGTAGAAGTCGAACGTGTTCCGCTCGACGTACATCGCCGGTGTCGCGGTCATGCCGATGTGAAGCGCGTCGAAATGGGTGAGCGCTACCTGCCATGAGCCGTAGATCGAACGATGACATTCGTCGGCAATCACGACGTCGAAGTAGCCGCTGGTGTAGTCGCGGTACCGCCCGACCATCGTCTGCAAAAGCGCGACGGTGATCTGCTTCTCCTGTTTCTGAACGCCCGGCTGCAGCCAGTAGCTGGAGTGCGAGGCCAGGAGGTCCTGAATCGTGCCAATCGCCTGCTTGGCCAGTTGTTCACGATCGACGAGAAACAAGATGCGCTCCGCGCGACCGGCAGCGAGGAGACGCTCGATGTACAACGTGACCAGGTCCGTTTTTCCGGTTCCCGTCGGCAGCTCAATCAGGAATCGCCGCCGCCCCAACTCGACGGCGTGGTCGAGTGCCCGCATCGCGTCCTTCTGGTAGTCGCGGACTTCGCGCGCCTCACCGCTGCGAATGTAGTGATCGCGAATCGGAATCTCGGCCAGCGGCTTGCGATCCTGCCGCATCTGCACGATGCGTTCGAGATCGCGCCGAGAAAAGAACGAGTCGACGATCCTGGCGTCGTCATTCAGATAGTCCCAGAAGTAGATCAGCTCACCGTTGCTCAGGAAGATGAACGGCGCGCCAAGCTCTTTCGCGTACGGGAGCGCCTGCTGTTTCGCGACATAGGGGTGAATCGCGGTCTTCTTGGCCTCGATCACGGCAAGGGGCCGTCCGTTGCCATCCTTCAACAGATAGTCGACTCGCCCGTGCGACTCCAGGAATGCGGGATCAAAATCGGGTGGAAGCGGTTCGTCGCGGATGACGTTGGAAGAAAGAACACGCACCTCCGTCTCGACTTCACGCTTGTCCTCAGGATTCCACTCGGCCTCTCTCAGGAGGCGATCAACGATGATCCTGACGTCTGTCTCTTTCAGTTCAGTCATTGATGGTTTTGCGCTCGGCTTCTGGTGGGATAGCTCAAGCGGCATGCCGAACCCCGCGCGACTCATTCTAACGGCTGGACCGCTCGCTTCGACGCACGGAACTCCCTCGGCTTCATCCGCTTAGGGTTTCGCCAACGCACCCATCCGGTCGGCCAGTGTCATCGCAAGTTTCCTATAACAAAGCTTGCGTAAGCACAACATTCCTTGTCAGGCCGGACTACCGGCGAAGCTCCTCTTCGCCGACACTCCTGAATGGGTGTTCCTCAGTCATGCCGTGCCGGTGGAGTGGATGGACGACGTCCGCGCCGTGACCGAGGAGACGCTGTTCGATGTCGCGGAGCATCTTCCGCGCGAGGCCGCGGAGTTGCTGCTGAACATCGCGACCGGCGCGCCGCTACTCCATCTGCCGCCGCACGTCGACGCGTTCGAGCATACCGACGCGCAGCGCCGCTTTCGCGTCATTCAGAACCGTGAAGAGCTGGAGCGCGAACTCGACGCGCAATGGGAGAAGTGGCCGAACTTTCTCCATCCCGCACAGCGGCAGCTCGTCGAGCGCAAGTCCGGCGAGTTTTGAAGACCGTACTGCAGGACCTGAACTACCTGGATGCTTTTAGGTGTGAGGCGCGTTCGCGGGACGCGCCGGCGCTGTTAGGTCGCCGCCGCGCCATGGACGGGGCCGGGCAAACATTTCAATTGGCCGAGGCAAAAGGTTTCAATTGGCCGAACACTTCACTTCGATCAGAAGAACTATGCCGGAGCATCGAACATGAACACGCTTCGCCCTTGAAACCCTCCCCAACACTCGCCGAGAACTCGCCGGTCGGCTTCCCTTCACGAAGGCGGGTAGGCGCAGTGACGCAAATCCTAGGTTCTCTCGCGAAGCCAAAGCCCTATCGCGTCGAAGGCTGAGTTGCTCGCGCCTTTTGCGACCGGATGTGGTGACAGAACGAATGCCGTACCGCCTCCAGCACTCGTTGCGAAGCGGCTCCCCGGAACAGAAACGAACTTCATACGCGCAATCGCCTCCCATTGAGCTTTGTACCCAATCCCGTAAAAGATGACCGCTTCGGGACGGTGCTTCGCGATACGTTCTCGGATTGCGGAGATTCGCATTGGTTGAATCGAGTCTTGGTAGCGCTTTCGACTGGCGAGAGTCGGTATCCCTGACGATTGATAGAGCCACTCCGAAGTCGATGGCGAGGGTAGAGGAAGTAGTTCGATCACAGCTTCATCGCCGCCATGTCGCCCGAACCGATCGCGCTGATAGCGCCGTACTGATTCGGTATCGGCAGGTTGGCCTTTCGCCGTAAGCGCGATGTGGATCAGCTTTCCCCATGTACGTTGGATGGTCGCGCGGTTCGAACACCACCGCATCTCGCCAATTGCAGCTTGATATTGGGCGAGGTCAGCGAGGTCGTCCCTTCGGTCCCAACTCTTCAAGCGGCGCTCGATCTCATCCATGGACTCACCGCCGCCTTCCTCCATTCCAACGAACCATAGCTTTGCATCCCAGGAACCGTAGCCGAAAAAGCGGCGCATGAAGTCGTCAAGCAGTTCGGAATCGATCACTGTCTATTCTCGATCAGCCGGGTTTTCGAGCTCTACGCGTGTGCGGTTTGATAGGTTGTCACTGTCGAATGTGATCACGGCTCGGGTGACGGATGAAGAACCAGTATTTCGGCGACATCAACGACTACCGGAAATATGGCTTACTTCGCTGCCTGTGGGAAGCGGCGCATCTGCCGCTCGGCGTCTGTTGGTTGCTGACGTCTGATGATGGACGCACCGACGGCGAGTTTCGGAGTTACTTGCGACAGCCGACTCGGTGGCGGCGTTACGATCCTGATCTCTTCGACCGGTTGCGGCAACTTCTTGATACCGGCGCTCGGCGCGATGTCGCTGAAGCCGATCGGTGGCGGCTACTGCCGGAAGCCCGTTATTTCGAACGAATTCTCACGGACGATCGCGTCTCACGGGCCCAATACTTTGACGAGGCACTCGCGCGCCTTCAGTCGTGTCCCTTGATCTTTTTCGATCCCGACAACGGGATCGAGGTCAAGAGTGTCAGCCGAGGAGCAAGAGGTTCAGCGAAGTACCTGTACATCTCGGAAGCGGAAGCAGCATACCGGCGCGGTCATTCCCTGGTGATCTACCAACACTTTCCGCGCATGCCTCGAGCCGCATTCACGCGAAGCGTTGCCGAGTCGTTGATGAGAACACTCGGCGCTTCGGCCGTGGACTCCTTCGCCACGGCTCACGTCGTGTTCTTTCTGATTGCCCGGCCGGAACATGCCGGCGCTTTTCGAAATGCGCACGCGCTCATTCAGGCGCGTTGGGCCGGCCAGATTGTTCCTCTGGCGCATGTCGGGGAGCCCTAATCCATTGTCCAATAGCCTCCGCTAAACGCGCCTACGCGGACCCGGCATGATGCCTTTCTCTCGACGTCATAAGATCATCACGTATGCCCCACCCCCTCTCCCGACTCGCGGCCGTCCGCCGTGAGCACCTCCTTCCCGCACGCCACCGAGCTGCGCACATTCGGATGACGGCCAACATGTTTAGGAAGTGGCGCTTTTATCCATGTCGGCTCGGACGTGAATACAAAGTCGCCCTTTCAGATACAGATTGTCGCCTCGCGGGAGACAAGATGACGGAGATTCTCCCGCTCGAGTCTGTCGGCGAGCGCCTGAGCATTCTTCAGGATAGTAAGAGACCGCCATTCCAGAACCCATCAGACTGTGTTGGGGTCTCAGAATTGTCCAGGGAGTAGCTGGAAGTGAGGCATCATTACAGGCATCACTTGATGCCTGTACGAGGCATCGGAGGTTGGCAATGAGAACGACGATCAATCTCGACGAGGAGCTGATCGAGCAGGCGATGAGGATGACAGGAGTGGAGGAGCGCACCGCACTGATCCATGAAGGGCTGAAGGCGCTCATCACCCGGGAAAGCGCGCGGCGCCTGGCGCGCCTCGGCGGCACGGAGCCGCGGCTTCGACCTGTTCCACGACGGCGGAGCCGATGATCCTGGTGGACACCTCGGTATGGGTGGATCACCTGGCGCGCGGAGTCTCGGCGATGGTCTCACTGCTCGAGGAGGAGATGGTTTCGATGCACCCTTTCGTGATGGGGGAGCTGGCGTGCGGCGACATCAGGAATCGCAAAGAGCTGCTCCATCTGCTCTCAACGCTTCCGGCGGCACCGGTTGCCACTGAGCCAGAGGCACTGGCGATGATCGAGCGGCGCAAGCTGATGGGCCGCGGCCTCGGCTACATCGACGTTCATCTGCTCGCCTCCGTCGCTCTCTCCGGAAGCAGGATCTGGTCGCGTGACAAACAACTTGCCGCCGCCGCCGCGGAGTTGAAGGTGAGGTTCGATGGCGAAGAGCACAGGCGGAAAGGCGGGCTCGCGCAAGCAGGTCGAGGCGCTGAAGCACGATGACGCGTCGCGGAAGAACATCCCGACGGCGGAGTACCAGTCGCTGATCGAAAAGGAGAGCCAGTCGCCGATTCAGGTGGCGTACGAGCGCCGCAACCGCGACCTCGATCCGCAGCTCGTCTGGCGCGGCAAGGACGAGCAGGACTGGTCCGATCTCGTCCAGGCGCTGCCGCTCGGCGACAGCCTGCAGGTCATGGCCTCGCGGGCGGAGCGGGAAGAGCCGCGTTACGACATGATGGAGTGAGCTGGAACGATATGAAATTCTGGGTGGGCGTTACCGACAACGAGTGGTTCGAGTTTCTGCGCCGTCGCGGTTTCGACGAAGTCAACTTCTGGCAACCAAGCGCCAAGCCCCCCTTCGTCGGTGCGCCGGTCGGAATGCCCTTTCTCTTCAAGTTGAAGAAGCCATACAACCACATCGCCGGAGGCGGATTCTTTGTCACGTATTCGACTCTTCCTATCCGACTAGCGTGGGAGGTGTTTGGGGAGAAAAACGGCGCATCTTCGCTCGCTGATCTTGTCAGTCTGCTCAATCCCCTGAGAGGAAAGCAGGCTGATGCAGGCGAAATCGGATGCACGGTTCTGTCGAATGTGTTTTTTCTGCCGCGCGAACTTTGGATCGAAGATCCACCCGAATGGTCGAAGAACCTTGTACGTGGCCGGAGGTATGACACGTCCGAGTTTGCTGGCGCACAGATTTGGCGGGGCGTCGAGAGATTCTTTACCGACGATTCAGTCCCTGCGTCAAATGGAGCGTGGACAGTCAGGGACGGTGACAGATACGGCGAACCGGCCATGGTTCGACCCCGCCTGGGTCAAGCCTCTTTCAGAGTACTGGTTACGAACGCCTACAAGAAGCGGTGCGCCATGACGGGCGAGACCACGCTGGTCGCGCTCGAAGCAGCGCACATCCTGCCATTCTCGCAGCAGGGCCAGCATGCTGTCAGTAACGGTCTGCTGCTGCGGGCCGACTTTCATCGGCTCTTTGACCAGGGGCTCGTGACCGTGACTCCTGACTACCGCATCAAAGTCAGCCCGAGGATTCGAGAGGCGTGGTTCAACGGAAAGGTGTACTACCGACTAAACGGGACGGAACTCGCCGTCCTCCCTGACAATCCCCTCGAGCATCCCAATCGAGAGTTTCTTGAATGGCATGGCCAGAACTGCTATCAGGGATGAAACACTCAACGACAACCATGATTGACCCGACGGAGCAAGTGTTCAGGAGCGACCCACCGCTTAAGCAAATCGAAGGATCCGAACTTCTGGTCAGTTCGCGTCGGCAGCGATCTGCCGCTGATCGTGCACAAAACCGCATTGAGCCCGATGCTGTGCTACGTCGATCATCACGACGCGGCATGCGCTTGGGCGGAGCGGCGGAAGATCGAGCGGCATCCGCAGACCGGCGCGGCGCAGCTCGTCGAAGTGCGCGAGACGGCGCGGGAGATCGTGGTGCCGCGCTACGTCGAAGCGGCGCCTCAGGTTGCGCGGCTAAACTCCTCTTCGCCGAGACTCGTGAATGGGTATTGCTCAGTCATGTCGTACCGGTGGAGTGGATGCACGACGTCCGCGCGAGCGATCGAGGACACGCTGTTCGATGTGGCGGAGCATCTTCTGAACGAGGCTGCAGAGCTTCTACTGAACCACGCCACGGGCGCGCCGCTCCCGCCGCTGCACCTCGATCTGCCGCCGCACGCCGACGCGTTCGAGCATCCCGAGGCGCAGCGCCGCTTCCGCGTCATTCAGAACCGTGAAGAGCTGGAGCGCGCACTCGACGCTGCGCAACCGCCTCCGCATGCTGATCGGCAACGAGCCGCGCATCGCCGAGCGCCTTGAAGTGCAGGCGATGACGGCCATCGCGGTTTTGAGGAAGTTTAGCAATTTATACTTGAAAGTAGGTATAAGCAGTTATAAATCGGTATAATTCACCTCGTGGACCCGATTCGCAATCCCTTCTCCCCCGGCGCTGGCGCGCCGCCGCCCGAGCTGGTCGGTCGCGACAAAATCATTGAGCAGGCAGAAGTTCTGCTCGGTCGCGTCCGTCTGGGAAGGTCGGAGAAGAGCATGCTGCTGACCGGCCTTCGCGGGGTCGGCAAAACAGTCCTGCTCAACGAAATCGAGCGACGAGCGAAAGTCGCGGGATACCGCACGATCTCGATCGAGGCCCAGGAAAAAAAACAACTCGGTCCGCTCCTCGTGCCGTACATGCGATCGCTGCTCTTCGAGCTCGATCGTGTGGCTGGAGCTGCTGCGAAAGTGAAACGCGGCCTGGCAGTCCTCCGCAGCTTCGTCGGCGCGCTCAAGGTCACGGTTCAGGACGTGACGATCGGTCTGGACATCGATCCGGAGAAAGGCACCGCCGACAGCGGCGATCTCGAAATCGATCTTCCTGAGCTCTTCGTCGCGATCGCCGAGGCAGCCGCTGAGCGCGGCACGACCGTGGCGCTTCTCATCGACGAGATCCAGTATTTCGCTCAAAAGGAGCTTGGCGCGTTGATCGTGGCGATGCACAAGCTGCAGCAGCGGCAACTCCCCCTGATTCTCGTCGGCGCCGGGCTGCCAATCCTTCCCGGTCTCGCCGGCGAAGCGAAGTCGTATGCCGAGCGCCTCTTCAGCTTTCCGACTGTCGGTGCACTGTCCGCGGCGGACGCTGCGAGAGCGTTGCAGGAGCCGGCACAGGCCGTCGGCGTCGCGTTCGAACCCGATGCGCTCACGGAAGTGTTCGAGATCACGAAGGGCTATCCGTATTTTCTGCAGGAATGGGGCTACCAGGCATGGAACCGGGCGACATCGAGTCCGATCACGCTCGAAATCGTGAAAGACGCGACAGAGACGGTCATCCAACGCCTCGACCAGAACTTCTTCCGCGTCCGCTACGATCGTTGTACTCCAAGCGAGAAAAAATACCTTCGCGCGATGGCCGATCTGGGCGCCGGTCCGCAGCGAACTGCTGACATCGCGGAACGCCTCGGTGTCAACATCGCGACGCTCGGTCCGGTCCGGGCAAAGCTGATCCGCAAAGGAATGATCTACAGTCCGGCACATGGAGACATGGCCTTTACCGTGCCTCTGTTCGACGAATTCATGATTCGCGCAATCGTTGATTTTCCGTGATGCCGATGGACTTCCGGATCGCAGACACGTTCACGGATAGCCTCGGCCGCCTCGCGTCAGAAGAGCAGAAGATGGTCAAGACCACCGCCTTCGATCTTCAACTGAATCCCGCGCAGCCAGGAATGCAGTTTCACAAACTCGATCGCGCGAAGGATCCGAATTTCTGGTCCGTGCGGGTGAGCAGAGACATCCGCATCGTCGTGCATCGGACCGCGTCGAGTCTGATGCTTTGCTACGTCGATCATCACGATGCGGCGTACGCGTGGGCGGAGCGGCGGAAGATCGAACGGCATCCGCAGACCGGCGCGGCGCAGCTCGTCGAAGTGCGCGAGACGGTGCGGGAGATCGTCGTGCCGCGATACGTCGAAGCGACATGTGAGCCCGTGCCCGCGAAACGCATCTGCAGCGACGTGCCTGACTGGGTGCTTCTGAGCTTCGGAGGTCCGCCGGAGTGGATGGACGACGTCCGCGCGGCGACCGAGGAGACGCTGTTCGATGTGGCGGAGCATCTTCCGCACGAGGCTGCAGAGCTTCTACTGAACCTAGCGACGGGGGCGCCGCTTCCGCCGCTGCACCTCGATCTGCCGGCGCACGTCGATGCGTTTGAGCATCCCGACGCGCAACGCCGCTTCCGCGTCATTCAGAACCGTGAGGAGCTCGAGCGCGCACTCGACGCGCCATGGGAGAAGTGGACGGTCTTCCTCCATCCCGCACAGCGGCAGCTTGTCGAGCGCGACTTCAACGGGCCGGCGCGAGTCAGCGGTTCCGCCGGGACCGGGAAGACCATCGTCGCCCTCCACCGCGCCGTCCATCTGGCGCGCTCGAACGAGGATGCGCGCGTCCTGCTAACCACATTCTCCGACACGCTCGCCAGTACACTGCGCCACCGCCTCCGCATGCTGATCGGGAACGAGCCACGCATCGCCGAGCGCCTCGAAGTGCAATCGCTGCCTGCGATCGCGCGCCGCCTCTACGAAGTGCACTTCGGGAAGGCGAACTTCGCATCGGAAGCGGACCTGCGTCAGATGCTCACGGAAGCCGCCACCTCGGCAGGCGCACAAAAGTTCACCGCGAACTTCCTCTGGACGGAGTGGTCGACCGTCGTCGACGCCTGGCAGCTCGACTCCTGGGAAACCTACCGCGACGTCAAGCGCCTCGGACGCAAGACCCGCCTCGCCGAAAAGCAGCGCCTCATCCTCTGGTCGATCTTCGACGGGGTGCGCGCGAAGCTCGCCGAACGAACGCTCATCACCGAGCCGGCGATGTTCCACCGCCTCGCGGAGAAAGTCCGTCAGCTCGCGCGCCCCACATTCGATTACGTGATCGTCGACGAAGCGCAGGACGTCAGCGTCCCCGAGCTCCGCTTCCTTGCCGCCCTAGGCGGCACCCGCCCGAACGCTCTCTTCTTCACCGGCGACCTCGGCCAGCGCATCTTCCAGCAGCCGTTCTCATGGAAGGAGATCGGCGTCGACGTCCGCGGCCGATCGTCGCGGTTGAGAATCAACTACCGCACGTCGCATCAGATTCGTTCCCACGCCGACCGCCTTCTCGGCTCCGAGGTGTCAGACGTGGACGGCGTGACAGAAGAGCGTCGAGGGACGATCTCGGTATTCAACGGCGGCCCGCCGGAGATCGCAGTCGACAAAACGCAGGATGAGGAGATCGCGCGCGTCGCAGCATGGATCTCTGCGCGTATAGGCGAAGGCTTGCGACCGCACGAGATTGCGATCTTCGTGCGATCGTCAGGGCAGTATCCGCGGGCGAAGGCGGCGGTGGAGCGCGCGAACGTTCCGTACACGATGCTCGATGACAAAGTCGAGACGCGGCATGGCCACCTTTCGATCACGACGATGCACCTCGCGAAAGGATTGGAGTTCCGCGCCGTTGCGGTGATGGCGTGCGATGACGATGTGATCCCGCTCGAATCGCGGATCGAAGCCGTGGCCGACGAGTCCGATCTCGACGATGTGTATCAGACGGAGAGGCACCTGCTGTACGTAGCGTGCACGCGGGCGAGGGACGCACTCCTCGTCAGCGGAATCAGTCCCGGCTCCGAGTTCCTCGCGGATCTAGATAGTCGCCAGTAGCCGTCCAGGACCCTGCGTCCCCGTTCGACCACCACGTCGGAACCGACGATCAGGACCTCGATGTCGCGCATCTACTCGGCGAGGCAACTCGTCAGCGCTGGCGATAAAGAGGGAAATTCGTAATGACGTCACTCTGAAGTAGAGGATGCCATCACGATTGATCGCGCTGTGGAGGGAAAATCGTCGCATCATCAGTCTGTCGGGCCTGATCACCATTTGTCTGGCGGCGGCACTGATTCCCGACGTTCAGGTTCGCCTTGCCTCGGCATTTGTAGCGGCGACGCGAGAGTGCAGGAACTGCTCCGTACCGAGTCGCGTCGTTGCAGCCACCGTCGCGTTCACGACGGGGTACTCCACGCGACCTATTCCGACGATCGTCGGTGGGCGGGACACCGATCCGACTGAGTTCCCACGCGTCGGCAGCGTCATCGTCGACGGCGACCTTCGATGCACCGGGACGCTCCTAACCGCTCACACCGTCCTTACCGCCGCTCACTGCGTGTACGACATAGGACGTCAGTATTCACGCGTCGGGTTTCGTGAGGGCATCGTGAGTCTCTCAGTCGCGCCAGCCAACATCGTGTGTGCTCTCAAGATCCCGGACGCGGTCCCGTTTCGGTATGACCCGGCGACGCATGCGCATGACATCGCGCTTCTGTACTTATGCCAGGCAGCTGACGACTCATCGTCCAGGTACACGCTTGATGCGGATCCCGCGTTGGTATCGCGGTTGAGCGCGAGCAACGACTTCGTAGACTTCGTCGGCTTCGGATACATCTCATTCGCTCGCATCGGTGACGGACGACAGCGTGCGGCGATCATGCGCATAGCCGGTATCGATACCGCGCGTGCGAACACATTCACGTATGGCTCATCGGCCGTCAGTGTCTGTTATCGCGACTCGGGCGGACCGGCAATTACGTCGGACCGAATCATCATCGGGGTTACGTCTGAAACCGTCGGCTGCCGTAAAGGCATCGATATCCGCTTGGCGCCGTATGCCTCGTGGCTCTCAGGAAAAATCAAATCGTAGGAGGGTTATACATGCGTGCTCATCTCGTAATCGTCATTTCTGCTGTCATCCTCGTCCTTTGCGCGTGTAATCGGCAAAGCACGATTCGGCCGCAGACGACGCCGTCGTCAGCTCCGGCTGACGTCATAATTTCTCACAAGAATGGAAGCGTCAGCGCTCTCGGTACGATTCATCGGCGTCGCGGCGATACAGTCCACATTCAACTGATCGATACTGATACTGACTGCTTCGCTTACAACGCTTCAGTCGTCGAGACACCGAAGGCGGCTGATGGCAAAGAACTGCCATTCACGAACGTGGTCGACTTTTACACCACGTTCTGGGGTGATCCGATCACTGTCAGCATTGAAGCCCGGCAGATCAACACGTCGACGGTGTGTGCTGGTGCCGCGGAACACGTAGCAGGCAAGACTCCTGGTCCGTGGCTGGTAAACATCACAACGGACGGATGGGATCTAGCGTTCTCCGGAGCGTACCTGGCCGATACGGTCACCGATCCTGTTTACGCGCTGGTGCCTGGAAAAAAGCAGATCGATCCCGAACCTGCGGCAAAAACGGCCGGATTCTCCGTACAGCGCTTCAAGGAACAGGAGGACAGGTGGCACCGCGGAGTAGCTGCGATGGTTCACGTCATCCACACAGACCCCCGAGCTTTCGCCTGGCATGACATCGCATGGGCGCCGATCTCGTTTGGTCTCGGCATCGGTGACAACGCCGATGTTCGCTACTACCTCGGTACCGGCATTCGCTGGGGAGACAAGTTCTACCTGACAGCCGGACCGATGATTGGATCTTCGAAGCGCCTTCCAAACGGGCTCACTACGGACACCCAGCTCGAAGCGAACTTTACGACGAATGCGAGCGCGCTCGCGACTCTCCCAACGCGCACCCGAACGGGCTTCTTCGTCGGTGTCTCGTATTCATTCGCAACAGTCAATGCGAATTCATTCAACGGCCCATTTGCTGCTGTTGCACCGAAACCGGCTCAGGCAGCCGCGACCTCGCAAACGCAAACGCCAACAACCGGCAACGCCAGTGAGGTGGCGGTGAAAGAGGAATCGCTACCTGGATCGACTTCAGCGAAGCCGATGTACAAGATTACCCTCACGAACGGCGGAACTGCCGCGGTGACGGGTGCACGGTTCG
Source organism: Thermoanaerobaculia bacterium (assembly GCA_038230775.1). Lineage (GTDB taxonomy): Bacteria > Acidobacteriota > Thermoanaerobaculia > Gp7-AA8 > Gp7-AA8 > JBBRMQ01. The sequence continues at coordinate 30,887 of JBBRMQ010000008.1, forward strand.
TCCACAGCGTATATCCGGCTGGATCTACCAAAGTCGACTGCTCCGCGTGTACGACGAAGACTTTCGCACGCGACGTCGACACGACGATCGACCTGCAACCTCAACAAGCGATCGCTTTCACAGTAATGACGGATCTGACCGGCGTCGTAAATCCACCTAAGAAGGAACTCACCGCAACCGTGACGTACGGGACGGCGCAACCTGCGGTGAAGAAATTCACGATTCCCGAGTGACGATCATGTAGTGGTTCGCGCCAACGGCGATCGCGGATCGGTAGGTGATGCCTCGCGAGGAAGATGAAAAGCGGTGGAGAAGCGAAAGATCCCTCTCCGACATGCCCGCCTGTTGTAAGTAACTGCAAGCATCGAGAAGCGGTTCGCAGATATGCGCCATCCCTTCATTATGACCCGCGGAGCGAGGCCGTCAGATAGCATTGGTCTTCCATGCCCCAACCCCTCTCCCGACTTGCGGCCGTCTGCCGTGAGCACCTGCTTCGCGAGAAGGTCGTCGTTTCGCCCTCGCTTGCCATTGGGCATCAGATCGCGGATGCGATTGCGCACTCCGGCACGCCCTGGGTCAACGTGCGGATGGAGACCATTCGTACGCTTGGCGGATGCGGTTGCCGGATTTGCGCTCGCCGGCGACGGCGTGACCGTTCTCTCGCGGGCGCAGGCGCTCGCCATCATCGAGCGCGTCTGCGATCGCGTCCTCGGATCCTCTTCGTATTTTTCTGCGCTCGCCGATCGGCCGGGGCTGCATCGCGCGATTCAGCGGTCGATCGATGACGTGCGGCATGCCGGTGTTTCGCCTGCGTCCATGCGCGGGGCGGAGTTCGAGGATCAACGCAAGGCTGCGGATCTTGCCAAGATTCTCGAGGCGTATGAGGAGGAGTTGATTCTTGGTCGCTATGTCGATCGGTTTGGCGTGCTTGCTAGGGCGACCGCGATGCTTGGGGCGGGGCCCCTCACCCGGCCTTCGGCCACCCTCTCCCCGCACGGCGGGGCGAGGGGATACGAACTTTGGTTTGTTGTTGATGATGTGGAGTTGACGACGGCGGAAGAGAAGTTTCTTAGAGCGCTCGCTCGCGATTGGGTCACCCTCAGCGCCGGCGAGACGCCGGCGGAACGGCCGGCGGGGACGCCGGCGCTACTCCGCGCGGCGGTTGGGGAGGAGAACGAAGTTCGGGGTGCCACTCGCGCCATCCTCGGCGACGGCTCGACGTTCGATGACGCGGAGATCGTCTACACCGCGCGCGATCCTTACCTCCCGCTCATCTATGAGCTCGCCGCCGAATACGAAGTGCCGGCGACGTTTGCGGAAGGCATCCCCTCGTACTACACGCGGCCGGGGCAGGCGTGCCTCGCGTTCCTTCGCTGGATTGGCGAGGGATGGCACGCCACCGAGCTGCGCACATTCGCCGGCGCGCACACGCGCACGCTGCGCCGAGCCGCGATCGGATGGGGACGCGAGCGCTACCTGCCCCGACTCGATGCGCTGATTGCGGAGAAGGCAGCCGCGCTCGAGGAGCTCTCATGGCCGGCTGAAGCCGGCCCACACACAGAAGCCGGCCCACACACAGAAGCCGGGCCACACACAGAAGCCGGGCCTCACACAGAAGCCGGGCCTCACACAGAAGCGGACGATCTACGGCGAGCGCGCATTGAGCGAAGCATCGAGCAGGCGAGAGACGCGCGCGCGTTCGTCGAGGAGTTGCTGCGCATCTCGGAGCCCGTTGCGCAGGAGATCGATGTCGCCAGCGCGTCGCGCGCGGCGATGAACTTCGTCGAGCGATTCGGCGTCACGCGCAACGAAATCGACGGCATGGCCAAGCAGGGACTCATCCGCCTGTTCGGCGAGCTCGCCGCCATCGGTTCGGCGCCGATCGATCGCAGCGAAGTCACGCGCAGACTCGCCGACGCCGTGCGCGAGCTCCACGTCTCCGCATCGAATCCGCGTCCCGGATTCCTCCACGTCGCGCCGATCCGCGCCGGCGGCTGGGCCGCGCGCTCGCGCATGTTCGTCGTCGGCCTCGATGACGAACGACACCCGGGCAGAGGACTGCAGGATCCGATCATCCTCGACACCGAACGCCAGGCGATCGGCATTCCCATCGTCGGCGATCGCCCCCAACGCACCACCGAACAATTCCGCCGCCTCCTCGGTCGCGCCTCCTCGCGCGAGATCACGCTGTCCTACGCAATGATGAGCATCAAGGATCGGCGTGAGCGGTTTCCGGCGGTGGGTATTTCGGAACCCGCAACAACTACCGAAGGGTTCGTTGATTCGCAGCCGTTGTCGCTCTCCGAATGGTGGTTAGGCCGCCGGTTCCTCGACGGCGACACACATCTGAGAGACTCGATCCTCGCCGCCTATCCGAACCTCGCGGCCGGCGCGGAGGCGGAAGCGGCGCGCGATGGCGCGGCGGTCACGCAATGGGACGGCAGGATCAGCGCGCCGCCGGAGGAGCTCGACCCGCGCCTCAACGATCACACGTACTCGGCATCGCAACTCGAGACGATGGCCGGCTGCCCGTACCGCTACTTCCTCCAGCGCATCCTGAAAATCCAGCCGGTTGACGAGCTCGAATACGAGCCCGACAACTGGCTCGAGGCCCACGAGTTCGGAACGATGCTCCACGGCGTCCTCGAGACGACGATGAACGAAATCTGCGACTCGCGTGCGAAACCGTCGGTCGCATTCCTCACGCGCATGAAGGCGATCGCGGACGAGGCGCTCGCGGAATGGCGCGACGAGATCCCGCCGCCGAGCGAGGCCGCATTCGAGCGCCGCCGAACGGAGCTCCTCGACTCCTGCGCGATCTTCCTTCGCAACGAGGAGACCAACTGCGCGGACGTGACGCCGAAACACTTCGAGCTTGCATTCGACGACTTCCAACTCGCGTTAGGCGGAGGGAAGTCGATCAAGCTGCGCGGGCGCATCGATCGCGTCGATCACGATGAGAAACGCGACGAATGGCATGTCTGGGATTACAAGTCGGGCAGCGTCTACCAGTTCGAGCGCGGCGGACAACTGCAATGCGGCACGAAGATCCAGCACGCGATCTACGCGCGCGCTGTGGAGTCCCTCGTTGGCGGACACGTCACCAAGTCCGGTTACTTCTTTCCCACGCCGAAAGGTGCCGGTCTTCGCATGCCGCGCGAATGCACCGATCAGGAGTTGAAGCACGCGCTCAATCTGCTGTTTGACACGATCCGTACCGGGTACTTTCCGCACGGGTCTGTCGATGCCTGTACGTTCTGCGATTTTCAGCAGATCTGCGGCGGGGCGAAGCTCGCTTCCTCCCGCGCTCAGCGCAAGGCTGGCGATCCGCTTTCGGCTTCGTGGCTGAAGCTGCAGGAGGTCAAGTGAATCGCGCGCGCCACGCCAGCCAGAGGGCTGGCGCCACACTTGGCTTCGCCTGGGGGTGTCGGTGATCGCGGAAATCAAGCCTCCCGATCAGGCTTCGCGCGACGCCATTCGCAATGAGCTCGACGTCACCATGCTCGTCGAGGCGGCTGCTGGCACCGGCAAGACGACCAACCTTGTGAAGAGGATGGTGAATCTTGTCGCGACCGGGCGCGCTTCCGTTTCGTCCATTGCTGCCATCACCTTTACGCTGAAGGCGGCGGCGCATTTGCGCGAGGAGTTTTTGCGCGCGTTGGGCGAGGCCCCTCACCCGGCCTCCGGCCACCCTCTCCCCGCTGCGCGCGGAGATGGCCTGCAAGGAGAGCTATTCGCGAGTGGGGCGGCGTCGCCATCGCCCCGCTTGCGGGGAGAAGGTGCCCGAAGGGCGGATGAGGGGCAGCCTGCCTTCATCGGAACCACGCACGCCTTCTGCGCGCGCCTGCTCCGCGAACGCCCCGTCGAAGCGGGGCTCGATCCCGAATTCGAAGAGCTCGACGAAGCCGCGGCCCGCCAGATCACCTCGGAATTCTGGAACCGGTGGTTCGATGCGAAAGCCGTGTCCGATGATCCGCTGGTGGCCGAGGCGCGGGAGGTGGGCCTGGATCGGAAGACGTTGCGCAGCGCGTTCGTGCGTATCGTCGAGTATCCCGATGTCGTCCTCGTCTCCGAACGCAGGCCGCGGCCTGACATGCGCGGCGCGATCGATGCGCTCGTCGATTTTCTCGATCGGTGCGAGCCGCATCTGCCAGACGGCGATGATCCCGACGACTTCGTCATCCTCATCCGCAAGCTGATTCGTCAGCGCAATAGCGCCGACCTCAGCGACGCGTTCGATCAGTTCCTCCTGCTCGATGAAGCGAATCACGCGAGCAGGAAGCCGGTGCAGAAACGCTGGGCGCACGGTCCGACCGCCAAGCAGCTCGGCCTCGACTTCAAGGATCTCGTCGAGCGGACGATCCGTCCCGCGCTGCGTGCCTGGCGCGAGCACGTTCACGGCATCGCGCTCGAGCTTCTCCGTCCCGCCGCCGCGCAATTCTTCGAGGAGCGCCGCCGCAACGGCACGCTCACGTTTCAGGATCTCCTCGTCTGCGCGCGCGACCTGCTGCGCGATCACCCGAACGTCCGCCGCTACTTCCAGCGCCGCTTCACCCACGTCCTCGTGGACGAGTTTCAGGACACCGATCCGGTGCAGGCCGAGGTGTTGATGTATCTGACGGGGGCGGAGGTGGGGGAGATGAACTGGCGCAAGATCCACCCGCGGCCCGGCAGCCTGTTCATCGTCGGCGATCCGAAGCAGTCGATCTACCGCTTCCGCCGCGCGGACATCACGACGTATCTCGATGTGCGGCGCATCATTGAAAAGAGCGGCGGAAAGATCGTGCCGCTGTCCACGAACTTTCGTTCCGTTCCCGCGATCTGCACCTATGTCAACGAGGCGTTCCGGTCGCTGTTCACCAAGGAGGATGTCGAGGCCAGGATGCAGGCCGAGCACGTCGATCTTGCTTCTTTTGTAGCTGACGCTTCTGCTTCTGTGTGTGGAGCTTCTGAGTCTGGAGCTTCTGAGTCTGGAGCTTCTGAGTGTGGACCGGCTTCAGCCGGTCACAGTCATGAGCATGATGACCGGCTAAAGCCGGTCCACACACAGA
>JBBRMQ010000009.1:0-35837 GCA_038230775.1 Thermoanaerobaculia bacterium
CGCTCGCGACCGGCGACGCGAAGCTGAAGGTGAAGATTCATGCATCGCGCAAACAAGACGACGGAACGTTCCGTCTCGAAGGTCGCCCGCTCGACATGACGCGCGAGCTGCGCGAGCGAATCGTCGCGACGATTTCAGGCCGGTCTTCGAGCACTTCGCCGCCAACCTCGCGTTCTGGGGCGCGCTGATTCTGATCATGAACCGCCACACGGTCGGCGCGGGCGCCGCGATCGCGATCGTTCTTGCGGCGGCCGCGATCTTCTACGGGTTTCGCGCGCGGCGCGAGTTGTTCGTGTTCTATGGATACGTCTACGGGCTCATCGCGATCGATGCGCTGATGTTGTGGAACGTCCACGACGAGCTCGCGATCGTATTGCTCCTGCTCGTTTCCACGATCGCGGTAATCGTCGCGATGGTCATCACTCACCGGCGGTTCCACCCGTGATCGCAGACATCATCTTTTTCGTTCTGACGTGGTTTGCCGTCCTTGCGCTGGTGGCGTTGTGCCGTCTGCTCGGACTCCCCCAGGGATGGACTCCGCTGATCCTCTGCCTGGTCACGGCGGAGATTCTGCTGCGACGGGGGCGGAAGACGGGCGTGGAGGCTGCGCTGTGGATCGGCGGCCTGATCGCGTTCATCTTCTCGCTGCCACACAACGGACGGCCCGAAGCGATCCTGGTCTTCGCGGCGGCGTTCGTCCTTGCCGGCTGGCGGCTGCGGAACTCGCTCTTCGGAACGGTGGCCGTCGTGCTGGGGATCGCCTATCTCGCTCAGAAGCACTGGCGATTCGAGGCGATGCTGATGGGCGTCGTCATCGGCATCATCGCCGCGCTCGTGATGACCGCCGTGAAACGCGACTCGCTCTTCGCGCTGGTGGCCATCGTGTCGCCGATTGCCGGATACGTTGCCTACCATTCGCTGCGGGAGCCATCCCGTGCCGGCGTGGTGATCCTCTTCGCAGCGGCGGCTGCGATCGACCTGGCGATCGGAGTTTACTGCCGCATCCGTGCGCCTCTCATCGCCGGCGCCGTGTGCGTCGCGATCGCAGCAATCGAGGTGCAGGATTTCATTGCCCTTCCGCTCGAGGCAAGACTGATTCTTGCCGGCGCTCTGATGCTGGCGACTGCCGCCGCGATCATGCGCGCTCTCCGCCACCGCACAACGGGGATCGTCGTCACGCCGTCGAAACCGCACGAGCTGCAGCAGATCGTGCAGCTCGCGGTGACCCTGCAGTCGACGCCAACTCAGCCCGCCGAGCCAGCGTCGCTTGAGCCCGGTGGTGGGGGGTTCGGCGGCGCCGGCGCGAGCGGTCAGTACTAGTGTGTGGGCTGGCTTTAGCCGGCCAGTGACCGGCTGAAGCCGGTCCACACACATGGCTGATCAGCGTTTCATCATCGTCGCACCCGCCATCGCGCGATGAAATCAGCAACCCGCCACCCTGTCGAATCCAAAGATTGCTTCGGCGCACCGTGTTCCACGTGTAACAGCCCGTTGTTCTACTCAGCGCGTGAGAGCACCCGACGCTCGAGTGCCAGCGCGCCTCCAGCCAGCGCGATGGACGCTGCGGCGGCCGCGAAGCCTGCAACGCAATCGATCGCGTAGTGGTAGCGGAGATAAAGCGTGGAGAGCCAGTTGCCCACGATGAAGGGCGCAACGATCCAGAAGAGCACGCGCCCGCGCTTCGCCGCATACCAGAAGACGATCGTGGACACGGCGATGTGGAGGCTTGGAAAAACGTCGCGCGGCGCGCGAGCTCGATCCATGAAATCGATAATCGGCTGGTAAAGCGAGCCCGAGAGAGCCTTCGAGTACAGATGCGGAAACGCGATGCCTGGCCCGACCGCAGGAACCATCACGTAGCTCAGCGAGCCGATCGCTCCGCAGATCAGGATCGCGAGGAGAAACTCACGAAACGTGCGGATGCTGCGTCTGTACCACAGACCGGCTACGACTGGCGGCAGCACGAGGTGGAGCGCATAGCACAGCGAGAGAAAACTGGTGAGCCCGGGCGAGATCCAATGCTGCATCGGAACCGACGGAGTCTCGCCGAACAACCGCCTGTCGATCGCGAGAAGGTCTGCGTCGAACGTCCGCGGCTGGATCGCCGTCCAGATCGCCCAGGTGAAAGTGGCGTAAAACAACAGGAACAGCAGAAAGGGCAACCAGTCGCGCACCACGCCGGCCACGTCGGCCATCCAGCGGCCGATCGATGACCCCTCCTCCGACTGCGCGGCGTAGCGCAGGGACGCGATGAAGATGATCACCGACATCGGCAGCGCGATGAAGCTTACGGCCCATAGGTGTTCGCCTCCACCGAAGAGCAGTCGTGACGATGTCGAAAGGCCGATATAGCCGATCAGCACCGCCGCGACGAGGACGCAAAGGACGTCCTCGACGCGAATCTCAAGGCTGGAGGCGTAACGGTTCATAGTCGATCAGTACCTCGCCGCGGCGGATCGCTTCCATCATTCCTCGGAGCGCCGGCGCATTGGCCTCCGCGGGATTCAACCGACGGTACGATGCCATGACCTGTTCCGCCGCCGCCAGATCATGCCGCATGGAAAGAAGGCGCAACAGCCGGTAAACGGCGGGCTGAAATGTCACATCGGCCGCCAGGCTTCGCCGGAACCACGCCTCCGCGGCGGGATCGCCGCCATGCTCGGCGATGCGGCCGAGGATGTAGTCGCGCGTTGCGGCGGAATGGAAATCGTCGGGCAACGTGGATAGCGCGCGACGCGCGTCGTCCTCGCGTCTCAAAGCGTACAGGCACAGTGCGGCGTTGAAGACGGCGTCGCTGCGCGATACCAGCGGATCGTTGCTGCTGGTCGCCGCCGCCGAGAACTCACTCAGAGCCTCCGCGATGCGTCCTTCGTGAACGAGAGCCGCGCCGCGGTCGTATCGCAGGTTTCCGTCGACGCTTCCCCCGAGTTTCTCGTAGAGATCGATGCGGTTCCTTACGACCGGCCAATCCTCGCGATCAAACGCGTAGCGGATTCCCAGGATCAGTCCCATGCGCGCGGCGTACGGCACGATGACGACGAGCCCGCCGGCGAGAACTGCGATCGCAGCCGCGGACCCGGCCATCTTGCTTCGCTGGCCGAACCGATCGTGAAGAAAACGCGTGGCGACCAGGACCGCCGAGGTCATGAGGAGCAGAGGCGCCAGGCGGGCGGCGAGAGACATCCACAACAGCATTTTCCCGCCCGCCATCAGCGCACAGAATACGCGGATCAAAACGCTGGTGCATGTCGAAAAGCCCGCTGATGACTCGATACAGTCGTTCCTCGCACGTTTTCCACAACAGTGCGGATTCGCCTGCTGCATCCCCGTTTTTCCACGGCCGGGCTCGCTGATTCCGTTCGGAAATCTCATCCAAGAAGCTGCGGAGAAAAGGTCGCCCCTGCCGATGTGCAAAACATGAGGAAAAGGCGCGGAAAATCTGCGGAATCGCGTGTGGATTAGCTGCGAAAAACCGGTGGATTACCGGTGGATTTGTGGCGGAAATACCAAGGATGGCTTTCGGAGCTAAATCGCTGTAGCAACGAATACTTAAGCCGCGTTCGCTGTTCTTCTTCACACGAAAGCAGCCTTTTTATCATGTCCCCTTGACTTCCCGTTCTACGGGGCGTAGCTTTTGCGGAAACCAAGAAGGTCTACTGCGAGGGGGGATTGATGAAAGATTTGAAGGCTTCGCGTCTGGCCACCCGTTCTCCACTACGATCCGTTTCATTGCAGATCAGGGATTACCAGGTGACGGCTAAAGTGAAGACTCCAGTCCCGCAGGCTCCGAACACCGCACTCCGCTCCGCGGCTCGCTAAATGAAACGCAAACTGCACAAAAAGTTCGGTTGACGAACGACGGCGAATATCACGCTGTCGTTCGAAGAAGCGCCCCCTTGCGGGGCGTTTCGGTTCAGAGGAGGAGGGAAACATCATGACCACCATCGATCTCACATCGGCACTTCGACCCCGCCCGCATAAACCGGGCCGCGCCGCAAAGAAAGAAACGAAAGCCGGCGGCATCGAAGTGCAGCGGTTCTTCACGAAGGCCGGCGTCGACGTGTTCGACACCAGCGAGTGGGATCTCCGCAACGCGGCGATCACCAACGAGCGCGGCGAGATGGTCTTCGAGCAGAGGGACGTCGAGATGCCGAAGTTCTGGTCGCAGATGGCCACGAACGTCGTGGTCTCGAAATACTTCCGCGGGCACCTCGGCAGTCCTGAACGGGAAACTTCGGTGCGGCAGCTCATCGGCCGCGTCGTTCGCACGATTACAGGGTGGGGACGCGAGGGTGGGTACTTTGCGAGCGAGGCGGACGGCGACACTTTCCGCGACGAGCTGACTCACATCCTCCTCTATCAGATGGCGTCCTTCAACTCGCCGGTGTGGTTCAACGTCGGCATCGAGCAGAAGCCGCAATGCTCCGCCTGCTTCATCAACTCCGTCAACGACACCATGGACTCCATCCTCGGCCTCGCCAAAACGGAGGGCATGCTGTTCAAGTTCGGGTCGGGAACGGGATCGAATCTCTCCAGCATCCGTTCGTCGAAGGAGCTCCTGGCGGGCGGCGGCACGGCGTCCGGACCGGTCTCATTCATGAAGGGCTACGACTCGTTCGCCGGCGTCATCAAGAGCGGCGGCAAGACGCGTCGCGCCGCGAAGATGGTCATCCTCAACGTCGACCACCCCGACATCATGGAGTTCATCCAGTCCAAGGAAAAAGAAGAGAAGAAGGCCTGGGCGTTGATCGATGCGGGCTACGACGGCGCGTTCAACGCTCCGGGCGGCGCGTACGACTCCGTGCAGTTCCAGAACGCGAACCACTCGGTGCGCGTCACCGATGACTTCATGAAGGCGTACGAGAAGGACAGCGAGTGGACCACGCGCGCGGTCACCGATCGCACGCGCGTGATGGGCACGTTCAAGGCGCGCCAGATGATGCGCAACATGGCGGAATCGGCGTGGGTCTGCGGCGATCCCGGCATGCAGTTCGACACCACGGTCAACGACTGGCATCCGTGCCCGAACACCGCGCGCATCAACGCGTCGAACCCCTGCTCGGAGTACATGTTCCTCGACGACTCGGCGTGCAACCTCGCATCGCTGAACCTGATGAAGTTTTACAATGAGAACACCGGCTTCGACGTCGAGGCCTATCGCGCCGCGCTGCGTGTGGTGATCACGGCGCAGGAGATCGTCGTCGACTTCGCGTCGTATCCCACCAAGGCCATCGAGAAGAACTCGCACGCCTTCCGCCCCTTGGGCATCGGCTACGCGAACCTCGGTGCGCTGCTCATGGCGCGCGGCGTTCCGTACGACAGCGATGAGGGTCGCGACTACGCCGCGGCGATGACGTCGATTCTCTCCGGCGAGTCGTACGCGCAGAGCTCGCGCATCGCGTCGAAGGTCGGCCCGTTCGAAGGCTACGCGGCCAACGAAGAGCCGTTCCTGCGCGTGATCGACAAGCATCGCCGCGCGGCCTATCGCATCAACACCCGCCCGCTCCCGGCGGATCTGGCCGAGGCGGCGACGAAGGTGTGGGATGAGGCGTACGCGTTAGGCCAGCAATACGGATATCGCAACGCCCAGATCTCCGTGCTGGCGCCGACGGGCACCATCGCCTTCATGATGGATTGCGATACCACGGGAATCGAGCCGGACATCGCGCTGGTGAAGTACAAGAAGCTGGTCGGCGGCGGGATGCTGAAGATCGTCAACCAGACGGTGCCGACCGCGCTCAAGCGCCTCGGCTACGACCAGCGGCAGATCAACGAGATCATCCAGTACATCGACGAGAACGACACCATCGAGGGCGCGCCGCACATGCTGGACTCGCACCTCGCGGTGTTCGACTGCGCGTTCAAAGCCGCCCGCGGCACGCGCTCCATCCACTACCTCGGCCACCTGCGCATGATGGGCGCGGTGCAGCCGTTCATCTCCGGCGCGATCTCCAAGACGATCAACATGCCGACGAACGCCACGGTGGAGGAGATCGAGCTCGCGTATTACGAAGCGTGGAAGTTAGGCCTGAAGGCGGTGGCGGTGTATCGCGACGGATGCAAGCGCTCGCAGCCGCTGTCGACGGCGAAGGAGAAGCTGGCGGCGATCATCGCCGGCCCGGTTGCTGTTCGGCGGAAGCTCCCGGATGAGCGCGAATCGATCACGCACAAGTTCTCGATCGGCGGCCACGAGGGCTACATCACGGTCGGCAAGTACGAGACCGGCGAGCCGGGCGAGATCTTCATCACGATGGCGAAGGAAGGATCCACCATCTCCGGCCTGATGGACTCGTTCGCCACCATGACGTCGCTGTCGCTGCAGCACGGCGTGCCATTGCAGCTGCTGATCGACAAGTTCACGCACATGCGCTTCGAGCCGTCGGGCTTCACGAAGAATCCCGAGATCCCGATGGCGAAGTCGATCATGGACTACATCTTCAAGTGGCTGGCGATCAAGTTCACGCCGCGCGAGAACCAGGCGGAGGCGGGCGTGATCCTGCGCGACGAGCCGCCAGCTCTTTCCGGGGTCCCCAATCTCGAGCCACTAACGAAGAACGACGCGAAGTTCATGAAGTCGATCGAGCCAATCATGCTGGCGCCAAAGGACGCGGACGGCCCGTACCTGAAGTCCGCCCCGCCGATAAGGTTCCAGCAGGACGCGCCAAGCTGCTCGGACTGCGGCTCGATCATGGTCCGCAATGGAGCTTGCTACAAGTGCCTCAATTGCGGGTCCACGAGCGGATGTTCGTAAGGAGTTGCGAACGTATTGCTACGACAGGGGCGGCCTCGGCCGCCCCAAGTTTTTCTAGGCGGAAACCTCACTATACCTCTACTTGTCCACGACAATAGCATCCTCTTTCGAGGGATCGTGCACGACAAACAAGAGACGCCGCGAAATGAGATTGCTCGGAAAGAGAAGCGCAAAGCCCATTGAAACGATGTTCTCGTTGCGAGTCATATCGCGAACGGGGTAAAAGAGCAGAACCGCGCGTCTTGGCTTCTTGAGTGCGACGACCGACTCAGATGGCGAGTCACCTTCGTGAATTCCAACGATATACTCAAGTATCTTCCGGTGTCGTGGCTCGCTATACGTCTTGAAGCGGTAGGGTTCGACCTGAACGCGCGCGCGATGGGCGACCGAGAACTCCGCCTTCTTGGTGCCAAGCCAGAATTCATCCCAGTCTTGCAGTTGGGGCGCGACAAACAACCAATCATCAATACAAGGATCGCCCATTGCGCCCCGTGCGAACTCAAGAACGGGACCCAATACTCCTGGTTTCGACCATCGATACGATTCCAAAAAAGTCAGAACGTTTTGCTTATCTAAGAGCGCCCAGTGAGCCACCATCTCGCGGGTCTCGCCGTCTCGCTGGACGGAGAAATACGTCTCGGTGAGCAATCCGGTCCCGCTTAGCATCAGTTTCGCCGCAGAATTATTGCTATTTGCACTCTTCTCATCGGTTGGTGCCAGCGTTCGTTCAACCCACTCGCCGCCAAAGTTTTGGGACTTCAGTACAGCGTTATACATTTTGTTGCGAGATGTAGGCGCGAGAAGATGTGCGGGCACGAGGGGTGGAACATCGCGTGGGGTTATGCGAGGGTCTGACTCCCGTGAGTAGCGACCCAGTCGGTCACGAAAATCTTCTTCGTCAAGGCAGATGGACTTAAACGCTTCGAGAAGATCGAAGGTTGTTCTACCGTCAGGTTCGGCCCGTCCAATGAACAGCCGGACAAGATCGCGATAACCGTAACGGTAACCAAACCATCGCCCCATTTGCATCAACGTGTCGGCGTTACGCGCCCTTCGGCGGTAGTAGCTGATAGTGAGGCCCTCAACCGTATAACCTCTCGATAACTTCGTCCCGCCAACCAGAACCTTCCAGATGGGGCCCGATTCGAAATCCGGCGCGAGGGAAGCGTAACGCCGATCGCCGTTAACGATCGCAACCGGCGAATCGCCCAAGACGGATAGGCACCGCTCGACAAATGGAAGAAGTTCTGGAAAGGTTGGTGGTCTCGGCACGCCCTCTTCATAATCGATCAACGCGCTCGTGAACTCCTCTTCATACAGTGCCTGAAGGCGGCCTAAGGCCTGAGGAGATCCGTATTTCGCGTCCCGGAAAACCGTCTCGACGACTCGGACATCGGCTTCATGCTCCGAAATTTTATGCGATCGATGAATGAGCATCGTGTGATGCCGAAACCGAATTGTTGTTACGCTCTGCCGATAAAGCTTTATTGCGCCACTTAGAATGAAAAGATCGAACGCGCGCGGAAGGTTAGAATCATCAGTATCGTCACCCCAGATGCCGCGCACGTAAGTACGCTCGTTCGAAGAACCGTCGGCGAGATCAAAGAAGTCGCTCACGCCCATGTAGCGTGATGGTTTTTGAAGCGAAATGATAAAGTCCTTTGGAAAGAGATCTACGGCGTCATCAGGATTTACGAAGACGTTTGCGACAGGCGTTGCAGTGTAGCCCACGTACTGACTGCGCGGGAGAATCCTTAGCAGTTCTACAATTGCGGCATTGGTAGCCGTGCGCTCGCCCCGGGCCTGCCGGTCTGGTGTTAGCGTATTCAAAGATGCTTGGTCGGATTCGTCGTCGATTATTAATGCCGGGATCGACGCCAGAGGGGTATGAGTAAGCCCTCGCAAGTCCTTGATGAATTTCGTGAGAATTCGACTGTTCTTCTTGATGACAACCATGCGGGCCCGGACTTGGCGAAGATTCTCCATCGAGTTGAGACGGCGATCGGGGCGAGCGCGCTCGAATTCAAGGGCGAGCAGGCCGCGCCTGAGACTCTGATAATCGCCTTTCGCGCCCGTCAACCTGTGCCAGTCAAAGGAGCCGAGTTCGCTGGGAATCGCACCATAGCTGATGAACTCCTCCCATTCCTGATCATCGATATAGTCATGTGGTTCGTCGGCGGCCGTGTCCGCTAGGATCAATTCCTTCCCAATCAGTTGCTTGTCGATCCTTCGCTGGGTTTGATTTCGGAGAAGGTCTAGCGTCCCGCCTAGTACGACGATGAGCCGGTATCCAGCATCAGCCGCTTTAGCTATGACACCGATGAAGTTTGCGGTCTTCCCGCTTTGCACATAGCCGACGACCATCCCCTTCGTCTGGTATGCCGCTTCTCGGCTCGGCTCCGACAATTCACGAACAACGCCATCGCTGGCACGATTGAGGTCATCAATACTGTCCTCGGGCCATTCAGCGCGGTCTCGGAGGTACTGCGAATAGGAATCCCAGTAGAACGAGGACTCCGCACGACGCGCGGGGGTATACCAATCGTCATGCGATAATGCTATGACGGTCGGCTCTTTGCTAAGCGTCCGAGCGGGGATAAGCTCGTCGACTCTGGCCCGCTGAGCGGTGGGCAGCTGAAGAAGATCATAGATTAGCTGGCGGCGAGTCTCGGAGTTCCGTCCTGTCTCGCCGCACCATCCGGCCTCGCCGTAGTCCCATTGATGAAGATATTGAGTGAAGAGTCGACGGGCTGCCGCGTTAACGTCATCTGACAGCATCAAGTCAATGGCGTCATCCACGTCGCTATCGGCCAGCGATTTGCCTCGCTTGGAGGCGCTGTCTATGAGGAACTCCCGTAACGGACGCGGACCAAGGTCTATCTCCGAATAACCCATCGTCCGAAGTGCGGTCGCGATGATTGGGGTGAGCTCTGATTCATTCATGAGTCGTAGCCTAGGAATGGTGTAAGCAATGAGTAGTAAGTCGGATCGGGAGTCTCTACAACGATGCCATCGAGATTCAGGCGGTATCGAACATCTAGGATTCGTGAAGAAAGTGATTGACCCAACCCGAGATCAAGCAGAGCACGAGTGACCCGGGGGCTGCCGTCAGTGACTAACATTGCGCCGGGAGGCAGCCGAAAGTCATATTTATCTTGGTACCGGGTGCCACTTTCGTCGCCATACCCAATGCCATGAAGTCGCTCGTTGAACGCACTCAGTAAATCCGGCCCCGGCTCGAGCATGTCGCGGACCCTCCCCACCATACCGGGCAGACTGATTCCGGCTGCACCAGAGCGTTTCAGCGTGAGCGACAAGACGATTAGCGAACATCCGGGACTGGGCACGAGCTGGTCCAGGCTATTGATAGTGTGCACTCGAGAAGCACCAATCGTAGTCTTGACCTCAAGCTCAGCATTGCCACCCCGAAAGTCATGAGCTTCGCCTCGGGGTCCGACCCACGACGTCAACGCAAGACCAGCGTTCCGGTTCGCTGCTAGCTCCAAAAACCACAGCTCGCCCCAAAGACCAATCTGTCTTTCCAGTGACAGATCTTCGTCCCTGCGTAGCAGAAGCTCCCAAAGGTCAATCGCGCCGCGAATAGCGTCGAGCGCCGGCACGCGGTCTAGCTGTATGCGATCAGCAATGTCCTGAATTAGCGAATATAGCGGCTTAAAAAGAACACGGTTCTCGGTGGAGCATTCAACGACAGATCCTTCGGAATCGGACCGGAAAGAAACATCGACAGCACTGAGCGGCAATGTCACGTCCCGTGGCGGTGTGACCGTTCGGCATCGGAGTCCCATCCGGCGTGCGCCGTCATCGACGAAGATGAATATAGACGGCGCTCCCCGTATGGGATGCAGCGCCGGCACCCCTGGCGCGATGAACGTCTGTTCAAAATGCTCCCAAGTGAGATGACGTTCTGGGTTTGGAACGTTCACCGCAGAAATCGGATCACCTCCGCCAACGACCTGTCGAGCTTCTCCAACCGCTCCTTCTGCGCTTTAGAGACACGGTTGCTATCGAAGTCGGGTTCCAAAATGAAAAACAGCAGCAGTTTGACGATAGGTGCATCCGCTGCCGAAGAGCGGCCACCCGAAAGGATAGCTTGTCGCGCCTTTACGTTAAGTCGAATGATCCGTTTGTCTCGATCGATCTCGAAGAAGGAGCCGGCGGTCAGGTGATCCCACTCAAAATGAACTTCGCGCGTGCGACTACGGCGAGGAACGATGACCTCGCGCAGCTTAGCCCGAAGTTCCTTGGCCAAGCCCCGGCCTGGTATTAATGGAAAGTCGCGTGGGTCACGCTGCGAACCTGATCGGTAAATAGCAGTTGCCGCACTACGGTAATCGGTAAAGACAGTGCCGTCCGCGGCCTTGGCCTTTCGCAAAGCGTCGGCGAAGCCGACGGGCTCGCGAATCCCTGATTTTTTCACATCAAGACTGAACAAGTTATCTAGTGAAGTCGGAAGGTCTATCGCGACACGCGCTAAGGAGAGGTGGGGTTCCGCCGCATCTTTGCCATCGTTCCATCCACCCGCTTGGATTAGTCTGTCGTTGCGATAAAAGTAGAGTCCTTGCCGCGCAGCGACCTTTCCGTCGAGCTTATACGAGGCACTCTCTGAATTCGGGGGCCAAACGTGGCTATTGAGTTCGAGTCGCTGACCGTTTGGTAAGCTAACTGCGAAAGTTTTCGGATACTCTTCGTGTCCGGTGCCTTCCGCGTCGTACTCGAATGGATTAAGGGCCAAAACTTCGGTTTGCGAAACGACAGGGCCGCCAGCTTGAGTACGCGCATCGAGTAGCAAGCGAACGCGTTCGTCCTCAATGAACCGGTGAAAAAACAAACCCAGATGCCGCCGAAGGCGGTGAAGGAGGTTCTCTGCAATTCCTTTAGCACCACGCTTGCTTTGATGAATCCTGTCCAGATCTGACCAGATCACAACGGTACCGTGCTGCTCCAATGAAAGGTGCCCGAAATCGCGGTTTAAGTCACGCTCAACGTCAGGCGCTGCGATGATGTCGTTTCTCCACTGATCTCCGATACCTTCAACCGTCCAGCGTCGTCCAGCCACTCGCTTTGAGCGGCGTGTAAGGACCGTGAGAGTTTCGCCTTGGCTGAGGGACGCTAGTTTCAGCCCCATTCCGTACTTACCGAGTGATTCCGGATCTTGTTCCGTCTCAGAACCAAATCGCATCGCCTCTTCCAGCCGGTCTGGCGTCATGCCCTCGCCATTATCAGCAATGAAAACTCGCTCGAGAGTATCGTCCGACACTTCAAGTCTGATCAGAACGGTATTCGCGTGCGCCGCTAGAGAGTTATCGACTATGTCGGAGATGGCATTTTCAATAGAGTACCCAATGGCTCGGAGAGGCCGAACAAGCCTGGCCGGGTTTGGCTCGAGTCTAGATGAGCCCGTAATTCGAAAGTCGGAATCCATTCGTTTCCCTTCGAAGTTGTTTGCTTAACCGGTCACAATCTTGTCCCGAACTTTCGCTTGAGACTTATCGCCAGTTGACTTGGCTTGCTAGTTTGACACTCCCACACGGTGAACACCGCCCATCCCGCACGCCGAAGAGCGCTTGCATTACGGCGATCCCGCCGAACATTGTCCTCAAACTTCTTTGACCAAAAGGAGATCCTTGATTTCGGAACGTATGCCATCGGGCAGCCGATGTGACGATGCCAAAAGCATCCGTTCACAAACACCACCGTCTTGTGTTTGCGTAGAACAATATCAGGACGTCCGGGAAGTTTGGAGACGTGAACCCGGAACCGAAGACCCAGAGCGTGAAGAACTCTGCGGACGAGTCGTTCCGGGCCCGTGTCTCGGCCGCGGATCTGACCCATGTTCCAGCTTCTAAGTTCTCGCGATATCCGATCGACCATTCGCAATTCTCAAAGGAGTCTTGCCTCTGACAGACAATCGAAAACAACCGCCGCTAGGCCGCGTGCGAGTATCGGAGGCACTGCGTTGCCTACTTGCTGGTATTGGGTAGTTCTGGGACCCTCAAAGAAATAGTTATCAGGAAACGTCTGCAGCCGAGCTGCCTCTCGGACTGTCAGGCTTCTGCACTGCGTTGCATCCGGATGGATGTAGTAGTGCCCGTCCTTGGAAATGTGCGCCGTTACTGTGGTTGATGGTCTGTTCCAGAGTTGAACGCGAAAACGATCCGCGAAGAGCGACCCTGTCAGCGCTCGGTCGATATTCTTATGTGCCGGCAGAAGGCGTGGCGGAAAGTCAGCGAGCGTCGGCGACCGAGAGTGACCGTTCGGGCTTGATGCATAGCATGCAGCAAAGAAATAGCGACCGAGGTCGGACTCCAAGTGACCTCGGCCGGCATGATTGCAAACTCCCCCGAGGCGCGGATCGACATACCACTCCGCATGACACTTGGGTGCCGGCGAGCAAGGCATGAATTCGTCGCCCGCGGTTAGCTCAGCGAGCCTGATTTCGGATAGCGCCTGCCCCATCGCAGTGCGCAGATCATCGTCTAGTCGTTGGCTACGCAGCAGCGGCTTGACCTGTCTTTCAACCGCCTCACGCCAAGAACGAATAGAGTCTGGTGTCCGCGACAACATGCTTCGTATCGGAGGAAGGTCACCAATGACGGCCCGCGTGGGCACTAGAGCGGCGCCTCCGCGGAGAAACCCAGGCTCCGCGTCAAGATCGCTTCGAACGCCAAAGATCACGACGCGATGCCTACTCTGGGGAATCTCGTGCTGCTCGCACCTGATAATGTAGTCAGTGGGGTGACTGGCTTCTCGCGATGCCAGTGAGGCCCGCAAAGGTGCAACAAACGAATACAACTTGTATTCGAGATGTTCTGAGCGATTACCGAACGCTGTTGATGGTCGTCTCAGATCTTGAGTGATCCGTTCGAACATGCTGTAGTCGCTGATGGTTGAGGAGAGTAGGCCCTTCACATTCTCCATCACGAATGCGGCCGGTTTGTGTTTCGCGATAATTCGAAGATATTCGCGGTAAAGAAAATGTCGCCGGTCCGCCTCGAATTTGGCTCGGTCGATACCTCGCATGCGCGCGCGCCCAACTAGCGAATAGGCTTGGCACGGCGGACCGCCAATCAGCAACCATTCTCGCGCGTCCCCCAGAGCGGCACGAATACGTCGATCAACGAGCTTCGCGCTGGCAATCTGCTCGTTTCCCAACTCCGCATGCCAAGCCTCCGATGACGCCTTTTTCCAAGCGTCAGGGCAGGAAGCCGCCAGTTCGTGCGCGGTGATATCGCCGCGCAGGTAGTCGTAATAAGCCGATGGAACCTTGGTTGCAGGGAACTGACGAAAAAAACTTCTGAGGCGGAGTGTCCGATGAGCGACCTCGTCCTTTTCGATCGACAGGACTACTCGAAATGGTTTGTGATCCTTCGCGGAAAAGGCTGAGAAGCCTTCGCCCAAACCTCCAGGACCGGCAAACAAGTCGACAATCGGGATGACCGGGCGGGACACAAGTCGCATTTTACTCGGCAGAGTTGTTTTAGGGCAGGATGCGAGAATGAGCTATTGCCGGTTCTTGATCGTGGTGGAAGACGCAGGCGCGAACTTTTCCGCGTACTCGCCTGACCTTCCCAGCTGCGTCGCCACAGGCGCGACGCGTGAGGCGGCCGAGAAGAACATGATCGCGGCGATTCAGCTGCACATCGAAGGACTCAAAGAGGACGGGCTGCCCATTCCTTCGTCCACTGCGACGGCCGAGTAGTAGTCGTTGCAGGCTAAGCGCTGTTGACCGGCTGAAGCCGGTCCATCCACGCAATCGCGCGCATGTCCTCCCGTCGCGAGCTCGAGATCGTCGGCTCCATCGAGCCGCGCGCATCGCATCTGTCAATGCTCGAGGCGATCGGCGGCCGCGACACGATCGAAGAGGCATCCTCGGTTGCGTTGGAGCGCGAGCGCCTCTGGCCCGAGTTCGGGATCTGCATTGATCGTGTGAGTGAACTTCACCCGCAGCACACAAGAGAACGTTCCCCGTCACGTGAAGCATGTGTGCGCAAGCGTACCTATCATTAAGTAGGGAATTGCAGCCTTCCGCAACTCATTAGTGTAGATCGGGATCAATCCCCAATCCAAAAAGGAGCAGGTATGAAGAGCTGGCGTCTGTCGGTCATGGTGGTGGTGTCTTTGTTTGCAGTGTCGCTGAGTGCGGAGACGATGCGCGACTGGAGCCTTCGCGAGAATCTCCGGAGCGGAGCGAGCAGCAGCGCGAGGATGAAGATGCGCGCCGTACAGAGTACCCGCGGCGGACGGATCCGCCCGCAGAGCGTCAGCACCTTCGATGGATTCGTCCATTGTCCCGCCGAGCTCGGAGCGCAGTGCACCGATCCGTTCGGCTCCATTCCGATGGTGGCGAACACCGCGTTTTATCGCGACGTGCTCGTCGGCGCCCTGACGTTCATATCGAGCGCAACTGATGGCGAAACCTGGAGCGCAACCTTCACGAATCCGAAGGGCACCGCGCTGAACTTTCCCGGCTTTACGTTTCACAGCACGTTCAACGGGCAATCGGACTGCTTCGTCAGTCCTTTCCAGTCACTGTGCGGGGGCACGAGCATCGAGATCCTCTGGTACACGAACAGTCAATGTGCGGTCACCGGCACCTGGACGGCGCAGTTCACCAATACGACGATCCCGCCGCAGACATTCGAGCTGAAGCCCCAGATCGATGCGGACCAGTACATCGCGCTCCAGTTGCAGGGGTCGTATCCCAATGCCCCGAGCGGTGTTCCGACGGCGCCCTACACCTCCGCGCCCAATCCGTACGACGAGACGTGCAGGCGCAACGTCCAGGGCGATCCAACCGTGCGTTATTGCCCGTTGAGCCTGCCGGTACCGGACGGCTTCGCGCGTTGGAGCATCTCGGCGAAGGGTTGCTACATGACCGACGTGGCGATGATCCTCTCCTATCATCACTTCGCTCTCACTCCTCCCTCTCTCAACGGCATTCTGGTCGGCATCCGAGATGCCAACGACGGCCCGGTGGGCTTCGACCGATCGGGAGGCGTCAATCCGGAAGCAGCGGCAAACTACGCGCGGCAGAATGGCGCGAAGATCTCGTATCCCATCCCCGGCACCGCGAGCCTGTCGCAGGACATCTGCACCTACGGCCCTCAACTGGTGCGCGTGCCGAAGAACCTGCGCGCGCAGCATTGGGTGACTGCCTATGGGGTGAAGACGGACGGCACCGTTCTGGTGCGTGATCCGGCGAACCGCTTCACCACGCTGCCGAGCGTGATTGCCATCCGCCGCTTCTCGGGCGAACAGTTCACCTTCAACGATCAGATCACCGGGATGCGCTTCACTTTCCATTCCCCGGTCGAGATCTTTGTCACCGACCCAACCGGAAGGCGCGTGGGCATCGATCCGATTACGCAGACGACCTTCAATGAGATCCCGAACGCGTTCTATGACAACGATGCGGGAGAGATCGACGCGGAGACCGACACGCCCGATCCGAACCCACGAAAGACGCTGGAGCTCTTCGGCGACGTCGACGGCGACTATCTGCTGACGGTCACCGGCATCGCGACCGGCGTCTACGATGCGGACATCTACACGATCGATTCCGCCGGCAACATGCCGCGCACGACGATCGACCAGG
Source organism: Thermoanaerobaculia bacterium (assembly GCA_038230775.1). GTDB lineage: Bacteria > Acidobacteriota > Thermoanaerobaculia > Gp7-AA8 > Gp7-AA8 > JBBRMQ01. Next base: position 16,368 of record JBBRMQ010000009.1, read on the forward strand.
TTCCCACCTCACTCAATGCGGTGCAGACGTACACGTTCCACTTCGAGCACGCCGCCGCCTCGCGCTCCGCACTGAGCGGCGGATTCGACGGCGGTGGACAGCGGCCTAGTGACGTGAACAAGTTCCTGACGTACGGCAACCCCGCCTCCAGCTCCACGACTCTCCCGGCGGGGACGACGAGCTTCTCTCTCTCGATCTTCTATGGGAAGGAAATCCTGCCCGCGACGTTCAGCGCAACGCTGAACGGTGCAAGCATCACCTCGCTATTCCACCCCGCTCCTGGAACGATGCAGATGGTCAATCTGACGCTCGCTCCCGGGCGCAACGTCCTCAAGCTGTCAACGGACGGCCAGCTCGCAACTCGAGTGGCGACCGACACCGACCGGCTGGTTCTCCAGGTTCCCTGACGTGATCGGGGCGCCGGCACCTTCTGCCGGCGCCCCTCCTCGACGCGCATGAAATCGATCGCTGCTCGGCATGCGAATCGCCGGACGTCACGCGCATCCCCCGCATTCGCATCTTCGTAATCGCCGCCGTGACGCTGATCGCCACCAGCCTTGCCTTCGGGGCAGCGCGACCTCTTTCCGCTCGTCATCGCGATCATCGCCGGAGCGCTCGTTCTCACGCCCGCCCGTCGCTGCCGAGCCTGCCGCGAGCGATAATGGGCAAGGATGCGCCGAGCTCCGTTCCTCTGGGCCATTGCCACCGCCGCTCTAACGCTCCTCGTGAGCGCGGCCCCTCCGCGGCCCATCGACGTGGAACTGACGGCCAGGCTGCGCCAGCTCAAGTTTGCAGCGGACGTTCTTTCACAACGGAGCATTTACTCGACTGGAGGACGCGATTCGCCATCACCTCGATGTGGTGTCGGTTCCGATCGTGCTGAGCGACACGGAGTTCCGGCAGCTCGTCGACTTTGTGCGCAACGGTCTGTTGGATGATCGCGCGTGGCCGCAGAAGATGCGCCTGCTGATCCCGAAAGAGGTCCCAAGCGGCCGGCCGGTGCTGCGTTTCGAGTTTTAACGCTGACGCTTACAGTTTATCCCGAGCATAGCGAGGGATCTTCGGTGCATCAGGCTCGATCCTCGTCCGTGCGCCGAAGATCCTTCGCTGCGCTCGGGATAAACTGAAAAAACTCAATGCTTGACGGTGTGCCGCCGGCTCAGGTCATTCGCGATGCGGACCGTGATGATCTTGCTTGTCGAACAGCCATCGCCATCGGTGACTGCAATCGTGAAGGAATAGGTTCCGACGGCTGGGGCGACACCGCTGTCGATGATCGTGATGGCACCAGTCTGCGCGCTCCACGACGCAGGAAGACCTTGAACGCTCACGTTTAGCGGGTTTCGTCCGGTGATCGAAAACACCTGGTGGAACGTGCGCTCCACCGTGAAGTCGGATCGGCCGGCAATCGAAGGGGCGATCGCGCATTGCGCGCCGGCAAGCGACAACGTGTACACCGCTGCCGTTTCCCCAACGGGCAACATGAGGGAACTGGTGAGGTAGACGAGATCACTTCCTCCCGGAGAGAGGGGCGCAGACACGGTGATATCGAGGTTCTCCTGGCCCGGTGTCGCGATGGACTCGAACAGAGGCGGTGATGATCCGTTGAGCGTGATCCGTCCGACCCGCGAGCCTGAGGATTGCGTGTACCACAGCGTCCCGTGCGATGTGCCGACGATGCGCGCGGGAGCGGCGCCCTGAGGAAGCGGAAATTCGGTGATCACTCCGGACGGCGTGACCCTTCCGATCTTGTCGGCTCCCATTTCGGTGAACCAGAGGTTTCCATCAGAGCCGGTCGTGATGCCGAACGGGTTGGCGCCCGACCTCAGAGCGAATTCGAACATCTCACCGGACGATGTGATGTGCGCGATCTCGTGGTCGAGGACGGTGTACCAGATGCTGTCGTTCGGTCCGACGGTGATCCCGCCAGGCTGCTCGGGCATCTCGAGTGGATACTCGGTAAAGGAACGGGTGGACGGCGTGAGCTTGCCGATTTTGAAAGCCGCATGCTCCGTAAACCAGACAGTTCCGTCCGAGGCGAGGGCCAGCGATGAATGGCCGGTGGGGACAAGTTGCGTCGCCTCTTTCGTCGGGATCTCGAAAAACGTGAATTGGCCACTCGCAGTCAGGTGCCCGATCGAACTGTCGATCGGCGTGCCACCGCGTTTCGCGTGACGGTCGATGAACCAGACGCTGCCGTCAGGATCGGCGGCCAGATCCCAGATAAAGATGGTTTCGTCGCCGTTCGCGCAGTTGTTGCAGGGAACCGGAAAATTCACGACGTGACCCGCGGGAGTGAAGAAGCCGATCGAGCCAGGCAGATTGCTCTGCTGCAAGAACCAGACGTTTCCGTTCGAAGCCGCGACGACGACTTGTGGATGAACCTCAGCGTCGAGGATCGGAGTGCTGACCACGAGACCAGGAATCTCTGCGCGCAGCGCCTCGCCCGAAATCAGAAAGAGAACAAGCAGCGCAACCGGGAAGCGTCTCATGTCCACCTTCCGTAAGGAGACACGAGCGTATGTGTACGCGCGTGTCGCCGATGCGGCGCCGGGAGGATGCTCCGAATCTTGTCCTTCAATTTGTTCTTACGCATGTTCCCTTCATCGTGAGGCGCCGGCCGCTTTCCGCCGGCGCCTCACCCGCTTCCCTACAGTATTTTCATGACCTTGCTGGCCAGGCCCTCGTCGCCGAGGAGCACGGTCAGGTTCGCCTTGTTGGCGACCTTTTCCAGCACCTCGAGCTCCTTCAGCTTCATCAGCGTCGGGCTCGACTCGAGGATCTTCGCCGTGTTGGCCTGCATCCGCATCGCCGCCGTCTCTTCACGACGCGTGATGAGCGACGCTTCCGCGGCCTTTTTCGCCTCGGTGACCTTGTTCATCAGCTCCTTCATCTCACCCGGCAGGATGACGTCCCTGATGCCCGCGGTGACCACCGCGATGCCCAGCTCCGCGGCACGCGGGCGGATCCGCTCGGCGAGCTCGCTCGCGAGCGCGTCCTTGCTGACCAGCAGCGTGTCCAGGTCCTTCGCGCCGACAATCTCCCGGAGCGCAAGCTGCGCGCTTCGATACAGCGCCTGCGACGCACCGTCGACTTCCATCACCGAACGCAGTGCATCGATGATGCGATAGGCAACGAGCGCGTTCAGACGCAACGTGACCTTGTCGGCGGTCATGATGTCCTGACCGCTGATGTCGAGCACCTGCTCCTTCAGCTCTACGTCGTACAGCTTCAGCTTTCCGACGCCCTTCCAGAACGCGTACGTTCCCGATCCGAGGGTGGCCTGGTACGCGCCGTCACGGAACCAGACGGCGGCGTGACCCGGCTCGACGATCATCGTCTCCAGCATCGCGCACGCGTTCGGCGAACGAACGATCGCCGCCAGCTCGGCGTGAACGAGCTGCATCGGACGCGCGTCCACCACTTCGACGCGCACGGTCCTCGACGTCGTCCACAGGACAGCCAGTGCCGGCTCGAGAATCTTCGCGAACCGGCCGTCGATCCAAACGAGCGCCCGCTCGCGGTCGTTCATGTCGACGACAACCACTTCGTCGCCGAGCTTTCCCGACTTCACGATCAGGTCGAGGTCCTTGTGCACCAGCCACGGATCCCGCGTCGACACCACCTGCAGCCTGAGCATCAGGAGCGGGTCGAGGTACCAGTGCACGCCCGGCCGAAGAACGGCGACGAGCTGGCCTTCACGCCACAGCAGTCCCCGCTCGTTTGCCTTGATCTTGATTCGATGAACCATTTGGTACCTCCTTTCTTCTTCGGCGTTGATCGCCGAATCCTCAAGACTCAAAAAAGACCGGCCTCGGATCGAATCCATCGGTTGCGCCGCGGTTTCTGAAGCGGAGCGTCGCATCGCGCGGCATTGCGATCGCACCGTTCTGCCGCCCTCCGCGCGCTGCAAGGCTTCGTCGCCCGTTCCTACTGCGCGACCGTGTTCTTTCCTCGGCCGGTGACCACTTACGGCGGTCAGTCGTCAGTACTCCAAGAGATGCGGCGGGAGTCGAACCCGCGACACCAGGATCCTTAGTCCTGTGCTCTACCCACTGAGCTACACGTGCCTTGACAGGCGGCCGATAAGACACCTTCCTTCGTTCGATTCCGTTCGCGGAACGCGCGTGGCACACGTGCAGCGCGCCGCCGGACCCGGACGGCTTTTATCGCAAAAACAAAAAGCCCCTTCGACGCCATGGCCGAAGGGGCTCCATACAGAGCTGATTCTTATGAGTCTAGCTCTCTATGAAAAACCTCCGGCGCACGCAATGCGCGCCTCTTGGCGATGAAACGATGTGCAGTTCAATTTCATAATGGGTGGCGCACCATAGCAAGCCTGTTAGACGGTGTCAAGATGAATTTGTTTACTGGATCCATTTTCTCGCGATCGCGTAAGGTCGGCCCATGCGGGCTGATGATCGCCGGCGATACAGACCAGCGGAAGCCATCCACATAGAAGACGGCGAAGCGAAAGAAGGGCGGCCCTGCGGCCGCCCCGTTTGGATTTACTTGCCCGCTTTGCCTGCGTCGACGATCTGGAAGTGCTGCGTATTCACCTTCTCGTCGCCCACGAACACCTGGGCGCTGTAGTCTCCCTTCGGCCAGCCCTTCGAGGATTTCTCGAACGCCATGAAGGTCTGTCCGGCGGCGGTGTTCTTCGTCTCGTCACCGTGTCCGCTGGGTAGGCGGTCGACGCCTATCAAACGCTCGCGCGGAGTTGGAATCGCGAAGATCCAACGAGTTCGGGGACCTGCACATGATCGTGTGATTGGCGTGTGTGGGGCCAGCCCTCCGGCTGGCCTGGCCAGTCAGAGGACTGGCCCCACACTCGCTTCGCCGTATGCTCGGTCCCGTGGACGTGGATCACCCGGTCGTCATCGCGGCGTTTCGCTCGGCGGAGGAAGCCGCGTATGCGCGCACGCTGCTCGAGCGGGAGAAGATTTCGGCTGCCGCGATCCAGCGGCAAAACTCGATCGAGCGATTGTGTCCCGATGCTTTCGAAGGCGGCTTCGACGTCGTTGTCGGCCGGCCAGACGCTCCGGCCGCCATCGCGCTGCTTCAGCGCGTCTTTCCGGAGGAGAAAGTGCTCGATGCGATCGTCATCGATCGCTGCCCCGCATGCGGATCGTCGGATGTGATGCGCATCCCGCGCATTCGCATTCTCGTGATCGCCGCGGTGACGCTGATCGCCGCCAACCTCGCATTTGGCCAGCGCGATCTCTTTCTACTCGTCATCGCGATCATCGCCGGAGCGCTCGCGCTCACGCCGGCCCTTCGCTGCCGCACATGCGGCGAACGCTGGTCGTGACTACGAATCGGGCAGCCTCTCCACCAGCAGGAACATCGTGTAGTCGCCGTCTCCGTAGTTGTGGCCATCTCTGTATCGCACATCCACCGCGCCTCGCCGCATGGTGCTGCTGTTCGTCGTTGATTCCGATGCCGTCTGCGCTGAGGTGAACGTCAGCAGCATGACGGCGGGCCTGAACGTCGCCGGGAACGGATCCGCGGCCAGCGGATTCCAGGTGTCTCCCTCGGTACCGACGGGCCGGTCGTAGTCGTTGCGTTCAGGCATCCAGGTGAGAACCGTCTCCGATTGATCGATCAGGGTTCGCGGCGTCGTTCCGCGGACGTATCGCGCACTGTTCGCGGCGAAGTGCCGGATCCATGTGTCGACCTGACGGTTCCACGCGTTGAGCATCAACGTGATGTTGTCGTTTTCCCAGATCGTGGGGAGAAGGACGACCGCGTTCGGGGATCGGCCGCCTTGGCGCAGCTCTCCCTCCCACAGAACCATCGGAATGAAGCGGCCGCGATCCATCGGACGCGCGCCCATCGGATCGCCAGGATGGTCGAACGGTGCCGGATAGTGATCGCCTGTCACCAGTCCGCCGGTCTCGCGGCTCGCACTCCCTGCCTTGATCGTCCAGAACGGCGGGAGATGATCGAGGCCTGTGATCAACGTAATCGGTCCGGGTCTTCCGGAGGTGTCGCCGTAGTTCACACTCTGGCGCCGGCGGAGCGCTCCGAGGATTCGATTGGTGGGCGCGAGCTCGGCCCAGTTCACCATTGCGTAAACCTCGTCGCCGCGTCCGTCGCGCTCGAGCACCATATCGAACGTCTGGTGATTGACGAGGAAGCCCGTCAGCGTCACGCGAAAACGGCCGCGCGTTTCTTCCTCCGTCGGATTGGCAGGCATCGGCTCGATGCCAGGCACTGCCGGCGGCGTCATGTGCGCGACCTGATCCGACGGAGGCGGGTTGCCCGTCGCGACCTTCGAGCATTCCGCTGGCGGCATTCCGCCGGGCGCGATCGAGGCCGTGATGTTGAAGCCGCCGGGCATGACGCCGGTGAGCCCGCGCGACGCGGTCCATGAGCCGTTGCTCAGCGTTCTTGGATCGACATCGATCGTCTGCTTGTCTCCGCTGTCGATGCGCACCACGGACGGGCTCAGGTTGACGACCGACAGCGGCACGTTCTGCTTCATCCCGTCCGCACCATCGACTTTGATGGTCATCGTGGTCTTCTCGCCGCTCTTGAGATTGAGCTTTGGTGCCGACAGACTCACGCTGAGGTTGCGGTACTCGCATTGCGTCGTGTATCCCTGCTTCGCGACTTCGAGTGTGGCGACGCCGACCGAACCGGTCGGAGAGCGCGCGATGAGCTTGCGCGGAGACTCCGCGAGAACGTCGACAGCTTTGCCGGCGAGCTTGACGCTGCTCGTCGCGAAATCACCATCGAACGGTCCGCTGATGGTGACCGGGCGCCCGGTCTGACCGCCCGAGGGCAGTTGAAATGCGGACGGTTTCGATGTCGCGACCTTTGCCACCGGAACGTCGACCTTTCCGATCGTGCGTCCCTGCCGGTCTTTGAGAATCATCGGGATCGCGGTCACCGCTGAATCGGGCACGCTCCAGTTTCCCCGTCCGCCGGGATCGGACGCCGCGGTCTTCTGATCTTCCATCTCGACGACTACGCCGGAGAGCGAGCCCTGATTCCGCTTCACGTCTTCCGGCGTCGCGCCTTTGGCCTCCGCGATCACCGTTCCGGAGATCGTGTCGCCGGCAGCCATGTCATCAGGGAGGTTCACGGTGACTGTTCCCTGCAGCGTGTCGAACGTGACGACGTGAAGTCCCGCGGCGGTCTGCACGCCCTGGTTTGTCACGGCCAGCGGTGGTGCAAGCGCGTCGCGAACTTCGCGGATCGCGGAGAGCGCGTCCTTCGACTCGTCGCGCATCAGCGGCTCGGTCTTCTCGAGCGTGACACGCGCGTTCTGCAATTCGCTGTCTGCGCCGGTGCGATCGCCCTTCTCGCTCAATTCGGCGGCACGATCGAGTGCGCGGCGCGCGGAGCGGACGCTCGTTCGCGCATCCTCGCTCTTGATGATCTTCTCCGCATCGCGAAGCTGATCGGCAAGGCCCGTTGTGTCGGGCCCCTGCGCGGCTCCGAGCGGCCAGAGCGCAAGAAACGTCAGAATGAGGAAGGAGAGGACACGTCGGACAGAGTCGACGGAGCGAACGCGCATGGGAACCTCCTATGGTTCGGGGCCTCGGAGTATGACAGGCTGGCCGGCGTATCCCGAAGTGAACATTGCGTAGGTACGTTTCCGGCATCGCGTTTCGAGTCATAACATGCATGCCGCAGCCATCGATCGCTTCGGCGAAGCTGATCTCCTGAAGAGTCCTACGCTGACGCAGCCGGCCGTGCGCGCCGGTCGAGGATGGCGCCGAGGATGATGAGGTAGCCGACGAGGCGTAATGTGAAGGAGAAGTTGGTCCACGCGGCGTCCGTGTACGTGAACGCAAAGATCGTTCGATGCACGGACAGCACGGCGAATCCCGTGGCAAAGAAGGCGAAGAAACGGTCGCGCGTCTCGCTCCAGAACGAAACGAAGAACATGGCCACCACGAGAAGGCCCATCGAGATGGCGCCCTGCATCCAGGCGAAGATCATCGGTCGCGCTCTCCCGCCAGTCCCCAGATGAACACGACGAGGCCGAGCAATGTCGGGACGCCGCGCCAGTTCGACAGGTCCGCCGCGAGACTGTTATCGATCACGTTGAGCAGATTGTTGAGAGCCATTCCGGTGAAGCCGATCGTGCTGTAGAGCAGAAGAAGCAGTTTCGTGCGACGGTAACCGCGGTACAGCAGCACAGCGCACAGCGCGCTGACGACGAAGCACAGAACATAAAGGATGCTCGTCATGAGCGTCCCCGCCCGGCGGCGAACGCATCGGCAAATGCCGCGGCGCCGGTGCGCGGTCGCTGATACATCAATCGCTCGGCCGCAGCGAGCTCGCCGTCACCGAGCGCGGCGATCTGCGCCACGTTGCGCTCCTGCTTCGGATCCGTCGTCGCGTACCGATACAAGCCATCGTGGACGTCGCGTTGGACGAGGCCGCGTTCACACAAGTCGTTCAAACGAAGCTCGATGCGCTTGACGACCACCGGAAGCGCCGTCGAATCGTTCTCGATCGCGAGCTTCGCGCGGAGGTCCGCGGCGCTCCAGCCGTTCGTTTGATTCCGATAGAGGAACAGAATGATCTTCAGCGCTTCCTCGGAAGCAATGTCGCGGTAGAGAAAACGGTGCAGCTCTCCGTCACGTTCGATCATTCTCGCGGGCGATCATACGGGACGGCTTCCCGGTTCGGAGTCTTCCATTGGCGCCCATTGATCAATCGCGAGTGGCGAGTCGCAGTTCGGCAAGAGCGGGCACCGACCCGGAAGTGCGACAATGGGATGATGCGCGCACTCCTCATCGCCGGGGCAGTTCTCCTGATCCTCGGCATCACACTGTTGTTCGTTCCGATTCGCCATCGAGTGCGCCACGGCGTCGACGCCGGTCCGGTGTCGTTCCACGTGGACACGGTCGAGCGCGACAGAGTGCATCCCGGCGTGTCTGCAGCACTGATTGTCGGCGGGGTGGCGCTGATGATCGCCGGCTCGCGAAAGCGTTAGCCGACCAATCAGACCTTGACCGTCCGGTAGCGTCCCTTGACGATCGCGTAGACGCCGTACGCGGCTAGACCGACGGCGATGATGAAGAGCAACACGGCGCCGTGCGGCGCGCTGCCGACGCTCTGCAGTGCGCCGCGCGTCGCGCGCGTGCGCTCGGGATTGTGGTGAATGGCGGCCTCGATGAGCGAAGAGCCGACGATGCCGACCACGATCCCGCGCGCCGCGATGCCGAAACGGCACACCGCGACAAGCAGCGCGCGACCGGGGACCGTCGCCGGAACATGCAATCGCTGGCCGAGCTTTGCCTGCCACGCGCGCCAGAGCGACGCCAGTCCATAACCGATCAATACCATCCCGGAGACCGCGACCAGCCATCGGCCGAACGGAACGTCCATCAGTTTTCCGGTCCAGTGTTGTGCGTTGCGATCGCTGCCGGAGCCTCCGCCGCGGTTGGTGAGCGCGAAGCGAAAGAGGCTGAACGCCAGCGTCGCGTGGAAGATGCCTGATGCGATGTTGCGTGCGCGGAGCGCGAGACCTTTCAAGTCATTGCCGCGCTGGTCGGAGTCGGTGAAGCCGCTGATGATGCCCCAGGCCGCGTAGCCGGTTAGACCGACGCCGATCACGATCAGGGCAAACACACCCAGGGGAGCGCGACTGACAGCCGCAATGGCCTCATGCCAGCTCGACGTGTGTCCGCCGGCGCCCGCTGCTGCCGCTGCGGTCATCAATCCACCGATGATGTAGACGCAGCCAACCGCGAAGTAACCGAGGCGCGCGGTGCGCTCGATCCATTCGGCGGGTTGTCTGCGCGGTGCGTTCATCGGCGGCGCAGTATATCGGTGCGCCAGAAGAGTTAGAGTTCTCCTGTCAGCGCAAGGAGGACTTCGTGGACGACGCCAGAACTATCGGAAAGAAACTCGTCGAATATTGCCGCAGCGGCCTGAACCTCGACGCCATCAGCTCGCTCTACAGCCCGGAAATCGTGAGCGTGGAAGCGATGGGAAACCCCGGCATGCCCGCCGAGCAACATGGAATCGACAAGGTCGTGGCGAAGAACAAGTGGTGGTACGACGCCCACGAGATCCACCACGCCTCGGCCGAGGGTCCCTTTCCGCACGGCGACCGCTTTGCGGTGATCTTCCACTACGAGATCACGCCGAAAGAAGGCCCGCAGAAGGGAAAGCGGAACAAGTTCAGCGAGGTCGCGCTCTACACCGTCAAGAGCGGCAAGATCGTTCGCGAAGAATTTTTCTACGACGTCGGCTAGGGAACTTTGCTCAAGTGCGCGAAACCCCTCACCCGGCCTCCGGCCACCCTCTCCCCGCAAGCGGGGCGAGGGGCCACCACCCAATGTTGCCCTTCTCCCCGCGTGCGGGGAGAAGGTGCCCGAAGGGCGGATGAGGGGCGCCTGCACTCGTGCCGCGCTTCCCTGGAACCGGCGGCTGATGCCTGCGGAGACGAACACGTTCGGGACGTCCGCTCCATGCGATTCAGCGACCAGCGATCGTTCAGGTTGAAGTCCGCGGCAAGACGATGCCCGACGATCCGCGTTGATGAGGTCGTCGGCCTGCCCAAATGCATTTGCAGCCAGCGCAAACGACAGAAGAATCCAGATTTTTCTTCACGATCGCCGGGCGTCTACGCCGAATTGCCGCGCATCACGCTCTTGCAGTCGATCGTTCCCTCGAGTTTGATGCCGCCCGCGGTCGACCCGCTGAACGTGATCTTGGCGGTGTTGCCGCTGTCGGTGATCCCCACCACTCCGGTGCCGCTCCTCTTCTTCTCGCGTCGGGTCTCGATCGAGTATTCGGCGCTGCGCTTGAGGAGCGGTCCGAAGCCGACCGAGATGAAGAATTCGCTCGTCATGTTGTTCGGTCGCGGGGCGATCAACTGCAGGCTGTTGAAATGTTTGGGATCCGGATCCTTCGGGTTGGAGAGCTGGTTGCCCCAGGCGCCGGGCGCGGCCAGGCCGACGCTGCAGCCACCTTTGTCCGTTGTCGCTTCGTACGTTCCGGCGTGCGGTCCGCCGGTCACTTTGAGGTGAACGACTTCCTTCACTTGAGCGGTGGCCGTCACGGCGCAGAAGAGGGTCAGCACGAATCGACTTTTCATGCGAGCATTATGGGCCTCGCGCAAGGAGGAATGGATGAACAACCGCGAATTCTTCATGCAACGATGGGAAGCCGAGCAGCCCGCATTCATGCGCGTGCTTCGCGCCGTCCCCGAAGGAAAACTCTCCTACAAGCCGCACGAACGCTCTTCGGCCGCGGGCTCTCTGGCCTGGCAATTGGCGGAAGAGATGAAGCAGCTGAGTGAGCTGTTGGACACCGGGGAGATCCACTTCCACGTCAAGCCGCATCCGGAGAAGGCCACCGACATCGTGAGCTCGTACGAGAAAGCGGCGAACGACTTCAGATCACGCGTGAAATCGGCGAACGACGCGAAGTGGGATAGCCCGGGAAAATTCTTCATGAAGGGCGAGGTCGCCTGGTCCGACACGGTGGCGAACCTCTGCTGGGGCTATCTGTTCGACATGGTCCATCATCGCGGTCAGCTCAGCACCTACCTGCGCCCGATGGGCGGCAAGGTGCCCGCGATCTACGGACCGTCGGCCGACGACAGCGGATCGTAAGTCGCAAGTGCCGCGTGCAATCCTGACCAGCAAGCCTAGCGAAGTTCTGAACAAGTCCCGGCGCCCCTTATCCGCCCTTGGGGCACCTTCTCCCCGCGTGCTGTTTGGCTGGGAGAAGGGCAACAAAGGGGGTGGTGGCCCTCGCCCCGCTCTTGCGGGGAGAGGGTGGCCGAAGGCCGGGTGAGGGGGGTTCTCGCACTTGCGAGAGAGCTTTCCTACCGGTCCGACTGCTCCTGCTTCATCTCGATGACGGTCCGGTGCATCACGTTCATGAGATCCTCGATCTGCTGAGGACTCATCGGAACGCCGAAGACAGCACCGACCTCGAGAACGGCAAGAAGCAGGAGCCGCGCGAGCTTCGATCGCAACGACACGTTGACCTCCTTCGAATCTGCTGAAGAGAAGCGTTCAGCAGCTCGAAGGAGGGGCGCGGAGGCCCGTGGAGGATAGGAATGCGAAAGACTGCGCGGCTCGAGGGCGCTTTGCGTTCGTGACCTCCGCCGCGCGCGCCGGTGCGGCGAAGAAAACAAATCCCTCCGGGATCGCCAGCGCGATCGGAACGACCAGAAGGACCGCGATGGCGAAGATCGCGAAGCAGCGACGCATCCGGCTCAGTGTAACCGCGGTTTGACGTATTCGTTCATGACCGCGTCGCGCAGGAGTGCGGGCGGAACGAGGCCCTGCGAGAGGATGAAGTCGTGATAGCTCTGTCGGTCGAACTTCGAGCCGAGCATGCGCTCCGCGTCCGTTCGCAGCTCCATGAGGCGCGAGTATCCGACGAAGTACGACGGCGCCTGGCCCGGTGCGCGGAACGTGTAGCGCTCCACTTCCTGGTTCGCCATGGCGTGCGAGAAGCCGGCCTCGTCCTCCAGCACGCGGTATGCGTCCTCGCGCGTCATGCGGCCTAACTGAAGCGACGGGTCGATGAACGCCCGTGCTGCTCGCAGCAGACGGTGTTGCAACGCGATGAGTTGTCCGTCCAGTGGCTCGTACGGCTTCATCTCCGCTTCGGCGTAGAGGGCCCATCCTTCGACGTTCACGCTGTTGAACGCGAAGAGCACGCGCGCCTGCGAGACGCCCTTCTCCAGGATCGACGCGAACTGCAGATCGTGTCCCGGCCGGGCTTCATGTGCCGAGAGCGTCCACGCGGCGGCATCGAAGGTGAAGTCGTCGAAGCCCACGTCGCCTTTGCCGCTGTCGGACGGAATGCGCAACGGCAGAACGAACGCCGCCTGTTCACCGGTGTTGCCGATCAGGCGCGGCGGATCGAGATGCGGCGCCGGCTGCTGCGCTGTCTCCGCCTCCGTCGCGATTCGGAACTTCGTTTTCCGTACCGGCAGCGTGACGATGTGATTCGCCACGATGATCTTCTCGATCTCGGCCATGCGAGCCTCGTAGCTGGGCAGGATTGCGTCGCCGGAGAACTGTTTCTTCTTGAGCTCGCGGATGACGTCGCGATAATCCGTGGCGTTGAATCCCTTCTCTTTCGCCACCAGCGGTGCGATCGCGTTCATCTCATTCTGGATCTCGCGAAACGAAGTCTTTGCGCGGCTGATCAACTCCTCGAGCGCCATGTCGTTGCCGAACTGCTCCAACGCGTTGCGATACAACTCCTCTGGCAGGCGAAAGTCGGTGGTCGTTCGCGGCATCACGTCCGACTTCAGGAACGCCTCGTACTCATCGACCTGCTTTTTCAACTCCGCGAGGGGGGCTTCGTAACCGGCGATCTGATACTTCTGAAACAACTGCTCGATGCCGGTCATGTACCGGCCGCTGTTGGCCATGTCCTTCTCGAGGTTGTCCTTGAACGGGCCGATCAGTCTGGTGTTGCCGAGGTGAGCGCGGGTGTACGCCATGGCCTGGCGGGTGAGAGGGGTCGTCCCCGGCTCCATCCCCGCGTATTTCCGCAGGCGCACGAGCGCGGCACCGCGGCGTTCCGCCACGACGCGGTCGTCGAGCAGCGAGCGTAGTCCCTGGAAGAACGTCTGCGGGATGTCGTAGTAGGGAAGCTGATATCTGGCGCTGAGCTGCGTGCCCGCGATGTTCAGCTGTGCAGAATTGATGAGAATCTGCAGATCCTGACGGACTGCCGGATCCTTTTCCGTCGCCAGCTTCGCCTTGAACTGTTTGATCGCCGCAGCGATGGCCGCATTCGATCGCTCGTTCACATCCGGCGGAAGCGTGGTGACGTCAGTGTCGTGCCCTTCAACCCCGAAGCGGCCCGCCGCCTCAGGCGCGAAGCGCGCCAGCACGTTGAGAAGGATGGCGGAGTTCTCGTTGCTCCTCTTCACCCAGTCGGGAGTTGCGGGCTGCGCGAGAACGGGAACGGCGACCAGGACACTGACGGCGGCGGCACGAAGCAGAAATCGCATGGCCGCATTCTACGAAGAGCGCGATGCAAAGTTTTGCGGATAGCATCTTGCGGTGCGCACGGTTGGACTGGCGACGTCCGAAAAGTGGCCTCATCTCTCTCCTGACGATGCGCCGCTCATCCCGGAGTTGAAGCGTCTCGGAATCGAGGCGGAGAGCGTGGTCTGGTCCGACCACCGCGTCGATTGGAGAGGGTTTGACCTCATCGTCATCCGCTCCTGCTGGGACTACCACCTTCGAATCGACGAGTTTCTGCGGTGGGTCGAAAGAATCGGACCGCGCCTCGTCAACGACGCCGCTGTCGTTCGGTGGAACTCGCACAAGTCGTATCTGCTCGATCTCGAGTCGAAGGGCGTGCGGATTCCGAAGACGCAGGTGATCCGAAGCGGCGCTCCGTCGCTGGACGGCGAATTGATCGTGAAGCCCGCCGTATCCGCCTCCTCCTTTGAAACCCACCGCGCGGCCGGGCGTGATGCCGCGCCGATCATCGACCGGCTCCTGGCCCGTGGCGACGTGATCGTCCAGGAGTTCATCCCCGACGTCATCGAATGCGGCGAGTGGTCGATCATGTTTTTCAATCGCGTCTTCAGCCACTCCGTATTGAAGCGGCCGAAGAGCGGTGACTTCCGAGTGCAGGAAGAGCTTGGCGGAACGTCCGTGCTCGCGCCGGCGCCGGAGCACGTGATCCGCCGTGCCGGGGAGTTCCTGGCGCTCGTTCGGGGCGACGTCACCTACGCGCGAGTCGATGTCGTCGATCGCGTGGGAGGCGTTACGCTCATGGAGCTGGAGCTGATCGAACCGATGTTGTTTCTGGAGTTGGAAAAGGAGGCGCCGCGGCGGTTCGCCGAGGCGATAGCGTCACGCCGATGAGCGATGTGTTCATGCGAGAGGCGATCGCGGAAGCGGTCAAAGGACGCGACGAGGGCGGCGTGCCGATCGGCTCGGTGCTCGTGCATCGCGGCAGGATCATCGGGCGCGGCCACAACCAGCGCGTGCAGAACGGCAGCCCGATCCGCCACGGCGAGATGGACGCACTCGAGAACGCGGGACGCCAGGCGGCTTCGGTGTACCGCGAGTGCGTGATCTACACGACGCTGTCGCCGTGCTCGATGTGCAGCGGCGCGATTCTGCTGTTCGGCATTCCCCAGGTCATCGCCGGCGAAAACCGCACGTTCACGGGGGAGGAAGAGTGGCTTCGCTCGCACGGCGTCCGGGTGGAAGTGCTGCAGGATGCCGAGTGCATCGCGCTGATGTCGGCATTCATTCGTGAGCATCCCGGGCTCTGGAACGAGGACATCGGCGAGTAATGCTTCTCGTCACCGCGACAGCGGGGTATCGACATTCATCGATCGAGACTGCGGAAGAAGTGATGGCGGCTCTGGTACCCAATCTCGAAGTCGCTCGCGACGAACGGGCGATGAGCGATGCCTTCGGGCGACTCGATCAGGTGCACGTGACGATGTTTGCGAATACCACCGGCGACCTCGAGGTCGAAGGCCGACAGAAGCTGCTCGAATGGATCGCGGCCGGCGGAACCTTCATCGGCGTCCACAGCGCCGCGGACACCTGGCATGAATGGCCGGAGTATCTCGACATGTTAGGCGGGGAATTCGACCGGCACCCCGAGCAGACCACAGGAACGGTGTTCGTCGAATCGCAGGGTGATCCTTCGACGCGCGACATTGCCTCAACACATTCGCTGTTCGAGGAGTTCTACCTCTTCCGAAGGTTCGATCCGGCGCGGGTGCAGCTTCTGCTGTCGCTGCACATGAGTCCCGAAAACGGCGCGCCAGGCGTGTTTCCGCTCAGCTGGCGCAGACCGTACGGCCAAGGCCGCGTTTTCTACACCGCGCTGGGTCATCGCGAGGATGTCTGGACCTCGCTCTGGTTTCAGCAGCACCTCCTCGGCGCCATGGCGTGACCGGCGCGTACAATCGTTGAAGTCCAATGGAACTTCTGCTGTGGCGTTGGAGCACCGCGGTGCAGATCGTGTCCGCGTTGATCATCGCCGTCTTCTTCACGGCGTTCGCGGCTTCGGTGCGCACGACGGAAGTCCGCTGGTGGATGCGAGCGTGGCTCGCGAACCTGTCGGCGCTCAGCGTCACGTTGTTTTTCTGGTACTTCCAGCCCGCGCACCTCGACCTCCTGATCCGCATCATTTACCTCGGTTCCAAGATGCTGTTCGCCGTCCTGATGCTCGAAGGCGCGTGGGCGATCAATCACTCGACACCCGCGCTCACGAGTCGGCGGCGGTGGCTGGCGCTGGCGACGTACGCGATTTCCGGCGGGATTCTTCTCACCACGCTGGCTTTGATCGGGGTCGTGCAGCATTCGCTGATGGCGGTGCTCTTCTTCATTGGTGGAATCGCGACCTTCCGCAGCAGGCGGCCCGGCTCGGCGTGGCTCGCCGCGGGGTTTGTCGTTCGCGCCGTGCTGGCCACGGCCGAAGCGATTGCGTACTTGTCGCCGGCGAATCCGAAAGTCAGCCTCTTCGTCTCCGCGTCGTCGTCGTTCGACAGCGGAGCCGAGTGGCTGCTGGCCCTCGGGTGCGTGCTCGTCGCTTCGCTGCGGATCCAAAGCGAGCTGCAGTCGACGAACCGCGATCTCGTGGCGGCGCAGGATGAGCTGCGCGCCCTTGCCGATCGTGATCCGCTTACCGGACTGGCGAACCGGCGTTCGCTGCCGGCAATCTTCCGCGAGGTCTACGACACCGGCGCGACGATCCTTTTCTTCGACCTCGATGGCTTCAAGATCATCAACGACACGCAGGGGCATCAGGCGGGCGATGAGTATCTGAAGCGATTCGCCGCCGCGCTGCGGGCGTCATTCCGGCCGTCGGATGCCGTCGTGCGTTACGCCGGCGACGAATTCGTCGTCATCGCGCGCGGGCTCGTTCGCGAAGTCGCCGAGCAGCATCTCGCCGATCTCGAAGAACGCCTCAAAGGCAAGATCGCGTTCTCCGTCGGAAGCACAGTGGTGCGGCCGGGGGAAAGTGCCGAGGAGGCGATGCGGGCCGCGGACGCGGCGATGTATCAATCGAAGACGATGCGCCGCGCTGCTGGCTAGTGTTGTGCGTCGGAAATAGACCGGCCGTGACCGGCTCAAGCCGGTCCTCACACAGAAGCAATACGTAGCCCACGGACACGTTGAAAGGACTGTCGGTTTGGTCCGCTTCGGTGTGAGGACCGGCTTCAGCCGGTCACGGCCGATCGGCTAAGGCCTATTTCGGACGCACACTAGCGCGGAAACGCTTCTTTGACCCCGCCGTCGACGGGGAGCATCGCGCCTGTGGTCTTTGCAGAGCGTGGTCCGGCGAGAAACAGCGCCGCTTCCGCAACGTCGGCCGCGGTTACTTCGGTCTTGAGCAGCGTGCGGTTGCGATAGAAATCCGGCAGCTTCTCCGCGTCGATGCCGTAGTTCTGCGCGCGCATCTCGCGCATCTCGTCGCTCCAGAACCGCGAGTTGCCGAAGATGGCGTCGGGATTGAGCATGTTGGCGCGAATGCCGAACTCGCCCCCTTCGATTGCCACGATGCGGCAGAGCTGCGCTTCGGCTGCCTTGCTCACGCTGTACGCACCGAACTCCTTGCCCGGCGCTGTGACGTTCTTCGATGCATTGAATACGATCGAGCCGCCGAGGGCCTGTTGTTTCATGATGCGCATGGCGGCGCGGGCGACCAGGAAGTGGCCGCGGGCGTTGACGGCGAAGCTGCGGTCCCAATCGCCGGCCGACAAGACGTCGAGGCTTCCGAACGATGAGATGCCGGCGTTGCTGACCACGATGTCGACGCCGCCGTAAACGAGCACGGTCTCCTCGAAAGCGCGATCGACCTGTTCCTCGCTGCTGACGTCAAGAGAGAACGCGATCGCTCGACGTAGCCCGTGCTTCAGCACGATTTCGTTCGCGACTTCGGTGGCCAGCTCCTGATCGACGTCGGTCACGACGACATGTGCGCCTTCCTCGGCGAAGCGTTCGGCGATGGCGCGGCCGATGCCGCTCGCCGCCCCGGTGACGAGCGCGATTTTTCCGGCGAGCTCTTTCTCCTTCGGCAGCAGCGTGAGCTTGTAGAGCTCGAGCGGCCAGTACTCCGCATGAAAGGCGTCGTAATCGTTCAGCGTCTCGTAGCCGCCCGCGGATTCGGCGGCGGTGATGATGCGCATCGTGTGGCGATAGATGTCGCGAACGATGCGTGCGGCACGTGCGTCTTTTCCGGCCGTCCACATGCCGACGCCCGGGACCAGCACGACGCGCGGCTCCGGATCGAGCATCGCGAATTCGGACGGATGCGCCGCGTACCACTTCGTGTAGCGCTCGACGTACTGCTCGAACGCGTGATCGCCTTCCAGCACGAGCGGGAACCGCTTGGTGTAGAGCAGATGATCGGGCGTGGCGGCCCCAACCTGCGAGATGCGCGCGAGATCCGGCCGATTGACGAAGGCAAGAGTCTCGGGGCTGCGATCGAATTCAAGAACTCTCTTGAGCCTCTTGCGAATCGTGAGCGCGGTGCTGTGTGGGGCCAGCCCTCCGGCTGGCCGGCCAGCCAGAGGGCTGGCCCCACACAGAAACTTCTCCGCCTCGGTGACCAGCGCGATATGCCGCTCATACGCCTCCTGCGGCGTATCTCCCCACGTGATGAGCCCGTGATTCATGAGGACCAGCCCATCAGCCTTCGCATCGAAGGCCTCTCCCACTTCGCGACTCAACCGGAATCCGGGTCGCCTGTACGCAACGGTGGTGACGCGATTCCCGAAGCACTGGCGAACCGTGGCCTCGCGACCGCGCGTGTTGGTGATCGCGAGAATGGCATCGGCGTGCGTGTGCAGCACGGCCTTCGCCGGGATGAATGCATGCAGCAGCGTCTCGATCGAAGGGCGGGCGCTGGAAGGATCGACCAGGCACCGCGCGAGGTATTCGACCATCTCCTGATCGGTCATGTCTTCGTCGCGATGCCGGAGCGGCTCGATGTAGTCCAGCCGCACCGCTGGAAACTGCTTCGGCACGATCGACTTCATGTCGCTGCCGCTGCTCTTGATGTACATGACGTCGATGGCGCGGCCTAACAGATCCTTCGCCGCCGACTTCATGCTGTTGTTCCCGCCGCCCCAGAGCACGAGGTCTTCGCGGGCGCCGACGAGGCGCGATTGGCTGACGAGTTGTTCGGTGACGTCCAAGCCGCGCGATCGTAACCTACACGCTGCGGCCGACGTAACCCGCCGCGACCGGCACCCGCCGTCCGGCCAGCGCGGTCGCCGCTTCGAGATCCGGCGTCTCGACGAGCGGTCGCAGGTAATCGCCTTCCATCACCGAGACGGCGATGCCGTCGCGATACGCGATGCGATTCGCGGCGATCGAGCGCACCCGCTCACTCGACGTGAGGACGCCGGTGAGGTTGAGCGGATCGGTGGCGCTGACGACCACGAGGCGCCCGTCGGGTCCTTCGCGCCGCATCTCGCGCAGCCGCTCGACCGCTTCGGGCAGCGCAAACTGTTCACCCGACATCCCGTGCACGAAG
>JBBRMQ010000010.1:0-35804 GCA_038230775.1 Thermoanaerobaculia bacterium
AGGGCCCCCGTGTTCATGCCAGCTCCAGCCGGCCGAGAGCGGCCTTCTCCCAAGCTTCGAATGCGACCGCTGCGGCGGAGCGGTCCGGTTCGGCAAGCATGGCCTCGAGTGTTTCGAGGCCTTCGTAACCAAACGAGGCCAGCGCCCACGCCGACGCCAGGGCGACGGCGCGATCGGGATCCGCCACGCGCGCTGCGAGCGCGGCCGTCACGGATGTGACACCGGCTCGTGCGGCGGCGCGTGCCGCTGCCGCGCGAACCCGCGCGTCCTCATGGCGCAGGGCCGCCTCGATCGCGCCGGCGATCACGTCCGGCGGCTCGCTGGCCGCTACGTAGCTGAGCGCGGCGAATGCCGCCGCACGAACCCGCGCATCCGTGTTCGCCAGCAGCATCGTAAATCCCGACACCCGCATCACCCGACGCCATGCCCGCAACATCTCGAGCGTTGTCAGCACCACATCGCGATCGGTCGAAGAAAGCGCACGAAGAATCTCGGTATCCTGGATTTCGCCGGCGTACGGCCGGAGCTCGTCCGCGACGATCGCGCGCGCCAGAAGCGGCCGCCGCGCGGACCAGGCGACGACATCCGCGAAGTCCGCGGCGTGGGTCAGGCGGATGCGGTCGCGAATCGATTGCAGTTCGACGTCCGAGCTTCGTTCGAACAGAGCGAGATCTTGCGCGAGCCTCGCGATCCGGGCGCGCGCCTCTCCGCGCATCGTCGCCGCCATCGTGAGCAGCGTCTCGCGAACGTCGTATCGCGATGAGTCTCGCAGCCGGCGCAACACCTCGATCTGATCCTCCCCGAGGGCGTGCAGCGCGATCGCCTCCTGGATGGCCGGGGCAAAATGCTCGGACCGCCGCGTCCGGAGAACGTTGCGACGCTTCCACACAAACAGTGCGATGAGCATGACGAGGATGACGGCCGTCTGCACCATCGTGAACGCGAGCGCGAGGGCGAGCGGGCGCGAGGAAATGGTCCGGCGCAGCAGCAGCCGGTCCAGCACTACGATGGCAACGACATACCCCGCCACGACGGCGATCGTGTTGCGCCATACGGCGAATCGCATCAGTTCTTGTAAACGAGACGCTTGATCCGCGCCAGCAGTTCCATCGGATTGAACGGCTTGACGACGTAATCGTCGGCGCCGAGGGCAAAGCCGCGCACGACGTCCGCTTCCTGCTGGACGGATGTCAGCATGATCACCGGGATGTCTGCGGTTTCGGGCTCATTGCGCAGCGTCGCCAGCACCTCGAAGCCGCCGACGAACGGCATGTTGACGTCGAGGATGATCACGCTTGGGCTGAGCGTGCGCGCCGATTCGAGCGCCTGCTTGCCATTGCTTGCCACGTGACAGGTCATCCCGCTGCGCGTCACCACCGCGCGGACGATGGCCGTGGTGGTCGCGTCGTCATCCACTGCAAGGACGACCGCCGCGGAGGTTCCCGGACGGTGATCGGAAGTCTTGAGCACGCGATACGCGCGCAGGAGAACCTCATCGATCCGCAGCGGAGAGGCCGAGATGAAGTCGTAGCGCTCGCTGGCCACCTCGCGCGACAACAAAGACTCCAGCGAACCGATCACCAGAAGGGGCACGGCGGGATCGACGTTCGCGCTGGCCTCCACGCTGGCGACGATGAGATCGGCCGACGCCATTCTGCTGGAATCGTCGACGACGACTTCCGCGCCTGCCGCGCGCAGAGCAGCGCTGACGTCGTCGGCGAGAAACCGGCTGAGCCCCACGATCACCGCGCACTTGCCGGCGAGCCTTCCCGCGACCGCTGGCTGCACTCTCTCGTTGCTCACGCCGGACGCAACTCCCGCAGCGCGTCGCGCGCGCGGCCATACTCGACTTCGAGCTCGAGGAAGAGGCGCGGTGCGTCGCCGATGTTGCCGCCGCGTCCGATCGTCTCCAGGGCGTCGCACAACTCGCGGACGCGCATCGCGCCGACATTCGCCGAGCTGCTCTTGAGTGCGTGTGCCGCCGACGCCAGCGTCTCGGGATTGGACGTCTCGAGGGCATCGCGCATCGCGTCCATGCGGCCCGGCGCGTCATCGACGTACAACTCGATGATTTCGCCTAACACGTCGTCGGTGTCACTTCCGAGGCCCAGCAGGCCGTCGATGGTGGCCTGATCGAGCGGGGACTTTTTCTCAGGCAGCCATCGCCGGATCACGCGCTCCAGCTCCGACTCCGACACCGGCTTCGAGAGATAGTCGTCCATGCCGGCGTCGAGGCAGCGCTGGCGATCGCCGGCCAGCGCGTTCGCCGTGAGCGCAACGATCGGCGTATGTCGCTTCGTCCCCTCGAGCTTCCGAATCTCCTCGGTGGCCTCGAAGCCGTCCTTCTCCGGCATCTGGCAGTCCATGAACACCAGGTCGTAGTGATTGCGCTGGACGGCGTCGACGGCCTGTTGTCCGTTTTCAACAGTCTCGGCGCGAAGGCCGAGCTTCTCGAGCTGCCGAACCGCCAGCTTCCGATTCACCGGATGGTCTTCCGCAACGAGAATGCGCGCGTTGCCGCGGATCGGTGTCGCCGCAAACTTCGGTGCCGCTTCTTCTACCGCTTCTCCCTCGGGCATCAGCGCGGACGCGATCGCGTCGAAAAGCATCGACTGCTTGATCGGTTTCGAGACGCATGCCGCAACCCCGCTTCGCTTCAACTCGGCATCGTCGGGCCTGGAGCCGAGCGACGTCAGGAGAATGATGTGCGTCCCCGCCATCGCCGGATCGTTCTTGATCGTCCGCGCGAGCGAGAGGCCGTCGCCATCGGGGAGCTTCGCATCGAGAAACGCGAGCTCGTACGCGCGATTCGCCGCCGAGGCGCTGCGCAGTTTCTGCATCGCGCCACTCACCGAGCCTGCGTCATCGGCGACGAGCTGCCACGCCTCGAGATTGTGACGGATCATCAGCCGGCTGATCTCGTTGTCGTCGACGACGAGGGCGCGCACGCCATCGAGTGTCGTCAGGCGAGAGTCGTCGGCGGGCTGAGTGCTCGATTCCATCAGGAGCGTGAACCAGAAGGTCGATCCCTCTCCCGCTTTCGAGTCGACGCCCATCGTGCCGCCCATCAGATCGACGAGTTGCCTGGAGATCGCGAGCCCGAGGCCCGTTCCGCCGAAGCGGCGGCTCATGGACGCATCGGCCTGCGAGAACGGCTGGAACAACTTCCCGATTGTCTCGCTGGAGATGCCGATGCCGGTGTCCGTCACCGAGAAGCGAACGTTCGCCCGACCGAGAGTCTCACCGGCGGATTGGACGCGGATGACGACCTGTCCGTGCTCGGTGAACTTCACCGCGTTGGTGACGAGGTTCGTGAGGATCTGACGGATCCGCGCCGAATCGCCGCGCAGGGTTTGCGGCACATCGTTCTCCACAAAGCTCGCGAGGTCGATGTCTTTCAGCTCCGCCTCCTCGGTCACCAGCTCCACGACCGACTCGACGAGGCTGCGAACGTTGAAGTCGGTCTCCTCGATCGCCAGCTTGCCCGCTTCGATCTTGGAGAAGTCGAGGATGTCGTTGATGATCGCGAGGAGCGCGTTGGCGCTGGTCCGCACGGTTGCCGCGAGGTCGCGCTGGTTATCGTCGAGGCGGGTGCCGAGAAGGAGGCCGCTCATACCGATGACGGCGTTGAGCGGCGTTCGGATCTCGTGGCTCATGTTGGCGAGGAAGGCGGACTTGGCGTTGGCCATCTCGAAGGCGGCGTCGCGGCTGACCCCGAGCGCGATCGCCGCTTCGCGGTTGCGGATGTGATCGCGGCGGACGAGCCACCAGATGAAGGCCAGCAGTCCGAAATCGATGGCGCCACCGACCAGGACCACGAGCAGTGTGCGCCGCCCCTGACGTTCGGATCGCGCATTGCGCTCCGCCATCAGGCCCTGCTCTTCGGCCGTCATGGTGCGGATGGTTTCCGAGACGCGCTCCATCGCCTGCTTCGATTCGCCGGTCATGATCAGAGTCTGCGCTACGGGAAAGCCGTCCTTCTGCCGGACGTCGATGATGTGATCAATGACCGCGAGCTTTGTCTCGACGGCGGAGCGGAGGAGCGTGCCTCGCTCGATCTGGATTGGATTGTCGGCCACCAACCGGCGCATTTCGCTCAGGCGCTTGCGGATGCCTGGAAATTCTGCCCGCGCCGATTCTGCGTACGACGTGAGGCCCGTGATCACGAATGCTCGTGAATTCGTCTCCGCGGACACGAGATGCGAATAGACGTCGGTGAAGGTCGCCAGAACCTCGTGCGTGTGCGTCACCGACCGGCTCTCAGTGACGAAGGCGACGGTGCTCCGATACGTGACGACAACGATGGCGACGACGAGTAGCGAGGCGATCGCGAGCGCCACCGCCACGCGAGTCCGGGCCGGACGCCGCGACCGCTTGGAGAGCATTGGCTATTTTGCCTTAGCCAGGTGACGGATGCCGCGGAAGTCCGTGATCACCCACACGATCAGCATCAGCAGACCCATCGCCAGATAGAAGTTCCGCGACTTCACGCCGCGCGAGAAATTCGCGATCCAGGGAAGCGTCAGCAGAAGCAGCGCGAGAAGAATCTCGATCAGACCATGCAGGTGAAAGCTGAGGACCTTCACCACACCGAGCGGAAAGCGCGTGAGGATGGTGAGCATGAGCAGGGACGCCGCAAGCAAATAGGCAAACGTCGCCTGACGTCCTGCGAAACCGGCGAGCGAGGGGCCGGTGACGAGGAGAAAGAACATCACGTAGTCGATGATGCCGTGCGACCAGGCGCCAAGCGTTCGCATTGCGGTACGTCCCGTCCTTCCCCATGATTGAGAATCCAGAAGTCGCCGATCGCAGGTCGCGGGTCGCCGGTCGGATCATTCCCGACCAGCGACTCGCGACCTGCGACCTCCATTGCTTCCTCGAGATCGCGCACCGGGTCTAGCTCGCCGTCGTCGCCGAGGGCGAAGGTGCCGAAGTGGATGGCGGCGCTGGTTTGTGCGCCTAACACGCGATGCGCTTCCAGCGCTTCCTCCGGATCGATGTGTGCGGGCCGCATGAACCAGCGCGGCTGGTAGGCCCCGATCGGAAGCAGCGCCAGGCGGATCGGCGTGTAGCGGCGCGCGATCTCCGCGAAGTGTCCGCCCCAACCGGTGTCGCCGGCGAAAAAGACGTTGCCGCGATCGCTGTGGATGATGAAGCCGCCCCAGAGGTTGCGATCGCGGTCCGACATCGCGCGCGCCGAAAAGTGCTGCGCGGGGACGACGGTGATGTTCTCCGAGCGCTGCCACCAATCGAGCTCGGTCGCGTTCACGATGCCGAATCGCGCCATGAGCTTCCCGTTGCCGAGGGGGGTGACGATACGCGGGGAGTGGCGCCATTGCAGGCGGTGCAGCGTGCCGGTGTCGAGGTGGTCGTAATGATTGTGGCTGACGAGCACGAGATCGATCGGCGGCAGATCGCGAAAACGAATGCCCGGAGCGCGATGCCGTTTCGGTCCGGCGAACTGCACCGGCGAGACGCGCGGCGAGTACACCGGATCGGTGAGGATGTTCAGGCCGTCGATCTGGATGAGCGTCGTGGAGTGATTGATGAAGGTGAGGCGCAGATCGTCGACGCGTTCCGGCGGCTTCGGTCCCGGTGTCGACTCGATCCATTTCGGCCACGCGCCGCGGTCTCGGGTGAGCATCCATTTGATGAAGGAGCCCTCGCCCTGGCGCGCCGGATCGGTGTTGAAGAAGCGTTCGCCGTCGAAGTGATCGCTCGGCGGACCGGCGTGCCGGCGCGTGCCGAACGCCTTCTCGATGGCGATCGCTGCGCCAGCTGCCGCCACGATCGCAAGCGCTTTTTTCGTCCGTCGCACCGGTATATGCTAAGCGCCCTCGGTGAAATAGCGAGCGACTCGTTCGCCGTTCTCCGGTTGCCGTTCACGGTTTGCAGTGGTGGGCGGCGCAGTTCATTGATAGGCGAGGCTGCGCAGGATGGCTGAGATGTGAGGCGGTCGCAGCGCCGGCGACGAGACGTACAGACTCGTACGTTGAGGAGCCGGCGCAAGGCCAACGAAGCAGATCGGTCACATGCGCAGCCGCAGCATAGGCGCTTAGCTCAGTTGGTAGAGCATCACCTTCACACGGTGGGGGTCATCGGTTCGAGTCCGATAGCGCCTACCAACCCACCACCTGATCGCCGCTCACGTCAGGCGAAAACGGAGCGGCGCCTGTTTTTCCTGCGTTGCGCGAAGTATCGAACTCGATTTTCGCCAATCGATCGCGGCACGCACATCCTGGTTTTGTCCTCATGGCCAGCCCGCGCAGTGCAGGGCGTTATCATGGCCTTCATGAACAAATCGTTGGTCGTGCTGGCTGTCGTAGCGTGCGCCGTGGGCGTGATCGCGAGCGCGAACACGCCGGCGGAAGAGAAGTTCGAACGCTCGAAGATTGCGATCGCGTATACGAAGTACACGCTCGATAACGGCCTGACGCTCCTTGTGCACGAGGATCACTCGGTACCGATCGTAAGCGTGATGCTCTGGTACAACGTCGGATCGCGTAACGAGGTGCGCGGCAAGGCCGGCTTCGCGCACCTGTTCGAGCATCTCTTCTCCGACGGCAGCGAGCACTATCCTCGTAGTTTTCGCGACGCCATGACCGACCTCGGCGCGACCAAGCGGAACGGCTACACCGACACCGACCGGACCCTTTTCTTCGAAGACGTACCTGCCTCGGCGCTCGAACGTACGCTCTACCTCGAGGCGGATCGGATGGGGTTTCTCGAGAAGCAGATCTCCAAGGAGGTTCTCGATCGCGAGCGAGGCGTTGTGCTGAATGAGAAACTGCAGGGCGAGAGCGAGCCCTACGGCCGGGTACCGGCGCAAATCGTCGAAGTGATTTACCCGACATCGCATCCCTACAGTTGGACGACGATGGGCGGCACCGAAGAACTCGCGACTGCGTCGGTGGACGATGTACGCCAGTGGTATCGAACGTACTACGGTCCAAACAACTGCGTTCTCTCGCTGGCCGGTGATGTGACAGCCGAGCGTGCGCGCGAGCTGGTCAAGAGGTATTTCGGTGACGTTCCACCAGGACCGCCGCTGCGAAGACTCAAGGAGTGGCTGCCGCATCTGGACACCAACATTCGCGCCGAAGCGCAGGAGCGCGTGCCGCAGGCGCGCATCTACCGGATCTATCAGGCGCCCGGGTGGCGAAGCAATGACGTCCCCATCCTGAAGATCGTAGCCAGTATTTTCAGCGGCTCGAATTCCGGGCGATTGAATCGCCGACTCGTCTTCGAAAAGCAATTCGTCACCGAAGTCTGGGCCTGGACCGCAGTCAGCGAGCTGGCGAGCCAGTTCAGTCTCGTCGCAACGGTAAAGCCAGGCGTTGATCCCGCAGTCGTCGAGCGCGAGATCGATTCGATTCTCAACGACTTCGTGTTGAAGGGCCCAACGCCTGAGGAGTTGCAGCGCGCGAAAACGCGTGAGCTCGCCGCGTTCGTGCGCGATAGCGAACAACTCGATACGCGCGCCGGGCTCCTTGCGGAGAGCATGACGTACGCCGGACGGCCGGACGCATACCTCGATCGCATGGAGACGCAGGCCAATGCGACGTCCGCGGAGGTGAAGAACGTCGCGAAACGATGGCTCGAAGCGAACCATTACACGCTCATAGTCACGCCCTATCCCAAATTGGCCGCCGAGACCGCAGCCGTCGACCGTTCGATTCTTCCTCCGCTGCGCGGCGTCCCGACAGACCTGGGTTTTCCGAAGCTGCAAACCGCGACACTCAGCAACGGCGTGAAGATCATTCTCCTCGAACGGCATCGCGCACCGATCGTGCGCTGCGCACTTGTCGTAGACGCCGGCTACTCTGCAGACCCACCCGATCAGCGCGGCCTTGCCTCATTGACGATGTCGCTGCTGCCAAAGGGCACCCCGTCGCATGATGCTTTCGCAATCGGCGATGATCTCGACGCCGCCGGCGCGCGCCTGAATGCCTGGAACACCATGGATGCCTCCGTCGTATCCATTGAAATGCCATCCGCGAATCTGGCTCAGGCGCTCGACATCTTCTCCGACGTTGTGCTTCAACCGGCATTTCCCCGCGACATGCTGCTCGTCAGCGTCGGCCAGCGCCTCGCCGAAATCGCCGAGGACAAGAGTGATCCGGGCCGCACGGGGATGAATTTCGTGCGACGCTTGCTCTATGGCGACGCCCACCCGTACGCGGTTGCGCTCAGCGGCTTCGGTGATGAACAAACCATCTCGAAAATCACACGCGATGATCTGGTCGCTTGGCACAACGCCTGGTTCCAGCCGAATAACAGCACGCTCGCTATTTCCGGCGACGTCACAATGCGAGAGCTCATACCGCAACTCGAGCGAACGTTCGCCACCTGGAAGGCGGGGGCGGCGCCAAAGAAGCACGTGGCGTCTGCATCACCTGCCGCGGCTCATAAGGTGTACCTCATCGACGAACCGGACGCACAGCAGAGCGTCATCGTCGGCGCGCATGTCTCCGAGCCTGGCGGGCAACCCGAGGACATCGCGATCGCGGCTGTAATAAAGGGCCTCGGCGGTACGGTCAGCTCTCGTCTCAACCAGAATCTGCGTGTCGACAAACACTGGAGCTACAACGCCTGGGCGGCACTGCTTCCGTCTCGCGGCCGGCGCATGTTCCTCGTATTCGCCCCGGTGCAGACTGACAAGACGAAGGAATCGCTCAGCGAGATTTTGAAGGAGCTCCGCGCCATCGCCGGCGAGAAGCCGATCACCGGCGCCGAGTTCGCGAGCGTCATGCGCACCGAGACACTGAGCCTGCCCGGTCGCTTCGCCACACTTTCTTCGATCGAGAATGCGGCGATCGATATCGTGTCATACGGGTATCCAGCCGACTATTACTCAAAGTATGCAGATCGTGTCCAGGCGCTCACCGAAGCCGATCTTGCGGCAGCTGCGAAGAAGTACATTCACCCTGACCAGATGCTCTGGATCATTCGCGGCGATCTGAAAAAGATCGAGCCGGGCATCCGCGAGCTCGGGCTCGGCGAGGTCATGCAGGTAGACGCTGCAGGCAGGAATCACGCGCAGAGCGCAAACACGCCAGTTCGATAACAGTCCCTGTCTCCCAGCCGAAGTGTTCGCTGAGTGTTCGCGCGGTCCCACTACGGACGTCCTAGGATATTTAGGGATGTCCGCAACTTGTTGGGAACACGTTCATCTTGGGTTGTCCTAGGTTGTCGCGGAGGGTGGCATCACCTTCACACGGTGGGGGTCATCGGTTCGAGTCCGATAGCGCCTACCAGACCCACAAACCAACTGGCGCCGTTCACCTTGCGCGAACGACGGGCGGCGTTCAGCGGCGCTGTACGCCGGAGCGTATCCGTCATGTCCACATCTTGACGGATACTCCAGTATCCACTACGATTAAATTATGGCGGATACTGCGACGACGTCCAGACGGCTTTACACACCGCACGCGCGCGCGCTCACCGTCCTTTACGCCGACATCGAGCGTTACGCGCTCAGCCAGCCGGAAGTCTTCATCGGGACGGCCGGAACGGTGATCCAGCGTCAGAACGCATCAGGCTTTGCTTTTTACTCGCACCAGTCTTATGACAGCGAGGGAAAGAAGAGAGAGCGATACCTGGCCGGACCGGCCGGCAACCCCGAAGCCGATGCCATCGCCGAACCGTTGCGCACGCGGATTCGCGAGCTGAAAGATCTGGTGCCGTCTCTCCGCCTACTCGGCCGTGAGGGTTTCCAACTCGTCGACGCGCAGACCTATGCGACCGTGGCCAGCCTGCACAACCACAGATTCTTCTCCGCTGGAGGAATGCTCATCGGCTCCCACGCCTACGGCGTCGTCCTGAACCGTCTTGGCATCCGGGCCGCGGCCTATGCAACAGAAGACATTGACGTGGCGCGGCGCAAGCGGCTGGCGCTCGATGCGCAACCAGGGCACAGCCTCCTGGACATGCTACGGGACTCGGGGATCGAGTTTGTCGAGGTGCCACAGCTCGACCACAAGCAACCATCGACGTCGTTCAAAAAGCGAGGCCGGTCGACATTCCAGGTCGACCTGCTCGCGCCCGCGGGCGACGAAACCTATCCCACAATCCGCGTCCCCGAGCTCCAGGCGCACGCCACTGGTTTGCCATACCTCGGCTACCTGCTCGCGGAGTCACAGGTCGGGGCACTTCTGGCGCGCGAAGGGTGCTGCGCCGTTCGCGTCCCGCTGCCCGAAAGGTTCGCGGTGCATAAGCTCATCGTGTCAGCCGTCCGGCGCGGTGGTAGCGAGAAGGCACAGCGAGATCGCTTCCAGGCTGCGGTCCTCTGCGCCGCTCTCGCGGAGTTGCACCCGGGAGCGCTCGAGTCTGCGGTGGAAGATATTCCAAGACGAGCGTCGAAATACTTCCGGAACGCACTCTCGCCAGTGCGGGACCTCATCGAACGAGCCCACCCGCGAGCCTGGGAAGCGCTGACGTAGGCGAAGGCTTACCCTCAGTTGGGCCTTCACACGGTGGGGGTCAGCGGTTCGAGTTCCGCTTGATGCGCTTGCAGAACACCTTGAAACAGCGATCAATATCTCCGGTGACGAAGCGCACGGTATTCTCGAGGCGCATGGTGTGGCGCGTGGGTGTGCTGGCGACCCGCCGTGATTTACGAGAGTGCTTGCTGTACTGCAGCGAGTGTTTCACTGCTGGGTCGTGCGTAGCGTTCGGCGGTTCGTGTGCTCGTGTGCCCGAGGAGGTCGCGGAGCGTGAAGGCGTTGATGCCTTTCGTGGCGAGAATGCTGGCGAAGGTTTGGCGCTGATCTCCCCATCGCGCCACGACTCCACGACGCACTCGCGATATGTCGCAAGCGCGTTCAACTGCTGTTCGACCGTATCGCCCGCAGCAGCTACCTCATCGCCACCGTGCGATCGCGTCGGCGCGTGAAAAGAAGGGCCGTGAGTCAGTCAAATCGACAGTCCAGCGTCGCCTTCGAGAACCGAGGTTTTTAACTGCGGGCGCTCTCCGCTCTTCCACAGAGCAGCAGTGTGTAACACCCGATATCTGATTGGGCCGCCGTCCGATCTTTCGCTATGCGCAATGGGGCGCGGGATGCAGACAAACTCGGTGCGCATCTCATCGGCCGACAATCGCACCTTCGCATAACCGTGTCCTCCCAGATCGACGAACTCGAGGTGCGGAGCCAGATCCGGGTTGGACAGCTCGTGGGCGCGCTTCAGGTCGAAGCTCTTCGCATATTCGAGGCAGGAACGGACGCCGTGCCTCAGCAGCATGTTGAAGGTCCATTCCGGCTTCGCCCCCGCCTTGTCCGCAAGAAACAGCGGTCGCAACGGAGTGTTCGGAAGATTGTGCTCGAGGGCTTCCATGGTGTTGGGACTGACCAGTGACCCGCCGATGAAGCTCAAGCCGACCGGCTCGAACTTGCCGGGCGGAAGATCCGCGGTTGCATATCCGGCCCAGAAGTGGTGGCGGTCGCCCGAGACGATCGCGAAGCCAGTGATCTTCGCGTCGCGCACGAGATGGTAAATCTCGGCGCGCTCTGCGTACGCTGTGCCGTAGTCACCCCCGCCCACAGTCGCGTAAAGGTCTTTTGGCCACGATTCCTTGGTCAGTCCGGCCGGCAGGTTCTGCGGGTCGGCGCGCTCATCGAGAGCGCCCTGCGAGTTCCCCCAGATTTTCCACGCCGCTGTTGATTTCTTGAGCTTGTCCTTGAACCATGCCTTCTGCTCCGCCCCGAGAATCGTTTGCGGCGGCGCGGTCCGTTGCGGGTTGGGAACATGCGCATCGTTGAACCGGATCTCCGCGGGCGGATTGCCGCCGTTGGCGCCGCGCCCGCCGTCGAGAGCGCGCATCTCACGCTCAGGAAACATGTTGGGGAACTCGTCGCCGCCGAGCTTTCCGAGAGAGGGATCGCTGAAGGGGTCCGCGCTCCGATAGCTGCGCTGGTCGGTAATGATCAGGTCGAGGTTGCGGCCGTACCGCAGCGCCCTGTAGCCCTTGAGGCTGTTGATCGCCGTCAGGTTGTTCGGCTCGACCCCCAGCCCATCGTTGTCGAACTTGTCGATCGGAACGTTTTTTACTGCTGGTGGATCGAAGCGCTCGAGCGACCCGCTCGGCGGAGTGACGCGTGCGGGAAGATATTCGAACCAGGCCTGATTCGCCGCGATCTTGATGCTCTGGCCCGGTTGCTCAAACCTCGGCGCTTTGACGATGCTCTGCCAACCCTGCCAGGAGAATTCGTGGTTGTCCCAAATGGCGACGAACGGCCAGCGCGCGCGAGCATCCTGGAGGTCAGGATCGGCGAGATAGCCTTTGTAGACGGCCCGGTAGCCATCGACGGTCAGCGGTATGTGGAAGTTGCCGACCTTGTGGCTATGCTCATCGGAGAAGCGCGCAACCTCATAGATCGTCCGGTCATAGCGCGTTTTCACCTCGTCGGGATACTGGACCACCTCGTAGATGAAATCACCGAGGTGCAGAACGAAATCGAGCTTCTCGGCGGCCGGAGCGCGTTCATCTTCGTAAATCATCCGGCGATAGGCGTTGAGCTTGCCCTCATTGATGTCCTGACAGCTCACGAATGCGAAGTTCACCACACGTGGATCGTTTGGCAACGGCGCTGTGATCGTGCGGCCGACGCGGCTGCCATTTCCGTCGGTGTCGGTAAATCGATACCAGTAGGTGCGCGCCGGCTTGAGTTCTCCAATCAGAACGCGCGCGGTCCAGTCCGCGGCGCTCGAGACCGGCGCCTTCGCGTGCGCAATGACTCGGCGGAATGCCTCATCCTCGGCTACCTCGACGGTCAGGAGCTGGCGTGTGCCCTCGGCGAACGGACGTCTCGTCCACAGGATGACGCTGTGCGCGTCGGGATCGCCCGAGGCGACGCCTTGAGGATAGAGATCACGCCGCTCATGCCAGTTGATACGCGAACCGTGCGCCGGTCCGACCCATGCGAGCGAAGCACCCATTGCCGCTGCAGCTTTGAGAAAGGATCGGCGGCTGATCTTCATCGTCTCACTCCGTTCGGTCTGCAGTTGACACACATGCCAATCACTCAGCGCTTCGTGTCTTCAAACACCTTCGATGCAACAGGGCGACTCGTTCGACCAACTGTGTACCAAGACCTGACGAGTCTGTCGGTGTTCCGCTATCGCAACGAGGATGTCACACCGTGGCTTTGCATTGGACTGGCTCTGACTCATCGTCACGAGAATGTCGCCAAGCGTTTGCGTGCCTCTGCAGGCCGGCCCTCGACTGTCAACGCAACCCCATCAGTCCTTCGACCGATCGCTTCAGCTTCGCGGGGTCGTAGCCGACACTGTCTTTGAAGACGGTCTCCACTTTCTCGACGTCGTCGATGTTCTTCGCCGGGTTACCGGCAAGGACCACCAGATCCGCAGCCTTTCCGGCCGCGATGGATCCGATCGAACGCTCCTCGCCGAGGAAGATCGCGCCGTTGAGTGTGTCGAAGCGAAGGCCTGACCCAAAACCAACACGGTTTGACCTCCAAATCCGGCTCGCGTACTGTTCGCCCACACGTCCTGTTCGGGCCCCCTATCCCTCCAACCCCAGGAAGGAGAAATGACAATGGCCGATTCTTTCAGCGTTGTGAGCAGCGAATCCTGGTTTTCCCGTGTTGCCGGATCGATCAAGAGCGTCCTTTTCGGCATCATCCTTTTCCTCGTCTCCTTCCCGCTTCTCTACTGGAATGAAGGGCGGGCGGTACGCACCGCGCGCAGCCTCAGCGAAGGCCTCGGCGCGGTCGTCCCCGTGTCCGCCGATTCGGTCGACGCATCGAAGGAAGGGAAACTGGTGCACGTCAGTGGCGCAGTCAAAACTTCAGCGCCAGTGGCGGACGACGAGCTCGGGGTAAAGACGGACGGCGTGAAACTGCTGCGCACCGTCGAGATGTATCAGTGGACGGAACACGAGACGAAAGAAACGAAAAAGAAAGCCGGCGGCAGCACCGAAACGGTGACCACCTACGATTACAAGCAAGAGTGGGCCAAGGGGCGCGTCGACTCCTCCTCGTTCAAGCACTCGGAAGGCCACGAGAATCCGGAGGCCCCTCCGTACCAGTCGAAGACGTTCACCGCTGATCCGGTCAACGTCGGGGCATTCACCATGTCCGAGGAACAGGTCTCGAAGCTGACGGACGCCGCGGCCCTGCCGGTGGACGCTTCCGCCGCCGAGAAGCTCCCGCCTGCAGTGAAGAGCAAGATGCAAGTCAGGGAAGGCAAGTTCTACATGGCCGAGAGTCCGGCGACGCCTAAGGTGGGCGACGTTCGCATCTCCTTTGAAGAGGTCAAGCCTGCAACGGTCAGCCTCGTCGCGGTACAAAAGGCCTCGACATTCGCTCCCTACCAGGCAAAGGCGGGCGATGCCATTCTCCTGGTGGAGACCGGGGTGCACACGGCGGCCGAGATGTTCAAGACCGCCCAGGATCGCAACGCGGTCCTGACGTGGATCCTCCGTGGGGTCGGCTTCTTCATGATGTTCCTCGGCCTGTTCATGGTGTTCAGTCCAATCGCCGTCATGGCGGATGTCCTTCCGCTCTTCGGCACCGCGCTGAGCGCCGGCATCGGCCTTTTCGCGGTCCTCGGCGCCGCTGTACTCACCGTTTTCACGATCGCCGTGGCATGGGTCGTCGTCCGTCCGGTGCTCGGCATCTCGTTGCTTGTGGTGGCCGTTGCGGGCGTCTTCTGGCTATTGAAAATCGGACGGGGGAAGAGGGCCGTGCGCGCGGCCGCGGCGCCCGTTCCGGCGGTGCCGTAAGGGCGGCGTTTTTTTGCGGCGAAGTGCACGCGTCGCGTGTTAGGCAGCGGTGCGACGAAATGCATGCTCGAGCGTGCGGCCGGACTTCTCGTAGTCGTTGAGAATCACATGCGAGAGCATCACCTTCACGCTAGGGGTCACCGGTTCGAGTCCGGTAGCGCCTAACAGGTTCACGGCCTGTGAGCCTGCGTAGAACGCGGAGCGCCGGCGTCTCGCCGGCGAAAGCGCGTCCGATCGCTGGCGTAGTACGATGCGCCACCCCAACCAACGCATCGCAACTGGAGGTGGCAGGTGGAGCTTCCTCTCACGCCGCTCGACTTCGCACGCCGGGCAAGGAAGTTGTACGGCGACAGGGAAGCCGTGGTCGACCGCGACCTGCGACTGTCGTTCGAGCAATTCTTCGATCGCTGCGACCGCTGGTCCGCGATTCTGCAGCAACTCGGCGTCCGAAAAGGCGATCGCGTGGTGACGATCGCGCCGAACACGCACGCCCAGCTCGAGTCGTTCTACGCCGTACCACAGGTGGGTGCCGTACTCGTTCCACTCAACTATCGTCTGCTCGCGGACGACTTCGCGTACATGATCCAGCACAGCGGCGCGACGATCGTCTGCGCGCACGGCGACTATCTCGAAACGGTCGATCGCATTCGCGCAGAGATTCCCGCCGTCAGACACTTCGTCGCGTATGAAGGCGCGCGTGACGGATGGCTTGACTACGAGAGCCTGATCTCGCAATCAACGGCGCAGTTTTCGCCGCCGGAGATCGGCGAGCGCGACCTGCTGACTGTCAACTACACGAGCGGCACCACGTCGCAGCCCAAAGGCGTGATGATCACCCACCGCAACGCATGGGTCAACACGGTGGGCACGCTCATGCACCATCCCATGACTTGCGCCGACCGGTACCTGTGGACGCTGCCGATGTTTCACGCGAACGGGTGGACATTCGTGTGGACCACGGCGGCCGCCGGTGCGGCGAACATCTGCCTGCGCCGAGTCGACCCGGCGATGATCTTCGAGCTCATCGACCGCGAAGCGATCACCATGTTCTGCGCCGCGCCCACCATTCTGATCGGCATCGCGAACGCTCCGCCCGACATCCGCAGCGGCGCCCGCCGCGGGCTGCGCATTCTCACCGCCGGCGCCCCTCCGGCCGCCGCGACCATCGAACGCATCGAAGGCGAGCTCGGATGGACGATCACGCAGGTGTACGGCCTCACGGAAACCGCGCCGTTCATCTCGGTCTGCGAGCCGCGGCGCGAGCACGAGAAGCTCGACGCGGCCGGACGCGCTACGATCAAGGCGCGCCAGGGGGTCGAGCTGATCTCCTCCGGCGATCTGCGTGTCGTCGACGAGCAGGGTGCCTCGGTGCCGCGCGACGGGCTCGCCATCGGCGAGATCGTCGTTCGCGGCAACGTCGTGATGGAAGGCTACTTTCGCGATCCCGAAGCGACCGCGCGCGCCATGGCCGGCGGCTGGTTTCACAGCGGCGACGCCGCCGTCGTTCATCCGGACGGCTACATCGAGATTCGCGACCGGCTCAAGGATGTGATCATCAGCGGCGGCGAGAACATCTCTTCGATCGAAGTGGAGGGCGTCATGCTTCGTCACACCGGCGTGCAGGAGGCGGCGATCGTCGGCGTTCCGCACGAGAAGTGGGGCGAGGTTCCGCACGCGTTCATCGTTCTGAAGAAAGACGCGACGGCGACGCCCGAGGAGCTTCGGGAGTACGCAAGGAGTCATCTGGCACACTTCAAGGCGCCGCATGGCGTCACGATCGTGGCCGAGCTGCCGAAGACCGCGACGGGCAAGGTGCAGAAATACGTTCTCCGCGGCGGCCGCAGCGCCATCACGAAGCAGTGACTGCCTGGCCCTTCTGACGACCCGCCGAAGCGACGTCGCGGGTCGTCGTAAAGCCAGGTCTCACCTTCACACGGTGGGGGTCAACGGTTCGAGTCCGTTAGCGCCTACCAATCTTCATTCAACCAACGCCGCTCACGCTGCAAGACGGAGCGGCGTTTTCATTTCGTCGAAATGGTCAGCGGAAGTGCCACACGATGCCGAACGAGAGGCGGTTGTGATTCTGGATGTGTGTGGTTCCGGTCGGCCCCGCGACCGCCGGGTTCCGGATATCGGGCCGCGTGAGGAATGTAGGGTCGTAGTCGATGAGGATGCGGCCGCTGAGCGCCTCGCTCATCCGTACGTCCAGTCCGGCGCCGAGGGACAGAGTCAAGCCGATGTCGGTATGAGAGTCGGCGTAGTGGATGGTTGAGGTCTTTGGAAATGCTGATGCCGAAAGGAGGATCAGACCCGTGGTGCTGTATGGGTTGAAGTACTGGACATTCGACCCCGCCATCGTGAAGTTCGAACGGCTGAACACCCCTCCAGCGAGGGCATGGACGAACGGGGTCATACGTCGCCGCTCCGATCCGCGGTACTCAGGGCCGGCGACGAGATAAAACGTCTGTGCCTTGTTTTCGAAGCGCAATCCTACGCCGCAGGCATTGGGCTGGCAGTACGTTGCGTCACCGGCGAAGCGCTCGAAGTAGCCGGAGAAGTCCGCGGTGTAGGCGAGATGTCGGGTCTTGCGTCGGGTGACCGAGAACTCGAAGCCTCGCCCGCTGCCAAGACTGAGGAACGGTGAAACTTTCCGATCCGTGATCAGCAGCGTACCGCGGTAGGGTACATAGTTGATGTTTTCCGAAACGCCGCCGAAAAGCAGGAACTGGGATGGCGCGTCGTCATTCGTCTGCGCGACAACCTGCGTCGCGCAACTCAACACCAGAATCACCGTGAGGGTTCGGACCATCAACATCCCCCATTTCAGCGCGAGGTAGCGCGATTCATTTTCGGCCCGTTACGGAAACGCTTCGATTGTCGGCCATCACTCTGTATGACGCACCTGGTCGCCGCTGGTTACGGCCAGGCTCCGCGCACGAGCGGCAGGAACCGCGTGGACAAGTGGAGGATCCCAGCCGGCCTGGCGCATCATCAGTTGCGGATCGGAGAACTTCACCGCGGACCAGACGCGGCAGAGTTGCACGAGTGCCTCGGTTGAGGCTTGCAGAATGCAAAGCAAAGCGATCGCGACATGGCGAGCTCTCATGCCAGGCCTCCTGCGTTCGGTGCGAACGAGTCTATGACGTACTGACGAAGTGTTCGCGAAGTGTTCGCACGGTCCCCCTACGGACGACCCGGGATGTCCGCGGATGTCCCTAAGTTGTTGGGAACACGATCATCCTACGTTGTAGTAGGTTGTCGCGGACGGAGGGATCACCTTCACACGGTGGGGGTCAGTGGTTCGAGTCCGTTAGCGCCTACCAATCCGTAAATTCCTCACGCCGCTCACGTGGACGAAAGAAGGAGCGGCGTTTTTCATTGCGAAAAACGCCAGTGCTGTTCACCTACGTGCTCACCGAGTCCTGATTCGGTCCGCGACAACTGCAGAGCCTCAGCAGAATTCGCCGGAGAATCTACTCGATGCCGTCCACGGTTCCGTGGAGCGCGAACCACTGCTTGTCGTTGGACCCGTACCCGTACATCCGTTTGTCTCTCAGGTTCAGGATCACTGTCAATGTGTGGCCGGATGCGGCGAGATATGAAATCGCGTACACATCATCGGCGACGCGCGCCGCGCTGTACTTCTTCTCCTCACCGGACCCGCCTTTCATCGGTCCATCGAGCACGCGCCAGACGAGCGATCCATCCTGGCGGAACGTGTGCTCGAACGAGGCCGGTATCGGCCCATCGGTGAACGTCCATCGGATCGTCTTCCCTCGAACGGGATCGCTGGTGATCGGATTGTCGGCCATGGTCACCTCCAGTACTGTCGTGATTAGGATGAGAAATGCCGCTACCACCGTGACACGCATTGACTACCTCCCACGCGCCGCGGCGATGAGCCACTCCGCGGCATCGATGAACGGCTGCCCACTCCGTTGGGCACGGCCGAGGATGAACGCACCCTCGATCGCGCAGATGATCGCTACGGCGAACGAGCGGCGTTTTCGCCGCGTCTGGCCCGGCAGGTGTGGAGCGATTGAATCAGTCCAACTGGTCAGGATCTCGTCGCAAATCTGGCGTAGCGCTTCGTCTTTGGCGTCGAGATCGAGGAGCACGGCGCCGATGGCGCAGCCTCTTTGCGCGCCTTGTTGCTGAAACGACTTTGCCGCGCCTCGGAAAAAGGCGCGCAGCCGCTGTTCGACAGGCCTTTTCTGCGCGAACGCGCTGCCGAGCATGCGCCGCACCTTCTCGCCGTGAATGCGTAGAGCCTCAGACGCGAGCTGGTTCTTCCCGCCTGGAAAATGGTAGTAAATCGAGCCGATCGGCGCGCCGCTCCGGCTGACGACCTGCTGGATCCCGGCGCTGGTGAGTCCCTGCTCCCGCAAGAGGGTCTCTGCTGCGTCGAGCATTCGTTCGCGGCTCGTGAGCTTCATCGTCTCGCGACTATATAGAACGTTCTACTGAAGTGTCAAGCGGATCGCCACACCGGCCCATGCTGGTGATTGAGGCGCAGATGACGTCGTGTCGTCACCCTCAAACGGTGGGATCAACGGTTTCGAGTCCGCTAGCGCCTACCACTTCTCAACGCATTCACGCCGCTCATGTTCCTTGCTGAAACATCACGTTCCCGCGCGCGTAACTTCAGGTCATGCCCAAGTCACGCTTCAGGCGCCGCGCGTGTGCGCTGGCGATGATTCTCCTCACGTCCGCATGCCGATCGGTCACGCCGGCGCCGGACCGCTTCTCAGAGATCGAGCGCATCCTCACGCAGCAGCGCGCCGAGCAGCACATCCCCGGCCTCGCGTTCGTGATCGTGCGCGATGACAAGGTCGTCTACGCCAGCACGCAAGGCATGCGCGACATCGAGCACAAACTGCCGGTGACTGCTGACACCGTGTTCCCGATCGGCTCGTGCACGAAAGGGTTCACATCGATGGCCATCGCGCTCGCCGCAGATCGTGGATTGCTTTCGCTCGGCGATCATCCGCGAAAGTTTCTGCCGTATTTTCGGATGGCCGATGCGGAGGCGGATGCGCAGGTGACACTGCGCGACATGCTCAATCATCGCACGGGCCTGAAAGCGTATGCGGATCTCGCCGCGGAACCGGGCGTGCTGTCACGTGAGGACTACGTGCGAGCG
Organism: Thermoanaerobaculia bacterium; assembly: GCA_038230775.1. Classification (GTDB taxonomy): domain Bacteria; phylum Acidobacteriota; class Thermoanaerobaculia; order Gp7-AA8; family Gp7-AA8; genus JBBRMQ01. The sequence goes on from JBBRMQ010000010.1 coordinate 19,887, forward strand.
GCGACGGCGGCGAGGCCGGCCGCGAAGTTTCGAAGTGCGTTTCAGTACTCGAATGCCATGTACTCCGCAGTCGGCGAAATCGTCGGCAAAGCCAATCAATCCACGTGGGAGCACGTCGTCCAGGCGCAGATCTTCGATCCGCTCGGAATGACCTCGAGCACGACGTCCGCGCAAACCGCTACGACGCTCCCGAATCATGTGACCGGATACGTCTATTCGATCGGCTCGCAGCAGTTTCGCGCCGTGCCGCCGCCGCGCAGTCTCGAAGCGCTCGCGCCGGGAGGGAACGTCGCTTCGTCCATGCATGACATGGCGCAGTGGCTGCGCATGCTCACCGGCAACGGCAACTTCGGCGGGCGTCCATTCGTCTCGCCGGAGATGTTTCGCGAGCTCACGACGCCGTTGACTCCGATCAGCGCCACGACTTCCTACGCGCTCGGATGGGCGACGCACGACTGGAACGGACTGCGCGTCGTCGAGCACAACGGCGGCTCGCAGGGGATCAGCGCGCTGGTGAGTTTCATTCCGGAACGCCACGCCGGCTTCGTTTTCCTCGCGAACACGTCGCCAAATTTCATGACGAAAGTCGGGAACGCCGGCAGGTTGCTCTGGCCGCTCATTCTGAACACGCCTGCGCCGGCTGCGCAGCCGGCGGCCGCCGCACCTCCCGAAACTCCAGTGGCGACCGCTCCCATCGCGGCCGACTTTCCGCCCATCGACTTCCTTCTTCCTCGCATGATCGACGCGATCGGCGGCGAGGCGAACTTGCGCAGGCATTCGTCCATGGAGATTCACGCGCGGAAGATCTATCAGAACCAGGGCGTCGTCGCCGATCTCACGATTCAGGAACGCTTGCCGTCGATGCGCAACGAGAGCGAGGTGTGGACGGCGGCTGGCAAAACCATCGGCTCGCTCCGTCTCTATTTTGACTCGGTGGCCGGCGGACAGGAAACGACATTCGGTCAGGATGAGATCAACGATGAAGAGGCGAACGTTCGTGCGCGGCGCGAGAACGCCGTTCACCCACTGGTCGACCTCACGCGGTTGTACAAGACCGTTATCGTCCGCGAGGCCGCAAAGATCGGCGAAGAGCCAACCTGGGTCGTTGAGCTGACGCCGGAGCGCGGCGCGACATCGCGCCTGCAGGTTTCGCAACGGATCTCGAGGATCGTGCAGCGCGAAACCGTCGGCGAGACGACAACGTTCGACGATTACCGCGACGTCGATGGTGAGATGGTCCCGTTCCACACCACGATTCACGATTCACTCGGCGAAACGACCATCGACGTGACATCGGTCCGATTCAACGTGTTGATTCCGGCGTCCGTATTTCAAGCGAGCGTGCCCGGCCGTTGAATCCGTGTCTTTCAGATCGTGTAAGTGTTCGCGGAGTGTTCGCGCAGTCGGACGACCCGGGATATCCGCGGATATCCCTAAGTTGTTGGGACCACGATCATCCTGGGGTGTACTAAGTTGTCGCCGACCGTGGCATCACCTTCACACGGTGGGGGTCGCCGGTTCGGGTCCGTTAGCGCCTACCATCTCTCAGCCTCACTTCAGCCTCAGCTCGACAATCTGACCAGCATCCGTCTTGAGCGTCGCACCGTCCGGGCCGACGGACTGCACCGTCGACTCGTGGAGACGCGTGCCGGGCTCGAGGATCCACACCTTCTTCAGCGGGCCGAACGTGTATGCCTTCCAACTGCCTTTCGCACCGGCAACGCCGGCGAGCGTAAGGTCGGTGGCCGACACATCGTCCAGACGCTGCGGGCGAGCCGCCCATTGCCGATCAGTCGTCACGGCGTGCGCAAGCTCGCAGGCGTCGACCGCCGCGGCGTCGACCACGCCCTTCGGGCCGACGTAGATCTTGTCCTCAACAATCTTGTATCGCTGGCCGGCGGTCGCGATGAGATTCGCCATCGCCTCATCCCACCGAACGTCCTTCAGGAATACGCTGACTCTCACGCTTGCATCACGCTGCAGCCGGACGTTCATCTGCGTGATCTCGTGAAAGAGACACATGATGTCGGGTAGCGACGCATCGTGCAGCAGTAAGGTGACCGGTTCGCCCTCCCACTTCTGCCCGCGAAACTTCACCGCTGGCTCGCTGGACCCCACGCGGTGAACGTGACCGTCGCTGATCGTCAACCCCGAGCCGCGCAACTGTTTGAGGATTTCGGGAACGGTTGCCTTCTCCGCCGTCACGTTGAACCGGCGGTCGATCCCACCGTCGACGACGAAGTTCTCTGACGACACGTCGTGCAGCGCGTTGAACAGCGTTCCGGCATCCGCATCGCGCAGCCGGAGCGTGATTCCGCCGGCATCCTCACGCCGCACTGCGATGTCTGACGGGACGAGCGACTTCGTCTTGCAGATCGCCGCCGCACCTTCGTCGAAGATGCCGTTGTCGAGGACGACCTCACTCGCCTGCTCCTTCGCGGTCAGACGCGCGGTCGCCGTGAACGCGCTGCATCCTCCCGCAGGATTCACATTCAGGTTCTCGATCTCGAAACCGGACTTCTGCAGCGCGGCGCGAACCGCGTCGACATGCTTCAATCCGAGGGCCATGCCGGTAAACGTGGTGGGGGCGCCGGCGCGGATACTCGTCATGGCGACCGCCGACGTCTCGAGTGCGTGCGCAACAGCGGCGAGCGCATTGATCATGTTCGCGCCGTTGAAGCGCGCGACGATCCGGTTGAAGGACGCGAGCGCGGTCCGCTCGCGTTGCAGCATTTCGCTCTCCGCGGCGAGGATCTGCCTGTACACATCGTCGCTCGACGACGCGGGCTTCTTGGTCAGCGGTACCACCGAGCGCGCCGGGAACACCGGGTACACGATGCGCGCGCTGAACGCCACCACCCCGCCGGGCGCGGCGTCCATGTTCAGCCGATCGATGCCGACGGCGCCGAAGAGCGTGATGCGGTGTAGGAATTGCTGGAGTTTCTGGTAGGAGTCCCGGCCCGAGACGTCGATGCGCCGAAGCTCGACGCCGTCGATCGCCTCGTTCTCCGCGGTCGCGAACGCCACCTCAATTCGCGACAGCCCCGCATCCTTCGCCTCGGCTCTCAGGGCCGCTTCCGTCGCGGCTGCATCCGCGCCGAACGGCACCCGGAGTTTCGCTTCTTCGATCTGGGTCTCGATCGCGATGAGCTGTCCGCGCGTCTCTTCGACCTCTTTCTGCAGAGGCGGGTCAGCGACGATCAGCGCCAGTGCTGCTGACGCAATGAGAAGACTCATGCACTCAGTTCCCGTGTGGAGAAGCCCGAAAATAACACGAACTCTGCAGGATCAGGGTCACTCGATTGAAGCGGAGTCGATGTGTTCCTCGAGACGGCTTCGTTATCCGTCCGTTGAGACGTCACAACTATTTTCGGAGCGGATGCTCACGAAAGAAAGCCCACATCTGACCGGTGGCGTCGATGCTGCGGCTGGTCGTTCCGGCGAACCACACCGGAAGTTGCTGGCCGCCGGGCCAGGTGTGCCCGCCGCCGCGAATGGTGTAGAGCACGACGGTCGCGTCGTGCGCACAGCGTACGTATTGGCGGCGGGTGACATCGGCCGTCACCGCTGCGTCGATCGGCATCGGTTCGCAACGGTTTCGATGAGCCCAATTTCTCGTCCACACCGGAATCGCCGGAAGATTGGGCGCCACCCACGACGATCCGCCGTCGTAAAGCGCGAACGAATCCGCGGTGCCGTGAAACGCAATCATCGGAACGGGTCGACGTTCCGTGCACCAGCTCCACGGCTGCGTCTGCGCAGCTCCCACCATCCCGACAGCCGCGATCCGGTCGGGCATCATGCACGACAGCACAAAGGCCATCCCTCCGCCATTGGAAAAGCCGTTGGCGTAGATCCTGTCCCGGTCGATGTTGTAGGCCGCCTCGAGCTTGTCGATCAGCTCCGAGATGAAGCGGACGTCCTTCGTCAAACCGCTCTCCAGCCCCACCCGCCACACCCTCGGTCCCGCCGTCGTGAGACCCGCCGGATACACGACGATGCACCCTTCCCTTTCGGCCACACCGTTCCACTCGCTCAGTTCCATTTGCTGCCTTGGCGACATGCTCGCTCCATGCATACTGATCACGAGCGGCGCCGGCCGCGAGCGGTCGTAGCTGCGCGGGATGTACAACAGGTACTCACGCTTCTCGCCGGACGAGACGAGCGCGCCGTTGTTTCGATTGTGGACGTAATCAGAGGCTGCCTCGATCGCGGTCAGGACGAGAGGCAGACCGATGATGACCGCAACCACTCCGATGAATGTCCTCCTGTTCATCGGTGCCGGTTCCACGCAACTGCCAGCGGTGCCGCGGCCACACGCGCAAGCGGGATTTCGAGGATCGCGACGAGTGCCAGCACGTACCTCCCTATCAGCAGATCGGGAACGATCCAGACGAGCACCGCGTAGAGCGCGAAGACGAGGATGTCCCAACAGACCGCACTGATGACGAGCGCGCGGTCGCTGAGCAGCCGTCTGTCATGCAGGCGCACGGCAATCCATCCGGCGAGGCAGAGTTTGATGCAGACCAGAACCGCGGCGATCCGGGGAAGAGCGGTCCATAACACGGCCAGTGCGCTGCGGTTCCCGCTGATCCCATGGGCCAGTGGCAGAACGACGGCGAGGAACGCCACAGCCAGAAATACGCTTGCCTTGACCATCCACTCGCGGCCGCTCATTCCGATGTACAGACTCTGCGCGAGCTGCTTCCACGTCGATGCCAGCAGTGCGAACAGTCCCAGCACCGCGAGCGCGACCGCCCGAGGCGTGCCGATGATGTCCGCGAGCTGATGCGCGCGTTCGCTGACCAGAAGGGAGGTGCCGGTGAGTCGCAACGCGACCGGAATCGCAACGAGAACGAGCAACCACGTGGCCAGCGTGCTCCAGATCGTTGCTTTCAACTTGGCGGCGATGAGCGACATGCTGGTCAGCGGCCGCATCGAAGTGAACGGCGTACTCGGCGCGCGAACGGACGCGGCGACGAAAGCGGCCATGAAAGGTGGAGTGCACAGCACGAAGACGAGCGTCTCGACGACGAGCCCCGGCGTGCCGCGAAAAATGAAAAGCAGCGCCAACTCGAACGGCAGAAGGATCGCGACCAGCGAGGGCAGCGAACGGCCATACTGCCGCCATTCGAACCATACCTGAGCGCTGGCCGGCGACCGAAAATCTGCGATGCGGCCGCGCCGGCTGAAAAGTTGCCGCCGCCAATCGGCCACGTCGCCGCAGCGCGCTCGCCTCACTGCGAAGCGCGCAACGAGATATGCGAGCGGAACATGCGGCGCCAGGATCGTCAGCATTACGCTTTCTGGCGTGTTGTGATGCAGCGCCTGGATAATCGCAGGGGGGATTGCGGCGAGCCACAGCACCATCACGGCCACGCGCAAACCCGGCAGGGGGTACGGCATCCACGCAAGCGCCTGCGTCCACGCGAGAAGCGATGCGGCCAGAAGCGCCGGCCAGACAATGGGTACTTCGATATGGGACGGCCACACCCCGAGAACCCGCGTAGCGAACCAGAGGATCGCCATGGCAGCCGAGCCGTAGAGCATCGGCCATCCCGCCAGCGCCGCAGTCGGCACAGGCAGCGTGAACATGCGGGCGGGATACATCGACTGGCAGGCTGCGATATCGCCGGACAGACCGAAGGTGAACACCGCCAGGAAATAGATGACTGCGGCGGTCAGCGGTACGAGGGCCACCAGTGAAAGAGTCTCTTCACTGAGGTCGGCTGGCTGCCCTTGCCTGAGTACGACGAGCCGGATCATCGCGAGGGCGAACAGATAGACGATCAGCGCGAGCATTCCCCAGCGAAGGCGTTGCCTGAATTCCCACGCGATCGCGGCAGCAGGTGAACGCATGCCTTACACCGCGGCCGTCCCGACCTGCGCGACGAAAATCTCATCTAGCGAAGGAATACGTCCGCCGCGGGACAAACTCACCGAGTCCAGAGCCGTCTTGTTATCGAATCGACGTGTCAGCTCCGACAGTGTGATCACGCATTCAGTCAATCATGCTAAGTGTAACGCCCGCGGCCGTTGCTCGTCCTAGGTCGGCGGCAGACAAAGTTTCTATTCAGGATATGCGGGGTTCTCTCAGCCCAGGTGTTCGCGCGATCCAAAACCGACGCAGCAGCGCGCGACCTCACGCTGGCTAATGCCCGCCGACTGACACAAGTCCTCTTGCAGTTCAGGCGCCGGAGGCGTTGGTGAGCGAACGCCCGGTGGAACCTTCGGAGTCGCCGGTGCTGTCGGGCGGAGAAGCGTGCGCGCACAAGATCGACGGCGTGGGAGCGGGCTTCGTCGTGCCGCTCTGGCGCGACGATCTCGCCGATCAGATCGAACAGGTTTCGACGGAAGACGCCACGGCGATGGCGTTGCGGCTCGCCCGCGAAGAGGGACTGTTCGCGGGAACGTCGACCGGCGCGAACGTGATCGCCGCGTTGCGTCTCGCCGAAGGACTCGGATCCGGCGCGACGGTTGTCACCGTCATGTGCGACACGGGGATGAAGTACCTCAAGACGTACAAGAACGTGGCGTAGTTTCTCCACGGATTCGGATCGCAGTCGAATCACGAAGGTTAGGCTGCGATTCCCATCGTGATGACGAGCTTCGCGCGCGAGTGTCCCTCGCTCGCGTACTGCATCGCTTGTGCGATCTCGCTCAGCGGGTAGCTCCGCTCGATGACTGGCGTCACCCTGCCCGATGTCATCATCTCCGTGATCACCGCCAGATCGTCTTTGCCAAGTCTGGCCATGAACATCTTGAATCGCTTGCGCGACAGGAGAAACATCTTCAACGCCCGGGTCGCGGTAGCCCACTTGCTCTTCGGCCCGCCAACCATGACGCAGGTTCCGGTGGCACTTAATAGACGTCGGCAGGCAAGCAGCGGCCAATTCCCCGCGATATCGAAGAGGACGTCGTACCGTTGCGTGTCTTTGGTGAAATCCTCTTTCGTGTAATCGATGACGCGGTCCGCGCCGAGGGATTTCGCGGTCTCCACGTTCCGGGTGCTGCAGACCGCGGTCGTTTCGGCGCCTAACGCCTTGGCAACCTGCACGGCGAACGTGCCGACCGCTCCCGACGCTCCATTGATCAGCGCTTTCTGTCCGGGGCGGAGATTTCCTCGATCGCGAAGACCCTGCAAGGCCGTGAGCCCGGAGACGGCGACGCATGCGGCTTGTTCGAAGCTGACGCTCTCCGGCTTCGGCAGCAGCCACGACTCGGACGCGCATGCGTACTCCGCAAAAGATCCGCGGGCTGAGCCGAATACGGCATCGCCGGGCTTGAACTGCGTAACGTTGCGGCCCACGGCGACGACGATGCCAGCGACATCGGTCCCCGGCCTCCTGACCTTTGCCTTGCTGAGCGCAAACATCAGCCGGCGCACCCACGGGCTCATGGACATCAAGCGCCAGTCGGGCGCGTTGATGGATGCCGCGCGGACCTCGATCAGCACCTGGTCATCAGCCGGGATCGGGCGCTCCACCTCTTCGATGTGGACGCCGCGGCGCCCGTATACTGCTGCTCGCATCGTTCGGACAACGATACGCTTCCGTCGAGCGTCCCGGCCCTAAGTCGTTGGGAACATGATCGTCGTGTGTTGTGTTAAGTTGGCGCCGAGGGTGAACCCATCCTCTAGTAGCAACTTCTGCTTCAGACAGGCCCTTAGCTCAGTTGGTAGAGCATCACCTTGACACGGTGGGGGTCAGCGGTTCGAGTCCGCTAGGGCCTACCAAAGGCGCGTTCCGCTCGTCCCACGAGCTCCGGCGCGCCGATCGATTCCGCAAATTTCGCGAACTCCGGCGTCGGTCCGCGCCAGCGCAGCGCGTCGACGGATGCGAACAGCGGTTCGTCGGTGCGCAACGTCGCCAGCGTCCGAAAGAGCATCGCCAGTTCGCGCTCTTCGTTCAAGACACGCGACAGGCGGCCGGCATTGATTCCGACCTTCCACTCCGCGCCGTCGGCGGGAATGTCCTCGATGTGGATGAAGCGCTTCAACACCGCCGCCGCTGATTTCGCGCCGAAGCCCGCGAGACCGGGAAAGCCATCGGCCGCATCGCCCACCAGTGCGAGGTAGTCGGGAATGGACTCCGGCGTGACGCCGAATTTCTTCTCCACCCCGGCCGCGTCACGAATCTCGCCCTTGCGGCGGTCGACCTGCACCACGCGAGTCCCCACCACGCATTGCGAGAGGTCCTTGTCCGGCGTCCAGATGCTGACCTTCTCCACCGCGGGATCGGCGCTCGCCAGCGCAGCGGCGGACGCCAGCGCGTCGTCCGCCTCCAGCTCCACCATCGGCCACACGACGATTCCCATCGCGTCCAGACCGTCTTCGAGCGGATGAAATTGATTCCACAGAACAGGGTCGATGCCCTCGCCGGTCTTGTATCCGCGCCACAGCCGGTTGCGGAACGACTCGATGACGTGATCGGTCGCCACACCGATGTGCGTGCCGCCGGTCTCCATCATCTCCAGCACGCCGTGCAGAACCCCGCGTACCCCGCCGAACGGTGAGTCTTTCCCCTCCCGCGCGCGACGGGCGCCGTAGAAGTGGCGAAAGAGCTCGTACGTTCCGTCGATGAGGTGAACGATCATTACGCGTGCAATATCGCATGATGAGACGCGAGCTTCACGCGCTTTTTCGCCTGGCGCTACCACTCGCCGCGGCGCAGGCGGGGACGCAGCTGATGACCATCGTCGACGTCGCGGTGTTAGGCCGCTACTCGGCGCGCGATCTTGCGGCCGTCGGCTTCGCCAATGCGTTCTTCTTCGGGATCACCGTCATCGGGATCGGCGCGGTGCTGGGCATCGACCCGCTCGTCTCGCAGGCCGTGGGTGCGGGCGATCCTGTCCGCGCGCGGCGTGCTCTGTGGCAGGGTGTCTGGTTCGCGCTCGTCGTCACCGCGATGCTGACCGTCCTGCTCGCCGGAGGTGCCGCGCTGATGGGACACGTCGGCGTCGATCGCGATCTCATCGCACCCGGACGGCAATACCTGCTGATCCGCACCGCCGGCGTCGCGCCACTGCTCTTGTTCTTCGTTCTGCGCTCCTACCTGCAGGCGAAGTCGATCACCAGGCCGCTCATCGTGGCGATGGTGGTGGCGAACATCGTGAACTTCTTCGGCGATCTGCTTCTCGTCTTCGGATGGCGCGCCGTTCCGCCGATGGGCGCCGCCGGCGCCGCGCTATCGACCCTCGCGGCCACGGTGCTGGAGCTGGCGATCGTCGCGCACGCAGCGTCCAAGATTCGAGTGGACGCAGCCGACATCCATCGATGGAACGGCGCAGAGATCGCTCGCATGGCGCGCGTCGGCTGGCCGGTGTCGCTGCAGCTCGGCGCAGAGATCGGCATCTTTGCCCTCGTCGGCGTTCTCGCCGCCCGCCTCGGCACCGCGCCGCTCGCGGCGCACCAGGTTGTGATCGGGCTGGCGTCATTCACGTACACGATGGCGCTCGGAGTCGCGGGCGCGGGCTCGGTGCGCGTCGGCATCGCCGTCGGCTCGCGCGACACTGGAGCAACGCGCATCGCCGGTCGCGCCGCGTTCATCGGCGGCGCCGCGATCATGGCCGTCGCCTCGCTGCTCTTTGCGCTCATACCGGAACCGCTCGCGCGGCTCGTCACGACGGACGAAAGCGTCATCGCGATCGCCGTTCCGCTCTTCATGGTCGCTGCGCTCTTTCAGCTCTCCGACGGACTGCAGGCCGTTGGCTCCGGCATCCTGCGCGGCGCGGCGGACACGCATTTCTCGTTCGTGGCGAACCTCATCGGCCACTGGCTCATCGGTGCCCCGATCGCTTTCTACCTAGGCTTTCACCGGAAGATGGGCATCGTCGGACTCTGGTGGGGCCTTTGTGCGGGACTGGCAGCAGTGGCCGTGATGCTCATTTATCGCTTCGAGAAAATCACGTCTGCGCCGATCGTTCCCGTCGCCGAACGTTGAACTGGGGCGGCGGGCTCTATTAGGGCGGCGGCCTGAGAGGCCGCCCCAGAAGCAGCTGCTCAATGAGATCCGAATCGGTGACGTTGAACGTCTCACCGTTCAATGAGACCTCGTACGTAAAGCCGTCCGGGACGGGCCGAAGTCCGGCCCCACATTCCGCGCGTAAGTCCGCCAACTGCGCCGGTGACAGCTCGACTTCGTGCGTCGTGCTGATCCCGGCGAACCCGCCGCTGCGTCTGATGCGTGCTTTCACTTCGATGCGCGCGGCCGCTTCACACTGTGGAGAAGGGGCACCTCCGCCGCCGCGGCCGGAGGAACGAACTCGCGGATGTGAAGCCGCGGCGTCGCGGCCACGATCTCCACACCGACTGCCCTCCACGCCTCCGCCACGGCGTGCTGCGGCTCGCTGCCCGAGCCGTGGATCTCGCCGGCGGCGGCGTACGTCGCATTGGCACAATCGCGAAACTGCGCCCGCGATCCCAGCTTGCGCGTCAGCGCGGCGTACCAGATCGGTCCCGCCACCTCCCACGCTCTTCCGCCTAACAGCGTGGCGAGGCGGTAGAACGCGTGGTTCGGGATGCCGGAGTTGATGTGAACGCCGCCGTTGTCGCTCGAAGTCTTGTGGTAGTCGCGCATGTGCGCGGGCTGCGGATCGCGTCCGATCAGCTTGTCGTCGTACGCGGTGCCGGGAGCCTTCATCGAGCGCACCGCGTCACCGTTCACGCGGCTGGTGAAGAGTCCTGCACCGATCAGCCAGTCGGATTTCGCCGCGGTCTGTTTGAGTGCGTATTGCTTGACGAGGATTCCAAACACGTCGGAGAACGACTCGTTGAGCGCGCCCGACTGCGCGTTGTACTCCAGGTTCGCCGTGTACTGCGTGACGCCGTGCGTCAGCTCATGGCCGATGATGTCGAGACACTTCGTGAAGCGGTTGAAGAGTTTGGCGTCGCCGTCACCGTAGATCATCTGACGGCCGTTCCACTGCGCGTTGTCGAAGTCGGTGGAGTAGTGCACGGTCGAATCGAGCCGCAGACCGCGATCGTCGACCGAGTTGCGATCGAATACTCTGCGATAGAAGTCGTAGGTCTTCCCGGCGCCGTCGTAGGCTTCGTCGGCCGCGGCATCGCCTGTCGCTGCGGCGCCCTCCCCGCGCACGAGTGTCCCGGGAAGTTGCCGGCCGTGGTGCGCGTCGTACACCGTTCTTCGTTTCTCGCCCGCCGGCACGTTGACCGCGCCGGCGATCAGCGCCACCACTGCGCGTTCACCGCGCATCTGCGCCGACTGCTCGAGCGTGGCGTGCGCGCGCTCGCGCTGGGCGTCATCGCCGTTCTCGGCGATGTGACGCAGGATATGCGGAGGAAGAAACGAGCAGACGGCCGTTGCGTGCCGCATGGGAGCGCCTCCTGATTTCGTTTAGAAGGCTCAAGTTTACCGCAGCATGTCATCCCGAGCGTAGCGAGGGACCGGTGTGGGAGGGAGGCACGATGAGCGCACCGCCCGCCCACACCGGTCCCTCGCTACGCTCGGGATGACATCGCTAGTGGAGTGTATTGGTTGAATTGGTACCAGAGGAGGCGCAAACGACGCTCACGGCGATTCAACCAATACACACCGTTAATTCCTCAACATCTCCTCGATCGCCGCCAGCGCGCGCGGATCGTTTTTCTGTCCCAGCCAGAACGCCGCCTTCTTGCGCACCTCGCGGCTGCGGTTGTGCTTCATCAGGTCGACGAGGAGCGGGATCGATTCGTCGTTCGGAAGCTGCGAGATGCCGAAGACCGCCTTCGCTCGCACGCTCTCTTCCGGATCGTTGTTGACCGCGTCCTTCAATGCGTCGGCAGCTTTTCGGCCGGCCTGCTGCGAGAGCCAGAAGAGCGCCTGGCCGCGGATCTCGCGATCGTCGTTGCGACGCGCGAGATCGATGAGCGTGTCCGTCGCATTCGCATGCAGCGAAAGCGCGAGCAGGCTATTGCTGCGAGCCTGCTTCGTGCCCCGCTCGACCGCATCGCGAAGAAAGGCGATGCTCGCGCTCTCCGGAACGCTCTCCACCCAGCGGATCGTCTGGCCCGCGCCGTCAAGCGAACAACCGGGCGAGAACACGCGAACGCGGTCGACAACGCCGTCCTGCAGACGCGCGAAAACGAGGAGCGATCGCTCTCCGACCGGACCGATGTCGCCTTCATCGTGGCGATTGATCGACATGCCGTGGTCGCGATCGAGCCGGCAACAGCCTTCGCAGTGCGATCCGTTGTTCCACGAGTCGCAGCAGGAAACGGTCAGCGGCTCGCGCGTCGCGATGGAGTATCCGATCCAGCCGTTCGCCGGAGCCGAGCGCAAGGACGTGAGCGACTCGATGCTGCCGTTGACCACTGGCGGCGGTGCGGCGAAGAGCGGAGCGGAGGCGAGCGCGATCACAGCGAACAGCGTCTTCATGTCCGCTTAGACTTTCCGGCTGGCGTGCGGTTAGCTCCTGTATAATTCGCGACCGAATGCGCCCGACGAGCACTCGGAACACGACGCGAACGACGACGGCTTCGCCGCCCTGTCAATGATCTAACCACTCGAAAATCGATCAACTGACAGGGCCGAGAAATCGGCCCTGTTTCATTTTGGAAAGAGCTCATGCACGTACAACTACCCGACGGATCGCAGAAGGAAGTTCCCGATAACGCCACCATCGCCGACGTCGCGGCCTCGATCGGCAAAGGTCTGGCGAAAGCCGCGCTTGCCGGCAAGATCAACGGCAAAGTCGTCGACGTCTACGCGACGGTGCCCGATGGCGCGAAGGTCGAGATCGTCACGCCGAAATCGTCCGAGGGAATCGACACCATCCGTCACTCGACCGCACATCTGATGGCCAACGCCGTCCAGGAGATCTTTCCGGGAACGCAAGTCACCATCGGGCCGGTGATCGAGAACGGCTTTTTCTACGATTTCGCGACCGATCGGCCGTTCACCGATGACGACCTGCGCCGCATCGAAGAGAAGATGTCCGAGATCGCCAAGCGCGACATCCCCGTCCGTCGCGAAGAGTGGACTCGCGAACAGGCGATCGACACCTTCGACAAGCTCGGCGAGAAGTACAAGGTCGAGATCATCAAGGCAATCCCCGGCGATGAAGCGCTCTCGGTCTATCGCCAGGGCGACTGGTTCGATCTCTGCCGCGGGCCGCACGTCCCGTCGACGGGCCGGTTAGGCGCGTTCAAGCTGCTCTCCGTCGCAGGCGCGTACTGGCGCGGCGACGTGAAGAACGCGATGCTGCAGCGCATCTACGGCACCGCATGGGCCGATCAGAAAGAGCTCGACGCGTACCTCAAACAGCTCGAAGAAGCCAAAGCGCGCGACCATCGCCGTCTCGGCAAAGAGCTCGATCTCTTTCACTTTCACCCGTTCGCTCCCGGCGCGGCGTTCTGGACCCCGAAAGGCACCACGCTCTATCAGGTGCTCGCCCAGAACATGCGCGACCTCACCACCGAGAATGGCTATGTCGAGATCAAGACTCCGCTCATGTACAACAAGGGTCTGTGGGAGATCAGCGGACACTGGGGCAAGTACAAAGAGAACATGTTCCTCGTGATGGACAGCGAGAGCGGCGAGCACGACTTCTCTCTCAAGCCGATGAACTGCCCTTCGCATCATCTGTTTTACAACATGAAGCGGCACAGCTACCGCGACCTGCCGCTGCGTTACCACACCCAGGACGTGCTCCATCGCAACGAAGCCTCGGGGGTCCTCAGCGGATTGACCCGCGTTCGCCAGTTCGCGCAGGACGATGCGCACATTTACTGCGCCGAAGATCAGGTTCCGGAAGAGGTGAAGCGGTTCGTGGCGCTGCTCGACCGCGTGTACGGATCGGTCGGCCTCGAATACACCGCGAAGTTCGCCACCCGGCCGCCGCAGCGCATTGGAGATGACGCTTTGTGGGACCGCGCCGAATCTCTCCTCAAAGCCGCCCTCGACTCCCTCGGCCGTCCCTACGAGCTCAAGCCCGGAGACGGCGCGTTTTACGGGCCGAAGATCGACTTCGACGTCTCCGACAGCATCGGCCGCAAGTGGCAGCTTGGCACCATCCAGCTCGACTACAACGCGCCGGAGCGTTTCGACCTCACCTTTGTCGGCGAGGCCCACAAGGACCATCGTCCGGGCGTGCTTCACCGCGCGATTTACGGCTCATTCGAGCGGTTCATCGCCATCCTCATCGAGCACTTCGCGGGCGCGTTCCCGCTATGGCTGGCTCCGCTTCAGGCCATCGTGCTGCCGCTGTCCGAGAAGTTTGTGGACTACGCCGAGGCGACGGCGAAGCAGATCCGCGAGGCTGGGCTTCGGGTGGAGGTCGACGCCAGCAACGAGAAGCTCGGGGCCAAGATCCGGGACGCCCAGCTGGCCAAGATCCCGTACATGCTGATTGTGGGCGAGAAGGAATCCTCGAGCGGCACCGTCAGTTTGCGCAAGCGCACGGGAGGCGATCAGGGGGCGGTCAGCGTCGAGAATTTCGTCGCGGAGGCCCGGCGTTTGATCGCCGAACGCGCCTTGACTTTGTAATTCGTTGTCCGTAGATTCGCCGCTCACAACAAGGAGGCCCAGGTATTTTTCCGCCGCGCAGAGGATCACGCTTCGATCGAAAACCCGCAGAACCGCTCTCTAGAATCAACGACATGATCCGGGCCGCAGAGGTCCGGCTGATCGGCGACGATGGGTCGCAGGTCGGCGTCGTGACGCTGCAGCAGGCGCAGGATCTCGCGCGCGAAAAGGACCTCGACCTCGTCGAGATCTCGCCGACGGCCAACCCTCCCGTCTGCAAGATCATGGATTACGGCAAGTACGTTTTCCAGCAGAAGAAGAAGCAGGGAGAAGCGAAGAAGAAGCAGAAGGTCATCATCGTCAAGGAGGTGCAGTTCCGCCCTCGCATCGACGAGCATGACTTCGACTTCAAGAAGAACAACATCATCCGGTTCCTGCAGCATGGGGATAAGGTGAAGGCCGCCATCCGGTTCCGCGGCCGTGAGATGTCGCACATGGAGCTCGGCCGGGCCGTGCTCGACCGTTTGCTCACGGAAATCAAGGAGTTCGGGGCGTCGGAAAACGCCAATCCGGACATCCAGGGCAACCGGATGACCATCGTGATTGCACCGAGTAAGTGACGGCGCAGCCGTCATCCTGAGCCGCGAAGACGGCGAAGGATCTCCCACAACCGAGTACGCCGGGGATTCCTCGCCGTCTACGCGGCTCGGAATGACACATAATCCAGGGAATTGATTCACAGATCAGCCAGTTAGGACACGAGCTATGCCGAAACTCAAGACCCATCGCGGTGCCGCCAAGCGCTTCAAGAAGACCGGCACCGGAAAGCTGCAGCGGAATCATGCGTTCGCTCGCCACATCCTGACCAAGAAGTCCGCGGGTCGGAAGGCGAACCTCGGCAGTGAAGTCGAGGTCGACAAGTCGAACAAGAAGACCGTCATGATGATGCTGCCGTATTTGTAGTAAGGAAGTAAGGCCGTAGAGACCGCCGATACCCGGTCACTACTCGTTTTACGGCCTTACGGTCTTACGATCACCAGAGCGCGGCGCGGTTACGCACCACCTCCTGACCCGCCCGCTCATCAAGAAAGAACAAGGAGAACACGATGCCCCGCGTCAAACGAGGTCCAAAAAGAAAGAACCGCCGCGCCAAGATCCTGAAGCTGGCCAAGGGCTACTGGGGAATGAAGTCGCGCGGTCACCGGATCGCCAAGCAGCAGGTCGAGAAGGCCCTCAACTCCGCATTCACCGGCCGTAAAGATCGCAAGGGTGAGTTTCGCTCGCTGTGGATTGCGCGCATCAACGCCGCGGCCCGCCTGAACGGCATGTCCTACTCGCAGTTCATGGCCGGCATGAAGGCCGCGGGCTCGACGATGGACCGGAAGATCCTGGCCGACATCGCCGTCCGCGACGCCGCCGCCTTCGCCGGCATGGTCACCTCGGCCAAGGCTGCACT
>JBBRMQ010000011.1:0-35235 GCA_038230775.1 Thermoanaerobaculia bacterium
ATCGAGGAAGAACAGCTTGCCGTGACGTTTGCAGAGGTCACGGACGCCCCGGAGATTCTCGAGCGAAACGGGCTGACCACCACCGGAATTGTTCGTCACGGTCACGAGCACCATGCTCACGCGGTCGCCTTCCGCGCGGAGCACCGCCTCGAGAGCCTCGAGATGCATGTTGCCCTTGAACGGATGGATCAGCGACGGCAGGCGCCCTTCCGGAATGACCAGATCGCGCGCCTCGGCGCCTTCGATCTCGACGTTCGCGCGCGTCGTGTCGAAGTGCATGTTGTTGAGGACGAGATCGCCCGGCTGCAGGATCGAGTGAAACAGGATCCGTTCCGCGGCTCTCCCCTGATGCGTGGGAATGACGTGTTTGTAGCCGGTCAGATCCTGCACCACATCGCGGAAGCGGTAGAACGAGCGGCTGCCGGCATAGGACTCGTCGCCCTGCATGAGGGCGCCCCACTGCGCGGACGACATGGCTCCCGTGCCGGAGTCGGTGAGCAGATCGATGATCACGTCCTCGGCGCGGAGTTGAAACACGTTGTAGCCCGCCTGCTCCAGTGCGGCTTCGCGCTGCTCGTGCGTGGTGAAGCGGATCGGCTCGACGGCTTTGATGCGAAATGGCTCCATGAACATCAGATTCACCTCACTGGATGTGTTGCGGCGCGAACGCATTGAGAAACTGGCTGAGCGGCGGCTGGCCCTTCGGGCCGAGCGCCCGCTGGCTGATCGCCGCCATCTGATCGACGAGGGTGGGACGATCGACGTCGTACAGCACACCGACCGTCAGCGCGTCGTCGGCTTCGTCCGTGAATCGCAGTGCTGCCTCGCGATTCGTCAAGTCGTGCCCGGCCGGCACCGGCCTCATCTTCGCGCGGAGCTCCTTGTGCTGATCCTCGCCTCTCCACGTCACGCACGGCGAAAGGATGTTGAGGAACGCGAAGCCGTGGTGGGAGATCGCTTTCTTCATGAGCTCCGTCGATCCTTTGACGTCGCCGGAGAAGGCGCGGCCGACCCAGGAGGCACCGAAGGAGAGAGCGAGGGCGCAGGGATCAACGACGGGGTCGGGGTTGCCGTACAGCGTGGACTTCGTCTTGTCGCCGGACGGCGTCGTCGGCCCCGCCTGACCCTTGGTCAGGCCGTAGATCTCGTTGTCCATCATGATGTATGCGATGTCGACGTTGCGCCGGGCGGTGTGCATGAAGTGATTGCCGCCGATCGCGAGGCCGTCCCCGTCGCCGCCGACTGCGATCACGTTCAACTCCGGCGACGCGAGCTTTGCGCCGGTGGCGATCGGGAGCGCGCGGCCGTGCAGCGAGTTGAAGCCGTAGGTCTCGACGTTGCCGGGCAGCCGCGATGAGCAGCCGATGCCCGACACGATCACGGTCTCGTGCGGTTTGCACCCGAGCTCCGCGAGTGCGCGATAGACGGAGTTCAGAACGGCAAAGTCGCCGCAGCCGGGGCACCAGACCGGTTTCAGATCCGTCTTGAAGTCCTGAGCCGTGAACGTCGCGTCGCAGGTCATGCCATCACCTCTTCCAGCGCTTCCACGCCTAACATCTTCCGCACGGCACAGGCGATCTCCGTGACCGATAACGACTTTCCGCCGGAGCGCGCCATCACGTCCGTCTTTGCGCGCGGCAGATCGATCTGCGAACGCAGGTAGCGGTGGAATTGCCGCGAGTAGCTCAACTCGATGACGAGCACCTCGCTGCAGGAATCGACAAACGCCTGAAGATCCGCGGCAGGCAACGGCGCGAGGATTCGAGGCACGAACGCGGCGATGCGGAGATCGCCCTGGTTGAGAATGTCCAGCGCCTCGCGAACGGCACCGGACGACGAGCCCCAGCAGATGATCCCGACGTCCGGCCGCTCCGGCCCGAAGCGGCGGAACAGCCTGTACTTCCCGCCGATCGCCTCCATCTTGCGGTGGCGCTTGGCGTTCATCCGCTCGTGAACGCTGAACATGGCGCTCGGGCGTCCGGACTCATCGTGCTCCAGACCGTTGGTCTGGTACATCGCATCCGCAGTTCCCGGGATGCTCATCGGTGACACGCCGTCCGGCGTGTCGGCGTACCGTTTGTAATCGGGGATCGAGGTGGCGAGCCGGCGCCGCTTGACGTCGTGAACGAGAGCGCCAGCCTCGATCGTCTCCCGCCGCTGCGCGATCAGCTGATCCGACAGCACGATCACCGGGATCTGATACTCCTCGGCGATATTGAAGGCGTCGACCGTGATGTGGAATGCGTCCTCGACGTCGCACGGTGCGAGCACCACGCGCGGCGTATCGCCGTGGCTCGCGTAGAGCGCGTGCATGAGATCGGACTGCTCGCTCTTGGTCGGGATGCCTGTCGAGGGTCCGCCGCGCTGCACGTTGAAGATCACGGCAGGGATCTCCGCTGTCGACGACAGGCCGAGCATCTCCGCCATCAGCGAGAGTCCGGGACCTGAAGTCGCCGTCATCGCTTTTGCGCCCGTGAACGACGCACCGATCACCGCGCCGAGCGCTGCGAGCTCGTCTTCGGTCTGCAGGCTCGTGCCGCCCATCTTCGGCAGCCACTCCGACAACAGGTGCAGGATTTCGGACGACGGAGTGATCGGGTATCCGGCGAAAAACGTACAGCCCGCGTGCAGAGCGCCGAACGCGGCGGCTTCGTTGCCCGACATGAGCAGTCGCGGCGTTCCGCGCGCGTAGGCGAGCGTCTGCGCCACACACTGCAATTGCTCGGCGATGCCGATTCCGCGATCGAACGCGGCGAGAGTGCCTGCCATGACCGTCGCGGTCTTCTTCGCAAAACGTTGTTTGACCGCCGAGCGCATGCCTTCCAGCGGCAGGTGAAGCAGCGGCGCGAGGACGCCGAGGGCCAGGATGTTCTTCGCGTGCGGTGCGATTTTCTTGAACGGCACCGGAACGAGGATGCCGCGCATGTCCGGCGGCGGCGCATCGGCTTCCTCATAGAAGATCACGACGTTTTCCGCAAGAGCGAGCTCGTCGGCGAAGCGCGCGTAGTCGCTCCAGGTGAACACGACGAGAGCGTCGATGGCGCCCGCCTGCGCGAAGATCGGCTCGGCGCTGATCCGCACCGTGCACGAGGATTCTCCGCCGCGGATCTGCGGCCCGTACGCCTCGGTCTTGATCACGTGCAGGCCCTCGCCGGCGCACGCCATCGCGACGATGTCTCCTGCCGCAACCGCGCCGTCTCCGCCCGATCCAACGATCGACAAACTGACTTCCTGGCTCATGAAAATCCTCCGATGCGAACGATGCCGCATCCTCCCGATTCGAGGTGATGGGCGCAGTCACACGCACGGGTGACAGCTGTCACCTCACTGCATCACGCGCGGCCCTAACGTGACTGAGACGATGTCTCAATTGGCCGCGAGATCCGAGATCCGAAGCGACGCCCGCAAGCTCCTGCTGATCGGGCAGCCCAACGTCGGCAAGTCGCTGCTGTTCACGCGGCTCACCAATCGTTATGCGACCGTGTCGAACTACCCCGGAACCACGGTCGAGATCACGAGCGCGATCGCCGACATCGACGGCGAGCTGCGCGAAGTGATCGACACCCCGGGCACGAACACGCTCGCACCGCAGTCGCATGAAGAGCGTGTCACGCGCGACTTGCTGCTCGACGGCAATGACGCCGACGTGCTGCAGGTCGGCGACATCGGCAACCTGCGGCGCACGCTCCTGCTCTCGCTGCAGATCGCGGAACACGGGGTGCCGTTCACGCTCTGCCTCAACATGAGTGATGAGCCGCGTGCGCAATCGGTCAACCTCACGCTGCTGGAGGAGTTGCTGGGCGTCCCCGTCGTCGCGACGTCCGCCTTGCGCCGGTGGAACATCGAGAAACTGAAGCGGCAGGCGATCCGGCCCGGCCAGCCGCAGCTGCGCCTGACGTACTCGCCCGCGGTGGAAGCGCACGTCGCGGGGCACGAAGTCTCTCGCGCCGCTGGGCTGGCCGCGATCTGCGGCGGCGACGGCGAGTCCGCCACGCTTGCCGGCGACATCGCAGCAGCACGTCTTCGCATGGTGGACGAGATCATCGCGCGCGTGACGAACGGCGAGCACACCGCCCGCGGCCGCGACAGGCTCGGCGCCCTCTGCATGCATCGCATCTGGGGCTGGCCGATCCTCGCCGTGATGCTGTACGTCGCCTGGCTCTTCGTCGGAAAGCTGGGCGCGGGAATCCTCGTCGACTTCTTCGAGAACACGCTCTTCGCGCGCTTCATCAATCCCTGGGCGACGGCGGCCGTCAACTTCATCGCGCCCTGGCAGATCGTCCGCGACCTGCTCGTCGGCGAGTACGGCGTCATCACGATGGCGCTCACCTACGCCATTGCGATCATCCTTCCGGTCGTCGTCACGTTTTTCACGCTGTTCGGCATTCTCGAGGATTCCGGCTACCTGCCGCGGCTCGCGGTGATGCTGCACCGCACGTTCCGGCGGATGGGACTCAACGGCAAGGCAGTGCTGCCGATGGTTCTCGGACTGGGATGCGACACGATGGCCACGCTGACGACGCGCATCCTCGAAACGAACAAGGAGCGCGTCATCGTGACGATCCTGCTCGCGCTGGGCGTTCCGTGCTCGGCACAGCTCGGCGTGATCATGGCGATGTTAGGCCGGCTGTCCCTGCCCGCCACGATCATCTGGCTCGGCGTGACGCTGGTGACGATCTTCCTGGTCGGTTATCTCTCCTCGAAAATCGTGCGCGGCGAGGCAGGCGACTTCATCATCGAGATCCCGCCTATGCGCGTGCCGCGCGCGTCGAACATCGCGATCAAGGTGCTGGCCCGAACGGAGTGGTATCTCAAGGAAGCGGTGCCGCTGTTCGTCGTCGGCACGCTTCTGTTGTATGTGCTCAACGCGACCCATGTGCTAACGGTGCTGCAGCGCGTCCTCGCGCCGCTCGTCGTGGGTGCGTTAGGCCTGCCTGCCCAGGCGACGAATGCGTTCGTGATCGGCTTCCTGCGCCGCGACTACGGCGCCGCGGGCCTGTTCGCCATGCAGCGTGCCGGCGCGCTCAATCCGAATCAGACGGTGATCGCCCTGACGGTGATCACGCTCTTCATCCCCTGCGTGGCAAATTTCCTGGTCATGGTGCGCGAGCGAAGACTGAAGCCCGCGCTCGCGATCGCCGCGTTCATCATGGTCTATGCATTCGGATTCGGCGCGCTGATGAACGCCGCATTCCGCGCATTCTCGGTCACCCTGACATGATCGACCTTCGCACCTACGAATGCCCGCTCTGCGGCACCGACTTCACCGGCGCCGAATGCCACTCGTCGTGCCCGATCTCGCGCGGCTGCAGGATGGTGCGCTGCCCGTACTGCGCGTACGAGTTCGTGGAGAGCGGACGCTTCACTGACATGCTGCGGCGATGGATCCGGCGCGCGCCGGCCAGCAGCGCCGCTCTCGATGCCGGCACGATGTGCGTCGCCGACCTGCCGATCGGCGCGACGGCTCCAGTGACTTCGATTCGTCCGACATCCGCGGCGCGCGTCAACCGCCTTGCGTCCTACGGCATCGTTCCGGGCAGCGACGTGCGGCTCATCGCCAAGAAACCCACGATCGTCATCGAATGCGGCTCCTCCTCGGTCGCTCTCGAGGAAGAGATCGGCCGCGAGATCTTCGTGACCGCTCGTTGACTCTGCAGCCATGACGGTCACCACCACTATCGCCGACGCCGGCCTGAGCGAGGCCGTCTCGCCTGGTGCACAATCAGCACAGCGCGATGCGAGGCTCAGGTTGGAACTGAAGAGGATCAGGCTCGTCGCAGCGATTACGCCGCTGGCGATCATCGTCGTCCTCGAGGCCGCCCGCCTATGGATGAGCGGTCCCGTCTCCACGACCACCCCGCTGTTCCTCGACGGATTCATCTTCGCCGCGTTCGTTGCGTACGGCATCGTCATCGTTCGTGTCACGGCGCGGATGCGCAACCGTCTGCAGCGGCAGAACCGCGAGCTCCTCGCGTTGCACACCGCCGGTCTCGACGTCGCCGCCGAGCTGTCGCTCGACAACGTCCTCAGGAAAGTCGTGGACCATGCGCGGAACCTTGTCGGAGCGCGATACGGCGCACTGTCCGTCGTCGGCGACAACGGCACCATCCACTCGTTCATCACCTCGGGCATCACGCCCGAGCAGCGTGCGGCCATCGGTCCGCCTCCGGTCGGCCACGGTGTTCTCGGCGTGGTGCTGCACGAAGGACAACGCCTTCGGCTCCAGGACATCGCAGCGCATCCCCGCTCGGTCGGTTTTCCGGCGAATCATCCGATGATGAAGTCCCTGCTCGCCGTGCCCGTCACGTGCAAAAGTCCCTTCGTCGGCAACCTCTATCTCGCCGAGAAAGAGGCGTTCTCAACCTTCACCAAGGACGACGAGGAGACGCTGGAGCGTTTCGCAGTTCAGGCGGGAATCGCCATCGACAACGCGCATCTGCATCAACAGGTCGCCAGTCTCGCCGTCGGGCAGGAGCGGCTGCGCATCGCGCACGAGATGCACGACGGTATTGCCCAGATCCTCGGCTACGTCAACACGAAGGTTCAGGCGGCGAATGAATATCTGCGCCGCGGCAAGAGCGAAGAGGCATCGGTTCAGTTGCGCGAGCTGGCCAGCGCGGCGCGCGAGGCGTACTCCGACGTTCGCGAGGCCATCGTCGACCTACGTACCTTGCCGGAGACGAGCCGCGCGTTCAGCGATGTGCTGCGTGAATACGTCGATCGCTGGAAAGAGCAGATCGGCGTCAGCACCCACGTGAGCATCGACGGCGATCTCGCGATCCCGGCAGGAATCGAGCTGCAACTCGTACGCATCGTTCAGGAATCGCTGGCGAACGTGCGGAAACACGCGAAGGCAACGAGCGTCGACCTCGAGGTGCACTATCGCAACGGAAAACTCCGCATGACCGTGACCGACAACGGCCTCGGCTTCAACACCGCAACAAGAGCTCCGAGCGAGTTCCCGCGATTCGGCCTGTCGACGATGCGCGAGCGCGCCGAGAGCATTGGCGGAAAGCTGGACATCGAGAGCGCGCCGGGGCGAGGAACGACGATCCGCCTCGAAGTGCCGGTGCCCCCGAGCTAGACTCTACGGCGTGCGCATCCTCATCGCTGACGATCACGCGCTGTTTCGCGACGGACTCCGAAGCCTCCTGCAGGTGGCGGGGTACGAAGTCATCGGCGAAGCGCGAAATGGCGTCGAAGCGATCGCTCTCACCAAGACCCTCGCTCCCGACATGGTGCTGATGGACCTCTCGATGCCGGAGCTCGACGGCATCAGCGCGACGAAGCGGCTCACCGCCGAAGTCCCCGGCGTGAAGATCGTCATCCTCACCGCATCCGAGGATGATGCGAAGCTCTTCGATGCGATCAAGGCGGGCGCGCAGGGCTACCTGCTCAAGAATCTCGAGGCCGAGGATTTTTTCGCGCTGCTGGAGCGCGCGCAGGAGGGCCAGCCCGCGCTGACGCCCGCTCTCGCCCGCAAGCTGCTGCAGGAATTCGCGAAGCCGGCAGAAACTCCTCCGGCCGCCGAGGATCCCGACGCGCTCACGGCGCGCGAGCGCGAGGTGCTGGAGCTGATGGTCGACGGAATCACGTCCAACCGCAAGCTGGCGAAGCGCCTCGATGTCAGCGAGAACACCGTCAAGTTCCACGTGCGCAACATCCTCGATAAGCTGCGCCTGCACAATCGCGCGGAAGCGATCGGCTACGCACTGCGGCACAAAATGGTCGAGCCGCAGTAGATCAGGCCAGTGTCCTGAGTCAGCGACTCAGGACACTGGGGTCCATTCCCCGGTCATGTGACATTGGTCACCCCGTGCGGTGACTGCGCTCCTCGCTCCACTCCCCGAGCGCCGCCTACATTGATGTCCGGAGGCGTCAATGAATCCCGATCTGAGACCCAAGCTGATCCTCGTTCCGACGGACTTCAGCGAGACGGCGTCGCACGCGATCCGCTACGCGAGCGCTCTCGCTCAGCGTCTCGACGCGCATCTCCTCGTTCTGTACGCCGAATTCTTCATGCCTCCGATCGACTTCATGGCGACGGCGGCCGGACAATTCTCGGTCTCGCTCGACCACCTCATCGGCGAGGCGCGCGAACAGCTCCAGCAGCATGCCGAGACCAACATCGACCCGAGCGTTCCGTTCGATACGCGGGTGGTTGAGACCTCTCCTGTCACAGCGATTCTCGATACCGCACGCCAGTCGGGTGCCCAGTTGATCGTCATGGGCACGCATGGACGCACGGGAGTCTCGCGGCTCGTCGTCGGATCGATCACCGAGATGGTCATGCGCAGGTCGCACGTCCCGGTGATCGCCGTCAAGAGAGCCTCCACCGATGCAGGCGACATCCGCAAGATCCTCTGCCTCGTTGAATACAGCGACATGGCGATCTCGGCACTACGCCATGCAGCGGCGCTCGTGAATACGCGCAGCGCTCCAATCGTGCTTCTGCGCGCGATCGATGACGTTGACGATCCGCGCGCCTATGCCCGCGAGCTCGTCAGCCTGCGCAACTGGGTTCCACCCGAGCTGGTCGATCGCTGCGAGCTGAAGATCGTGCCGTCGCAGGCGACCGCCGAGTCGATCCTGGCCATGGCCGACATCACCCATCCCGATCTCATCGTCCTCGGCGCCGCACCTGACCGGACCCTCGCGGAAATCATCCGCGGCACGCCGGCGGAGCGAGTGACGCAGCTGGGCAACTGCCCTGTGCTGACCGTCGCAGCGCCAGCGCACATCGAAACGATCCCGACGACCCACGCGGCGATCGCCGCACACTGAGGCCCGAATGCGAGAACAGCCGACCATCATCTGGCAAACGAAAAACGCTCCCAATGCCCTTTCGACTTACGAGGCATACAAGGCGATCGACGAGTTCGCAACCCTTCATCCGGCACGTGTGCTGATCGAAGCCGGAGATCGCGGCGACCGCGATCAGCTCTTCCGCTATGCGCAGAGACGTCATCTGGCACCTGCGCTGCGGATGCCCCCATTCGTCGATCGCGAGGAGGTTCGCGCGCTGCACAACGCCGGCGTGAACCGCATGCTGTTCCGCATCGACAGTTGCTCACGCGACCGCCACGACGAGCTGCACGGCCCACGGTCGTTCGGAATCACGCTGCGCGCGATGCGCTTCGCCGCCGATGAGCGGATCCCGATCGAGGTCGAGACCTGCGTCTCCCGGCGGAACATCGATGAGCTGCACAAGATCGCGGAGATCATCACTGCATTCAATGCCACCGAATGGCTCGTGATCTTTCCCGTTCCGCCTCTGCCGGCGGGCGAGGAGATGCTGACGGCACCGGAGGCGGAACGAGCGCTGGCCGCCCTCGCGTCGGCTGAGAGGCGCTGCAACCTTCGCATCCGCACGATCGAGGCGCCGCACTTCATCCGTTTTGGCGGCTCGGCGATCCGCGACGTCGTGTTCATCGGAAGCAACGGCGAGGTGAAGCCCGGCGCGCACGCGTCCGTCGCCGCAGGCAACATCCGCTATCGGCCGCTGCAGACACTCGTGACGAGCGAATCGTTCCGTTCGTTGAACGATCCGAGGAATTTGCGGGGCAAGTGCGGGCGGTGCGAATATCGCAGGGACTGCGGCGGATCGCGCGCGCGCGCGTTCGCGATGACCGGAGATCTCTTTGCCCCCGATCCCCTTTGCTCGTATCAGCCGGCCGTTTCGTAGAGTGGTGACGTACGATCTCGCCCGTTGCGAGCTCGTCAAGGAGCCCGTTCTGATCTCAGCCCGAGCGGACGTGATGACGTCGCCCGCTCACCAGCGATGGACGTCGTGAAGTCGAAGGAAACCTGGATCGCGTCCGCGTCGATCGTCGGCATCGCAGCGTACCTCGTGTCGCGTTTCGGATTTCACTTCGCCGCCCGCCATAGCGACTGGCTTCTGATTGCGGTGCTGATCGCGGGCGCGCCTCTGCTGTGGGACCTGCTGAGAAAGCTGGCGGCGTTCGAAGTCGGATCGGACGCCCTCGCCGGCATCTCCATCATCACCTCCGCGATCCTCGGCGAATACCTCGCGGGCGCGATCATCGTGCTGATGCTCGCGGGCGGCACGGCACTCGAGCTCTACGCCACGCGCCGCGCATCCTCGGTGCTGGCGTCGCTGGCGAAACGCGTTCCCAGCAGCGCCCATCGGCTGACGGAATCGGGAATCGTCGACATCCGGATGGCGGAGGTGCAGGTCAACGATCGCCTCGTCGTTCTCCCGCACGAGATCTGCCCCGCCGATGGAAGCGTCGTCGAGGGAAACGGCGCGATGGACGAGTCGTACCTGACCGGCGAGCCCTTTCAGATTGCCAAGGCGCCCGGTTCGGAGGTGTTGTCCGGCGCGATCAACGGGCCCGGCGCCATGACGATCGTCGTCAACAGGCTTCCGGTCGACTCGCGTTACGCAAAGATCGTCCAGGTGATGCAGCAGGCCGAAGCGCAGCGTCCGCGATTCCGACGGCTCGCCGACCGCCTCGGTGCGTGGTACACGCTGCTCGCGCTCGTGATCGCAACCGCCGCGTGGATCATCGGCAATGACCCTCGCCGTTTCCTCGCCGTTCTGGTGATCGCGACACCCTGCCCGCTGCTGTTGGCGATTCCCGTCGCAATCATCGGAGCGATCTCCCTTGCGGCGACGCGAGGAATCATCATCAAGAATCCCGCAATGCTCGAACGCATCGATCGCTGCCGCACGATCATCTTCGACAAGACGGGCACGCTGACCTATGGCAAGCCGTCGCTGACCGGCGTCTCTTGCGCGCCGGGCCTCACGCGAGAGATCGTTCTGCAACTCGCAGCGAGCCTCGAGCAGTATTCGCGGCATCCGCTGGCCAGCAGCATCCTCGACGCCGCGAAGGCCGAGCAGGTGACGACGGTCTCCGTCTCGGAGATCAGCGAACAGCCCGGCGCCGGACTGCGCGGACGGCTCGCGGACCAGGTCATCGAGATCACCGGACGGAAGAAGATCGCTTCTGGCCGCGTGCTCGCGCAACTGCCTCCGGTCGCCCCGGGCATGGAGTGCGTCCTCCTGCGCGACGGCGAATACGCTGCCGTCCTGCAATTTCAAGATGTGCCGCGCAAGGAGAGCCGCGCATTCGTGCATCATCTGGCACCGCAGCATCAGATCAGCCGCGTCATGCTGGTCTCCGGCGATCGCGATGCCGAGGTGCAGCATCTGGCGGCTCTGGTGGGCATCGAGACGGTGCGATCGGGAATGAGCCCCGAAGAAAAGCTGGCGATCGTCCGCGAAGAGACCGCGAAGGGTCCCACGCTCTTCCTCGGCGACGGCATCAACGACGCGCCGGCGATGGAGGCGGCGACGGTGAGCGTCGCGTTCGGACACAACAACGACATCACGGCGGAGGCGGCCGATGCGGTCGTGCTCGAGCCGTCACTGTCCGAGGTCGATGAGTTGATTCACATCGGGCGCCGGATGCGTCACATCGCGCTGCAGAGCGCGGTCGGAGGGATGGCTCTCAGCATGATCGGCATGATCGCCGCGGCTGCCGGCTGGCTGGCGCCGGTGCCCGGCGCCATTGCCCAGGAAGCGATCGACGTTCTCGCGGTTCTCAATGCACTGCGCGTGGCCGCGCCACGCGCCGATCTGAACGACCTTCCGCCCGTTAGATCGTAACCATGTCGCGGAGGCCGGCAATGTGGGGAATCATGAACGTCGAGCCGTTCACTTCGATGACGTGTTTCCGCTTGAATTGGCTGAGAAGGCGTGTCACCGTTTCGCGCGTCGTGCCGATCATCTGCGCGATCTCTTCGTGCGTCATCAGGACTTTGAGGCGGATGCCCCTCGTCGTCTCTTCTCCCATTTCGCACCAGTCGAGAAGAAGGCGGGCGAGTTTTTCCGAAGTCGTCTGCGCGAGTCCGAGAGACCGGATGTCGCGCTGCGCGGCGTGATAGGACTTGGCGAGCTGCTGCGCGGTGCGCATGCTGGCGTCGGAGTGAAGATGAAGGAGGCGGAGGAAGTCGTCGCGGCCGATGAAGTTAACCTGCGACGGTTCGGTCGTCTCTGCCGACACTTCGTAGGGCTTTCCGAGAACCGTGGAGCTGACACCGAGGACTTCACCCGCTTCGGCGATTCTCAGGATCAGCGTCTTCCCTTCCGAAGATGAGGTTGTGAGCTTCGCGCGCCCGCTGCAGAGAATGAAGACGCCGCGCGGATTCTCCCCTTCCACGAAAAGCGTCGAGCCTTTCGGGTACGCGCCGGTAAACTTCATCTCGTCGAGCGACGAGATGGTTTCCGTCGAGGTGTCGCAGAACCGGCCCGCCTTGTCCAGGGTGCAGTTGCTGCAGCTGTGTTGCAGGTTCAGGTTGTAGGGGGTCGGCATTTCTGGCTCCTCATCTTGTACGATCTCAAGATCGCTCCATGAGAAGTCATACAGGCCACCCCGGCGGGTAGGGACCCGCACGCGGACAGGTGGCACTCATCACCGAAGCGTGTGATCAGCTTTTTTCGTTCTTCAAAGGCGGCGGGTGCCTCCCGACAAAGGGAAGGATTCTTGGACGCGACGATGAGAACAGATCGAAACGGGCCCGAAGCGAACTGCGCGCGGAACCTGACGCTCGCGCTCGCTTCATAAGATGCAGCACATGCAGAGCGCAATGATGAGCGACTGCGCAGTCGCTGGCGGCCTGTCCGGCGATCAAGAGGGGCGGCCGGTGTCACAGCCTGCTGCAGCCGGAGCGCCTTGCGCCTGCGAGATCGGACGGTGTCATTGTCAGTGGCGAAGCGCTCGGAATTGGCGTCGACGATCTCATGGACGCACTCGTGGAGCGGACCGAAGGCGCTCAAAGGAGAGCCTGATGATCATCCTCACCCTTGCCTCGAAGAGCGACACGATGGATCTGGAGCGCGACGTACGCGGCGGCGCGCGGCGCTACCTGAACGGTGTGAGCTTCACGGCGGCCGCCATTCCGTTCGTCGCCGGCAT
This sequence comes from Thermoanaerobaculia bacterium, assembly GCA_038230775.1. Taxonomy (GTDB): domain Bacteria; phylum Acidobacteriota; class Thermoanaerobaculia; order Gp7-AA8; family Gp7-AA8; genus JBBRMQ01. The sequence goes on from JBBRMQ010000011.1 coordinate 12,945, forward strand.
TCTCATCACTAGAGTGTAGTGCGTCACTAAATCACCGGCGGCGTTCGATCGCCGGTGACGGTAACTTCCTCGGCGAGAAGCTCCTGGCAGAAGCGCGCGAGCTGCGCATTGCTGAAGTCCATCCAGCCGCGGCAACTCTCGTAGAACATCTGCTGCGTGTCGCACGAAACGAGCGTGCCCACATCGACCTGGCGGTCGAGCTGCCATTCATTTGCCGCGCGCTCCAGCTCTTCCCGGGAGATGGAGGGATTTCGTTTGACCAGACGATAATACGCGTCGCGCAGTTCTGCATCGCTGTAGCGAGCGAAGCCGTGACAGAGAATCCCGCGTTCAGCCGCCACCTGGCATGCCGACTTGTCGTTGCTCGTGAACTCGAGCAATTTCCGGCGCAAGCGGCTGATGGCTTTTTCGCGACAGATCAGATTCTCAAACATGGTTTCTCCCTCCTGTCTCCGCGTCGAGGACCGCGAGACAAGCATTAAAAAAAACCGGTCCGCCTCGTCCCGGTCATTGCCGATGGCGATGACGCCGAATTCCCGAATTGCGAAACAGCACCGAACATGTGGAATAAGACGCCGGTCGACGTCTGGTGGTTGAAGCCGAGGCGATGCATCGTCAGGATCTCGATCAGATCCTCGGGTACCAGCCCGTAGTACGCCGGAGATTGCACGTTGTCGGAAGCGCGGTAGAACTTTGCCCAGCCGTCGGCGCCGGGCAGGGTTCCGCTCGTCGCGTCGAGGATGCCGCCGGTCAAGAACCGCAACGCCAGCATTGAATGTGTCGTGCCGCCGGCCCGCAGGTTGATCTCGATTGCAGCGATGCTCCACTCGTCCGCTGCGCCGTTTCTCGACGCCAGAAAATCGACAGACAACCTGCCGATGATTCCCGTGTCCGCGAGAACGCGGCGGATGCGCTTCCCGAGCTCCTGAATCGTTTGACGGTACGCATCATTCGCCGGGAAGAGACAGCCGAGGTAAACCTGATTGGCGGGTCCTCCGAGAATTTGTTCGTGGGTTGATGCCCCGATGACCTCGCGCCGTGGGTTGATGCGCAGTTGCACGCTGGGAGAGCGCACCTCCGCAGCTTCGATCAGCTCCTCGACCACGCCGCCACCATGTTCGAACTTCTTGATGAAAGTCTCGGATGTCTCCGAGTCCACGGAGAAAACGAGTCGCTGGAGAGCATCGCGGATCGAGGCGCGCGATCCTTCCGGCGGATATTCGATCAGCTGGAACAGATCGTTGCGCACGAACGGGTCTCCGCCCGTCATGATGACTCGCGCGGCGAGACGGCCGCGATTTGATCGATCGTGTGGTAAGCCTCAAACGTCGTCAGCTCATTCGCCCTCTTCACCGGCGGAGAGGGGCAGCCGTAGCAGTTCAGATCGCACTCGCGGGTCAGCTCCCAGACGACGATCTGATGTTCTTTCATGTGTGCATCGGACCATGGGTCGAAAGATGCCCCGATGACCGGTCGCACACACCGGTGTGATGAGGGTCACCGTTCGCGGTAAGAGGATTCTCCAGGCGAGCCATATCTGAATTTAACGGTATCGCCGACTTGTATGTCCGCCAGCCGTGCGATCTTGCGCAATGGGCGGCGCGCCGCGCCGTTGATCTCGTCCAGCGGCATGGAAAGCGCGGCTGAAGGAAGAGCGAGAGATCCTCTCAAAAGCCGCGGTCCAAGAAACCGGGGTAAGCCCAGCATGGCAAAGAGGCGGCCGGTCGTTTTGATCGTTGAAGACAACGTGATGATGCGAAAGGTCTCGTTGGAAAACTGCCGCGAGGGTTTCACATCCCGGTCATCCAAGAGCACGTGTCTCCGGACGTCGACGAGCGCGAGGGCCAGAGCGAAGCCTGACGCCCCCGAGAACCAGTCCCGCCGCTCCGAACGCGATCAGTCCTCCCACGAAGGCGATGAGAAGCACGATGGGATGCGACGCGAGGGCATGTGACCACCCTCGGCGCGCGGCACGCCGGGCACCCGGTTAATATCTAGCTTCATGCTCGACCGAGCCTGATCAACCGAAGCCTCAGCGAAACTTCGTCCCAGCGCGAACGACGAAGTCGTTCTCCGCAGCGACCGCCGGCTCCGCGTCGCTCAGGCCGCATTGCGGACAGCGCGGCTCGCCGTCGCTTCCTGGGTCGGCAACGTCAGGTTCGAAAAGCGTCTCGCAGCACCGGCATCGAACGACCGGACTGCTTTCCCTCTCTTCAGCCACCACTACGTCTCCACCTCCGCTCCAGTCGCTGAATGGCCGGCGGCGAGTCCGCCTTGCTTTGGTATGACTTTGCCTGTTCTTGACGGGATGCGCGCATGCACGCGACCTAGCAGACGTCTGGGGGGCAACTCATCGAGGTGCAAGAATCGAGCGCCAACTCATTCCACGACGCTCGGCCGCACCCGCGTAACGCGGGTGGCTCGCCTCGTGCAGGCTCAGGAGACCGTCCTCGTCAGGGAACGATCCTGATGCTGTCTTCGCCCCGGATGCGCTGGCCGCTCAAGGTCGATGCCTCGAGCAGGGCGACCGAGTCGCCGGTCTGAATCGCCAGCTGCGCGGTCTGCACGTGACAGACGAGATCCGGCAGCCCGTCGCTGTTGACGTCCTGCGCGCTGCACGAGTACTTGCCCTTGCCGATGAGTTTCACCCTGGCGCCGGCCAGCGTCACGCTCGCCGGATCGACCTGGATCGCGTCGAAGGTCGCGCAGTCGTGACGATCGACATCAAGCCCGGCCCTCGCAAGAACCCCTGCACGCGTATCAATCAGCCAATCGGCCAATGACGATCATGCCTCCCTCGCCAGAACCGATGCGCCGAGCGCTCCGGAATAGTCGCCGAGCGTGGCGTGAACGATCCGCACCTTCTTTTCGGGATCGGGACGAAGGAACCGGCTCCGCGCCGTCTCGGCGATCGGTCCGACGAATGCATCCTCGAGCCGCTGCGCCACTCCCCCTCCGATCACGATCATCTCCGGGTCGTACACGTTCACCAGATTCCCCGCCAGGAGCCCGAGGTAGTGCTGCGCTCCGGCCACGACCTCTTTCATGACAGGACATCCGGCTTTCAGCGCGCGCTGCATGACGCTGCTCGTCATCTGCTCCTTGCCCCGCTCTTTCATGATCTCGAGCGTGATGCATGAATCGCTCTTCGCCGCCATCGCGCGCATGTCGCGCTCCATCGCCGTGCGGCTGGCAAGAGCCTCCACGCATCCGTTGCGGCCGCATCCGCACCGCGGTCCGTCTTCCTTGATCAGCATGTGTCCGATCTCGCCCGCCGCGCCGCGGAATCCGCGATCGAGCTTCCCGTGGCTGATGAGTCCCCCGCCGATTCCGGTCCCGACCCAGATTCCGATCGCGCGCTTCGTCCCCTTCGCCGCGCCGTACGCGTGCTCGCCGATGATTGCCACCTGGACGTCGTTGCCGACCACGACGTCGGGACCGAGTTGCTTCTTGAGCGCGCGGCCGAGCTGCACGTTCTCCCATCCGAGGTTCGGCGCTTTCACCACGAGGCCTTTCTTCGTATCGACCGCGCCCGGCGCGCCGATGCCGATGGCGCGCACTTTCCCGATCTTGATCTGCGCGTCTTTCGCCGCGAGCAGCACGTTGTCCGCGATCGCGGCGATCGTGTCCTCCGACTTTGCGCCCCGGACCGTTTCGCAGCCGGAACTGCCGAGGATCTTGCCCTTCTCATCGGCGATCGCTGCGATGAAGCTCGTACCGCCGAGGTCGATTCCTGCGTAGATTCGCGCCATTTTGTCCTCACCTGCCCTTGGAGCTGCCGGTCATCATATCGGCGGCGGCCCCGCCTCTATCGAACGATAGATGCCGCCGGCCCCGGAAACGCCCAGAATTACGTCCATAGAGGCTTCCATGCATCCCCAAACGCATCGTGAGACCAGCTGTTGGTGCAGTCACCGCGGAGACGAACATTTCACCGATCGCGGCGGGTTGTCCTGTCATTCCTGTGAGGCGCGGGCGATGCTCGATGCGCCGCAAGTGATTCAGGAGCGGCGGCGCCATCAGCGCGTGAGCCTCCCGCAACCCCTGCGGACATCCATTGCCGGTGCGCCGGCTCACGTCGTCGATGCTTCGATCGGAGGTGTCGGCGTGTTGCACCACAGGCTGGAGCTCGAACACGACACCCGTTACCGCCTGTTGTTCTACTCGCAATACGGGCCGATCACGCTGGAGTGCGAATTCGCGCGCACCATTCCGAATCAAACGCTTGGCGCCGCCGCCGAAGAAGGCGCATGGCGCACCGGACTGAAAATCGTCTCGATCGATTCCGAGTCCGAGGCGCGGTTGCATCGTCTGGTCACTGGGCTCACGGAGCACTGACTCCCGCCTGGCACTTACGGCGGCGGGGTGGCAACACTCCGCTTGTTGCGTTTCCGCAAACGTCGTAACCCGCGCTTGACTCTGGAGCCGAGCCGAGGGTTTACGCTGCTGGCCATGAATCGACTGCGGATCGGTCAGGTCGCGGCACAAGCGAGCGTAAGCGTCGATACCGTTCGATACTACGAACGGAGAGGTCTCGTTCAGAACGTTGAGCGCGACGGCAGCGGATACCGTCGTTACGGGCTCGAAGCCGTCGATCGAATTCGCACGATTCGGCGTGCAGCGGCGATTGGCTTTTCGCTCGACCAGCTCGAAACGATCTTCCGCATGCGCGCGTCCGGGAAGCCGCCGTGCGGAAGCGTTCTGGAAATGGCCCGACGAAAGCTGTCGGACCTGGATGAGCAGATCGCCACCCTCAACCAATTGCGGTCCGTCCTCGAGACGACGATCTCGTCGTGGGGCGACCGGCTTCAACAAACACCGACCGGGGGCCTGGCGCACCTGCTCGATTCCCTTGGCAACAATGGAGACAAATCATGAAACCGTTTCTGTTCCCCTTGGCCGTGTTTTCACTCGTGATCGCCGGTTCCGCGATCGCGCAATCGACAGAGTGCCCAATGCACGCGCAGCACATGGCGTCCGCGAAGAAAGCTACTTCTACGGAAAAGCCGGCTGCGTGCCCGCTTCATGCGCAGCACATGGCAGACCAAGAGGCAGCCGCGCGCCCGCAGGACCCAGACGGATCGGCGGAGCACGGCACGGGCGTCGATCATCGACACGACACGTTGGGAGTCGCCCATGAGACCACGCGGCACTCTTTCCGATTGTTCGACGACGGCGCAGCGATTGAACTACGCGCCAGCGACGGACAGGATACGACGACGATCGAAGCCATCCGCGCGCACATGCGCGTCATTGCGGATCAGTTCCGCGCGAACGATTTCTCGACTCCGATGTTCGTCCACGACAAGACTCCGGATGGCATCGCGACGATGAAGCAGCTGCACTCGGAAATCGAATTTCGATACGAACCGTTGCCGGCCGGCGCTCGGGTGCGGATCGTGACAGCCACCGCGGCTGCTCTCGCCGCGCTTCACGACTTCATGAGGTTTCAAATCATCGAACATCGAACCGGCGATGCCGGCAAGATCGAACACGAGGCGCGTTGAACGGCCGGGCGCGGCCGTAGCCCCTCGGAACTACTGGCCGCGCAGAAAGCCGGCCGCGGCGCGCGTCACGGAGTCGTCCCGAAGAATTCGGCGGTGGCCCAGGCCTGACGTGACGAGCAGCCGGGATGCGGGCCAGGCGCCGACGATCGTCTTCGATTCCTGCAGGCGGATTTCCTCATCGCCTTCGTCATGGATCACGAGCAAGGGCGACGTCATCTTGGTGGCCATCTTCGCCACCGAGAAGTCGCTCCACCGGCGATGGAATCGGCGCTCGATGCGCCGCTTCATCCCCTCGACAACGCGATCATCGAGCCCGAAGGAGGATCCGAACTTCCTCGTGTACGTTGCGGGATCGACGGGCGGTGCGATGAAGACCAGCCGCTCCACGTCGAGACCATCGTGGATGGCGAGCGTTGCGGCCGCGCAGCCGAACGAGTGCGCGATGATGCCGCGCACCGGCCCCACGCTCTCCGCGACCGTGCGAAGGGCAACAGCGAACTGCGGCAGGGTCGTCCGCGATCCGCTCGAGCGGCCGTGCGCCGGCGCGTCGTACGTGACGACCGACATCCCCGCTTCAACCAACCGTGCCGCAAACGGCGCCATCTGCGAACCGCGTCCTTCCCAGCCATGCACCAGAAGAATCACCGGCCCTTCTCCCCAGCGCCACGCGCGAATGGTCATCCCTTCGAACTCGATCTCCAGCGGCGACGCGGTTTTCATCGCCGTGGTCTCTCGATCGGGCGGAGAGAATCGCCGCGGTGTCGTGAATAACGTCTCCGCGACGCGCGACGCCATCGACGGAGCCGTTCTCCCGAGGAGGCGAAATCCGCTGCGCAGAATCGTGAGCGAGATCGCTCCAGTTGCTCCACTCATCCGACCCTCCTGCGTTGACGCGTGCGCTCGACGCGCGCCGCCCGTTCGATCAGCGCCTCGAACGCCGCGTCCGCTCGCTCCTGCGCTTTTGGATCGCGGAGCAGCCGTCGCGCGTGGTGAAACGCGAGCATGATTCCGTAGACCTCGTGCGCGAACTGCGCCGGATCGAGATCCGGCTCGAACTGGTGCTCCTCGACCGCGATCGCCGCCGCGCGCGCAATCGCACCGAGCCAGTCGCGCTGCAACTCCACCAGGCGGTCACGCACCGGGCCCGGACGATCGTCGAGCTCCGTGGCGGCAGCGACGAACAGACATCCGCCCGGCATCGACTTCCACTTCGACCATCGCGCCCACCGTTCGAAGATCGCGCGAACCCTCGGGATGCCGCGCGCCTCCTGCGTCGCGGGACGCACGACCCGCTCGATGAATTGCCCGGCAACATATTCGAGCAACTGGATCTGGAGCGCTTCCTTCGACTTGAAATGCGCAAAGAGACCGCTCTTGGAAAGGTCGAGCTCTTCGGCGAGCGTCCCGATGGTCAGACCGCCGAGGCCGCAGCGGCTGGCGACGTCCATGGCGCGCTCGAGAATGGCGGCGCGGGTGAGGTCCCCTTTTCCCATCGCTCCATAAAATAGCACGATCGTTCGTGTTTTGCACGAACGCGGTTTGTCACTGGACCTCGAGGCTGAAAAAAAGGTCTCCTGGTCCAAATGCAGCCTGGACCTCCGGGTGTGCAAGGAGGTCATGCACTGCTCGGCAGTCGGTACGACCGCCGCACCAAAGGCCAGAGGCGCGCATCGAGACCTCGGGTTCTGCGACGATGAGTGTTCGCGTCAGCGCCGTCGTGCGTGGGCGAGTGTTCCCATCTGCTGCTCGGCCTGACTCCGCGGCCTGCGCTCAGCACTCACGGGTTCGCGTGCAGGCGCACGAGATTGCGCGCCTCGTCGGGCATCGACGTCAGGCGCAGTCGCATGACGTGATCCGGTGTGTCCTCCACCGACGGTGCGACTTTGCCGTAGATGTTTCCGGAGCTCGACGTCGCGTCCGCGCCCAAGAGTCTTCGCGCTTCCGCCAGCTCATCGGAGAGCAACTGAACCCAATCGCTCATGCCGAAGATCTCGTGAATCACCACCACCGCACTCGCCTTCCCCTTCACCTCGGGATAGACGACGTAGGCGCTGACGCTGCGCGCGCCCGACTTCAGATTGACCCATTCGCCATAGCGCGGCGATTTCGCCAGCCGCGCCCTGGCCCAGTTGGTGGCGGCTGCAGGGGGAGCCGCCGCCGGCATCTGATGTTCTTCATGTTGGCCGAGCACCGCCGTGGAGACGAGCAGCAGGAGCGGAAGTACACGCGTGATGGTGTTCTGCATTCGTCCTCCCTTCGTGTTGGAACGAGATTCTGGTGCAGTGTTGCACGATGCGCGGCCGCGCGGAAACGTCTCGGCGCGTCGAAAGGCGGCAACGCACTCGTAACATCGATGTCATGATTACAGGTGTAAGCTCTTTCCAAATCAGACCAATCGTTGCGGCATCACGGCCGAAGCGGTTCCCCACTCATCGTTGCCCGCTCTGCGCCGTGATTCCGTTCCGAATGGAAAGGAGCGATATGAAGCGAAGCCATATTTCACGAATTCGGATTCCGATCATCTCTGCTGTCCTCCTCGTCATCCTCGCGCTGAGTGCGCAGGCTCAAACACAGTCGGGAAACATCTATGGAGTGGTGAAAGCGAAAGACGGGACGCTGCTCCCCGGAGCGACCGTGACGCTGAGCGGGGTCGGAGCGCCGCAGACCTTCATCACAGCTGCCGGCGGCGATTTCCGTTTCATCAATCTGTCGCCGGGTGCCTACACGGTGAAAGCGGAGCTCGCGGGCATGGGTACCGCCACGCGCAACAACGTCCGCGTCAGCGTCGGGCAGAACAGCGAGATCGCGCTCGCGCTCTCACCGGCGGTGGCGGAGTCGATCACCGTGACCGCGGAAGCGCCGCTGATCGATACGCGCAAGACCGGAACCGGCGCCATCATCACGCACGCCGAGCTCGAACAGCTTCCGACCGGACGCGATCCGTTCGTCATCATGGGCCTGGCGCCCGGCGTGCAGCTCGATCGCGTCAACGTCGGCGGCTCCGAGAGCGGCCAGCAGGACATCGTCGTCGCCCGCGGCGCGGCGGACGCGCAGAAGACGTTCAACGTCGACGGCGTGAACATCACCGATGTCGGCTCCGTCGGCAGCACACCGACCTACTACGATTTCGATTCCTTCGAGGAAATCCAGGTCACGACTGGTGGAACCGATCCGCGCGTCCAGACCCCCGGCGCGCAGTTGAACATGGTCACCAAGCGCGGCACGAATGATTTCAAAGGCAACGCGCGCTACTACCTCGCACCCAATCAGTGGGAAGCGACCTCGGTTCCGAGCGGCGAAGCGGCGAAGTATCTGGTGAAGGGCAACTCCATCAATCGCAACAGCAACGTCTCCGGCGACGTCGGCGGCCCGATCCTCCGCGACAAGGTCTGGTTCTGGGGCGCCTATGCGAAACAGGACATCAAGCTCTTCGTCGGCCAGCCGATCGGAACGCTGCCCAACGCGGACAACACCATCCTCAAGGACTGGAACGCCAAGATCAACATCCAGCCCATGGCGAACAACAGCGGAACGTACTTCTACACCTACGGCGACAAGCTGAAGTTCGGCCGTTACGCCGATCCGCAGCATCCGCCCGATGCGACGGTGAACCAGAGCGGTCCCACCCATCTGTACAAGCTCGAAGACACCCAGATCTTCGGCCAGAACCTGTACATCACAGGCCTGTACTCGCACGTGCTGAGCCCGTTCGCGTTCGTTCCGTCGAACGCGGCAAACGGCGAGCATCAGCCTTACATCGACGCCAGTGGCGTCTATCACCGCGGCTACTTCACGTACAGCACGAAACGGCCGCAGAACTCCTACCGCGCCGACAGCTCGTACTTCTTCAAGACCGCGACCCTGAACCACGAGTTGAAATTCGGATTCGGCTATCGCAAGGCGCCGGTCACCTCCATCTCCACCTACCCGACGACGAACGTCCTCGGCGACTTCTCGCAGGGAAGCGGCAATCCCGGAGAAGGCGTTGCTCTGCTCACGCGGTCGGGAAAGAATGACTACATCGTCAAGTACAACGATGCGTACGTCGGCGACACGATGGCGTTCGGCAATCTGACGCTCCAGGTCGGGCTGCGCTACGACAACCAGACTGGTAAAAATGCCGCGCTGACGTTTGACGCCAATCCGCTTGCACCGGACGTTCTCAAGACCGTCGTGCTTCCGGGCGACTCACGCGATCTGAAGTGGAAGAGCGTTTCCCCGCGCATCGGCGCGACGTACAAGATCGGTGAGAACACGCTGGCCCGCGGGTCGTACAACCGCTACGTCAACCAGCTCGGCGGCGACGTCATGTCCGCCGGAAATCCCTTCGGTTACTCTGCCGGTCTCTACTTCTACTGGACCGACGCAAACGGAGACAAGACCGTCCAGAGGAACGAAATCAACTTCCCGGGCGGCGTCTATGCCCCCTACGGCAACATCGACCCGGACAATCCAAACTCGAACGCCAGGTCTGCGCGCTTCGACTACAGCATGAAGGCGCCGAAAACCGACGAGTTCATCGGCGGCATCGAACGGCAGATCTTCACCGACTACGCCGTCGGCGTGGATTACTCCTATCGCAAGTTCACGGACTTCTGGTGGCAGGTTCACGAGAAGCACCAGGGCCAGGGCGATTACCTCGGACCCGCGGACTTCGACTGCACGTCGGCCGCGACAAAGGTCACGGGCACCTTGCCGAACGGCCAGAGCGTCACGATCACGAACTGCAAGCAGCTCACCGCAGCGCCCTTTACCGTGATCACGAACCGTCCAGACTACAACCAGACGTACAACGGCTTGGATCTCTACGCGACGAAACGGATGTCGAACCGATGGTCGGGACGGGCCAACTTCACGTGGAACGACCGCAAGCAACACATCACCAGCAACCGCGGCATCGAAGATCCGACCCATCTTCTGCAGCCGCCCACTCTCATCTCCAACAACTTCTTCGGGTGTACGAGCTGCGACGGATCGATCGCCGTCGATAAGTCGTACGGAACCCATACGAACACCTACATCAACGCTCGATGGCAGTACGGTCTGACGGGCCTGGTGCAGTTGCCGTGGGCCTTCCACCTCGGAGCGAGCATCACGGGTCGCGAGGGCTATCCGGTTCCCTACTACTATCGGATCAGCGGACGCCGCATCCTGATGGAAGACATCGGCAAGACCCGCAACCCGAACCTGATGGAGATCGATCTGCGTCTGGCGAAAGACGTCAAGGTGGGTCCGGTGGGCCTCGAAGTGGCGATGGAGGGATTCAACGTCAATAACAACCGGACCATCCTGCAGCGCAACAACCGGATCTATCGCAGCCTCAACAAGAGGAACGGGACCGCGAACAACATCGACGAAGTGATGAGCCCGCGCATCTTCCGTCTGGCGGCAAAGCTGTTCTTCTAGGCTGACGGCAACCTCTTCGGTGAACCCGCCGGGCTATCATGGCCCGGCGGTTTTTTTTCGGGTGCGACGACTCCTCCTCTCTCTGCTCCTTCCGGCGTTCGCGTGCTCGCGCGCGAACGTGGAGCCGTCGAAACGTACGCCCGTCATCCTCATCTCCATCGACACCCTGCGGTCCGATCATCTTCCGGCGTACGGCTATCGCGGCGTGGAGACGCCGGCCATCGATGCTCTTCGGGCGGACTCCATCCTCTTCGAGCGCGCGTACTCCCACGTGCCGCTGACCCTTCCCTCGCATACGACGATGTTCACCGGCCTGCTCCCCGCCTCGAACGGCGTCCGCGACAATCTCGGCTTTCATCTCGCGACGACGGTTCCGACGCTGCCCGAGCTCCTGAAGAAGAACGGATACGCGACAGGAGCCGCGGTCTCGGCGTTCGTGCTGCGGCGTGAGACGGGGATCGCCCGCGGCTTCGACGACTACGACGATCAGATCGACGCGGCAAACAGCGGCGGCAACGTCGGACGCGTGCAACGCGATGGTGGGGAAACCGAGGCGATCGCGAAGAAGTGGATCGGCGCGCATGAACATCAGGCCTTCTTCTACTTCCTTCACCTGTACGAGCCGCACACTCCCTACGATCCGCCGGAGCCGTATCGCAGCCGCTACCCATCGAAGTACGACGGCGAAATCGCTCGCGCCGATGCGATCGTCGGCGACTTCGTCTCATTCCTGAAACAGCAGGGCATCTACGACGACGCTCTGATCGTGCTCGTTTCGGATCATGGCGAAGGACTGCACGATCACGGCGAGGCCGAGCACGGCATCTTCGTGTACCGCGAGGCGCTGCAGGTGCCGCTGCTGGTGAAGCTCCCCCACGCGAGAGAGCGCGGGAAATCAGTCACGACACCCGTGCAGCTGAGCGACGTCTTTCCCACCATCGGCGCGATCACGGCGACTGCAGTACCGCGCACCAACGCGACGTCGCTGCTTACGATCGCCGATGGCGCGTCGCCGGTCCGCCAGATCTACTCCGAAACGCTCTTCCCGAAGTTTCACTACGGCTGGAGCGATCTGCATTCGCTGATCGATCAGGACCGGCAATACATCCACGCGCCGAAACCCGAGCTCTACGACCTCATCGGCGATGTCGCGGAGACACGCAATCTCATCGAATCCGATCGCCGCCGCGCGTTCGCCATGCGAGCCTCGATCGAGCCGCTGATCCAGTCGTCCGCCGCGCCGTCTCCCGTTTCTCCCGAAGAAGCGAAAAAGCTGGCCGCACTCGGCTACATCGGACAGACCGTTCCCGACGGCGCGGTGCTCCCCGATCCGAAAGACAAGGTCGCCGTCGCCGACGACTTGCGGAAAGCGTTCACCTTGTACGACAAGGGCGCGTACGCCGAGGCGCTTCCACTGCTGCAGAAACTGGTGGGAGAAAACAGCCGCATGCTGGACGTCTGGGACATCCTCGCGCGCACGCTCGATCGTCTCGGCCGAACGGATGAAGGCATCGACGCCGCGAAGCGCGCATTCACGCTGTCTCCGAATACGACGCACCTCGCACTCCTGATCGCGACAATGGCGCTGGAGCGTAATCGCCTGGACGACGCGCAACGCCATGCCGAGCTGGCGGTCGAGGCCGAGCCGGGCCTTGCGCACGACCTGCTCGCGCGTGTTGCGCTGGCGCGAGGCGACGAGACGCGCGCCGAGCGCGAAGCGCATCTGGCGCTCGCGACGCGCGACCGCGCATTCGCGCTCCTCACGCTCGCCCGCATCGAGCTGCATCGGAACAACCCGACGGCTGCGCTCGCGTACTGCGATCGTGCCGCCGCGTTTCTGTCGACGCGAAAGGGAACGGGGGTGAAGAGCCTCGACTTCATCCGCGGCGACGCACTGGCCCGCCTGGGCCGCAACGCGGAGGCGGAAGAGGCATTCCGGAGAGAGATCGCCGCGTTCCCGCGCGATCCGCAGCCCTACAAGAATCTGATCGTGCTGTACGTCACGGAGCGCCGCGACGACGACGCGACCCATCTCCTCTATCAGCTCATCGAGAAGTCGCCGATCCCTCCTTCGTATGTCGCCATCTCGACGACCTTGAAGACGATCGGGGACGCGCGCGGCGCCCGCTACTGGGTCACCGAGGGCCTGAAGAAGTTTCCGGCCGATCCGACGCTGAGAAAGATGGCCGGGACGACGTAGTCGAGTGTATTGGTTGAATCGGTACGACCTGGCTTGATCTCGGCGCCGTCGACCCCTGCGCCATCTGGTACCAATTTCAACCAATAAGCTCCACTAGCACGACGCTGCCAGGGCAACCCTCAGACCTTGCCGAAACACTTCGGCGCGTGCGCCGACATCACCACGGCCATCTCGCTGGGGTCCATCGACTTCACCGGCAGCGGAGTGTTGCACGCGCCGCAGGTCATCAGCGTCCCGCCAAATTTGTCGAGCACCGCACCGGCGAAATGCAGCAGACGGCCGCGGACGTGGTCGTCCAGCCCGGCGATCTCCTCGCAGTCCGCCGACTCGATGTATTGCAGCGCCAGTATCGGAATGCGAAAGGCGTTGTCCTTTCGCTCTCCGAGCCGCGACCTCTCGCGGCCGACGTCGTCAGGCGATTTGATGCGATCGAGGAGCTCCTGCTCCGACGCGCTCCATTCGGCCATCAGATCGTGGAGGGGCGCCCAGTCTGCGCCGCTTTCATCTTCTCGAGCTCGCGCTCGACCAGGCGGCGGTATTCATCGGCCGACGCGCCGCCACGAATCACGAGTCCGGAGCGCTGCTTCGTCTCGTTTGCCCGACGCTGTGTCGATCGCACTTCACACTCCAGGCGGAGCGGGCGGCCGGCCCACGTGAACTCGAGCCACAACTGCGCGCCTTTTTCCAAACGGAAGTCGTGTGCGATGCCCAGACCGCCTGGCGTCACGTCAAAGATTTCGACGACGCCAAACTTACTCGTCGCCGGCGCAGATCGTTTGAGGCGCAGCCGTGGGGCCCGACGTAAATCAAATTTCACGGTGTCCGTAAGTGTATCTCGCCGGACCGCCGGCGTTTCGTGATGGCCATTACGCACGTTTTCAGTGATCGCCCAGCGGAAGCAGGACGCGGAATGTCGCCCCTCGACCGAGCCCTTCACTCGCAGCGCTGATCGCGCCGCCATGCGCTTCCACCAGCCGCTTCGCGATTGCCAGTCCGATGCCGAGGCCCGGATGGTCACGCACGCCATCCGCGCGGCGGAACGGCTCGAACACGAACGGCAGAAACTCGCTGCTGATCCCCATTCCGCTATCGGTAACATCGACCCGAACCGCTCCGTCACTTCGAGTGACAGACACGTGGACTTTCCCGTTACGCTCGGTGAACTTGATCGCGTTGCTCAGCAGGTTGACGAACACCTGACGCAGGCGGTCGGCGTCGCCATGAAACGGCAACGGCTCATCGGGAAGCTCGATCTGCAGCTCGAGCGACTTGTTGCCCGCCTGATGAGTGACGAACGTCGCCGCTGTCTTCACGGCGTCGCGAACATCGAAGATGGTGGGCGCGACGGGAATCGATCCATGCTCCGATCGCGAGAGGTCCACGAGGTCCTCGACGATCGCGCTTTCGGCCTGGACCGCATTCTTCAGGTTCTGGAGCGCGTCACCCACGCGCGCGTCGCCGGCGAGCTCCAGCTCCAGCAACTGAACCCATCCCATCATCGATGCCAGCGGCGTCCGTAGCTCATGCGAGACGGCCGCGAGCAAATCGTCCTTCGCGCGGCTGGCCTCTTCGGCTGCACGCCGCGCAACCTGATCGCGAAGATCGACGAACGCCACTCCGAGAACTTCGACCTCCTCGATGGGCAAGCGGTTTGCGGAAACGAGCACGATCGCCGTGCCCGATGGCCACTCGAAGGACACCTCCATCTCCTGCGGTGATTTGATCGCCCGATGCAGCATCGTGAGAAATGCGTCCCTGTCGCTGGGGGCGACGTACCGCAGAAGATCGTTGCCCAGAAGCGTGTCACCCTCCTTCCCGGTCATGCCGACGAGATGACGATTCGCGTAGACGACGGTGCTGTCGGGAAGAAGCGTCGCCGCGCCGTGCGGAAGCTCTTCCAGCATCGCGCGGTAGAGCGGCTCGTCGGATCGGACCCGATAGACGCTCGCCCCACCCTTCTGCAGAACGACAACCGCATCCACTTCGCCGGCTTGAAGAGCGCGCGAGACGTCGCTGTGCTCGCGCTGCACCTCATCGAGCTTCGAGATGCGGGAGCGAAGAAGTTTCTCGATCGGCGTTTTCGGTTTGTCCATGGATTCTCCTCAGGGAAGGTGCGGCCGAAGATCAAAACTCACCAGCACTCGCTCGGAGCTCGATAGATCTCCGATGATCTTGCGAATCGGCGACGGCAGTTTGCGAACCAGCGTGGGAATCGCGACGATCTGATCGCGACGGACGAGCTTGGGATTCTTCGCCAGGTCGATGATCTCGATGGTGTAGCGCCCTTCAAGGTGTTCGGCACAGAACCTCTTGAGGTTGGCGATTGCTGCCACGGATTTCGGCGTCTGGCCCACGACGTACAGACGCAGGTCCCACGACTCCTCCGCGGCCACGGCGGGCTTTTTCTTTCGCTTCGCTGGCCTCGCCGTCATCGCAACACTTTCCGGCGTGCCACGGCTGCGACGCGCCTGCTCGATGCCATCACGGCCCGCTGACGATCCGCATCAAGGAGACGCTCGGCCTCTTCGCCGGTAAGACGCTCGACCTCCGCTCGCTCCCTTTCCAGGTCGGAACGAAGGGCCGCAATCTGCACTTCGAGCGCGTCGCGACGGCTCTCCGATTCACGACGCCGCCGTTGCGCTTCTTCTTTGCGGCGTTCCGCACCGGCGCGCTCTTTCGCTTCCTGCGCCGCTCGCGACGAGCCGGTCAGTACACCCTCAGGTCCGAGGTAGGGCTCGATGAGGCGAACGCCTTTCCCGGTCAGGAGAAACTCGCGGACCTGATTCGAGTGGGCCGTTCCGCGGCTCTTCAGGACATACATCGTCCGATTGCGCTCGCCGTTCGATTCGAGATCGCGAAGCAGCAGCCAGGTGTCGCAGAGCGACGAGACGCCGGCCTCGGTAGCCTCTGTTGATTTGCCGCCGGTCGTGAGGCTGGTGAACACCGTGGTGATCTGCTCGCCCTTCAGGAAGTCGAGAAGACGCATCAGCATCGTCTTGACTTCGGCGGCGTTGGCGACGGTGAAGAAATTCGAGATCGGATCGACGATCACCAGGCCCGGCTTCGTTTCGCGAACGGCTTTGTGAATGGTCGCCAGATGCATCTCGAGCCCGAATGATGTCGGCCGCGCGGCGATGATCCGGAGCGTTTCGTTGCGAACGTACTGATTGAGATCGATGCCGATCGATCGCATGTTGCGCGCGATCTGCGCGGGCGACTCCTCGTAGGCGAAGTAGAGCGCCCGCTCGCCGCGCTCGCATGTGGCTCTTGCAATGCTCGCGGAGAAGCTGCTCTTCCCCGAGCCGGCCGTACCTGAGACGAGGACGGACGAGCCGCGATGCACGCCGCCCTGCAGCATGAGATCGAGATCCGGGATTCCGGTGCTCACCCGCTCGTTCGAGGCTTCCTGCGTCAGCGAAATCGAGGTCACCGGAAGAACATCGATGCCCGACTCGTCGATGAGAAACGGATACTCGTTCGTTCCGTGATTCGTGCCGCGATACTTGACCACGCGAAGTCGCCGCGTGGCGACCTGATCGTTGACGCGGTGATCGAGCAGAATCACGCAGTCCGAGACGTACTCCTCGAGACCCTGTCGCGTCAGCTGGCCTTCACCCCGTTCGGCCGTGATGATCGCCGTGACGCCGCGGTCTTTCAACCAGCGGAACAGGCGGCGGAGCTCGGCGCGGAGAATCCCCTCGTTCGGAAGATTGGCAAACAGCGTTTCCAGCGTGTCGAGCACGATGCGCTTGGCGCCGACCGTATCGATGGCGTCGCCGAGGCGGAGGAAGAGGGCCTCGAGATCGTATTCGCCGGTTTCCTCGATCTCACTTCGCTCGACCTGGATCGATTCGATGAACAGTTTTTTCTGCCGCTGCAGCTTCTGCAGATCGAAGCCGAGGGAGTGGACGTTCTGCGCGAGCTCGTGCGGTTGTTCCTCGAACGCCACGAAGACACCGGGCTCCCCGTACTCCATCGCGCCGCGGACGAGGAACTCGATGCCGAAGAGCGTCTTTCCGCATCCTGCAGAGCCGCAAATCAGCGTTGGGCGGCCGCGCGGGATCCCACCCTTGGTGATCTGGTCGAGACCTGTGATGCCTGTCGGAGCTTTCTCCAAACTAACAGCAGCGCCAGACGCCGTTCGAGCGCGCATCGAGGTCCTCCGTGGTGGTGACGATCGTGTAGAAACCGCACGATCGAGCGCCATCATATCGTTTCAGCGTACGTTCGCCGACGCGATCTTTCGCGCTCCAGAGCTTGTCAGGAAATTTCTTCCCCGCCGCCTCGGCTGAGGACATCTGCGCAATGAGGACGTGGCCCACCGACGACGAACGCGCGGAAGGCGCGAGGGAACATTGCACGGGCCGACTCACTAAGGAAGCTGCGCAAAACAGTAGGGCCGGCCGCGTTGCGAAGAGGGTTGTGCAGCGTCGCACTCTTTGAGTGTCATCCCGAGCGTAGCGAGGGAGCGGTGTGGGCAGGGCGGTGCGCAGCACACGCATCGAGCCGCCCACCCACACCGGTCCCTCGCTACGCTCGGGATGACACGGAACCAAGGTCCGTCCGCGCTTCCCTAGCTTCGTCGACAACGTTCTTTTTCTCGCGCGGCGAGCGCTTGACCCTCGAGCTCCCCTTCGACGAATGCAACATCGGCATGCTGGTCGAGGAAGCCGCGAAGCCTTCGAGCCGCTCGCGCGCGCCGCAGCGCCACGATTCGGCTACCGGCTGCGGCACTGACAAAACGATGAGTGGGATAATGGGCGGACATGCTGATCCGCAGCGAGTTCGTGGACCTCGATACCCCGACCGGTCCGATGCGGACCTACGTTTACGCGCCCGCCGACACGTCACGACGCTATCCGGGACTGGTGCTCTACCCGGAGATCTTTCAGCAGACCGGGCCCATCGTGCGGCTCTCGATGCAGTTCGCCAGTCACGGCTACGTCGTGATGGCGCCGGAGATCTACCACGAGCACGAGCCCCTCGGCACCGTGCTCGCGTACGACGAGAAAGGGCGCGACAAGGGCAACGCGTACAAGCACGCGACGAAGCTGTCGACGTTCGACAACGATGCGCGCGTTCTGATCCGCGCGCTGCAACAACATCCTTCCTGCAGCGGGCGGCTCGGCGTCGTCGGCTTCTGCATCGGAGGTCACCTCGCCTTTCGCGCGGCGCTGCAGCCGGAGTTTCTGGCGGCGTGTTGTTTCTATCCGACCGATCTGCACAGCGGCACCCTCGGGGAAGGCAAGAATGCCGACACGCTCGCGCGGGCCCACGAAGTCTCAGGCGAGATCGTGATGATCTGGGGGCGTCAGGATCCACATGTCCCGGCCGAGGGACGCGCAACGGTTTACAGGAAGCTGATGGAGAGCGAACGCCTCTTCAGCTGGCATGAGCTCAACGCCGAGCACGCGTTCATGCGCGATGAGGGATCGCGCTACGACGCGGAGGCGGCGCGGCTCAGCATGGACATCGCGCTCAATCTCTTTCACCGAAGGCTGTGATCACACCGCGACGAGCGCGCCCTCTTCCAGCCAGTGACCGAGCAGGCGCCGGATGCGGAAGGAGTCGGCCGCAATCTGCCGTTCACACTCCGCGACGTTCGCACCGCCGGAGGCCTTCATCCACACGTCGCGCACCAGCGCCGGGTCCGTTTCTTCTTCGTGCGGTGTCGGCTTCACGTTCGCCTTCGTGAACGACATCGCATCGGGCACAAGGGCGAGCAGACACTGCAACTCGTCGTTCCGCCGGATGCCTTCGAGGAGCAGCCCCATGATCTCCTGCGGCGCGAGGTCGCTTTTCACTTTCTCCGGCGGGAGCGGGACGAAGGCGAACGTGCCGGATACCGGGCGTTCGAGGGCTTGATACAGCGCGTCCACGCCCCGCAGCAATCCCATCTGAGCGTTGAGAAATTTTCCTTCCGCGAAGACCAGCTTCGCGGCGGCGAGCTTCTGCTTGTTGGTGAGCGTGAGCATCCCTGATGCCCGCATCTCGCCCAGCGACTGCATCACGGAAGGCAGGCCGAAGAACTCCAGCTCGCCCGTCAGCGTCGCCACCGCTTCGGCGCGCGCCGTGACCGGCAAAGGCTCGCGCTTGGCGAGCACTTGTGCCGCGGCGCGGCCGACGTCCTGATCCGGCAAGCGCTGCGCGATGTCTCTGAAGGCTTCCTCCACTTCCTCGGTCCGCGTTCCGGACAGCGCCTCGATGAGCCTCACGGTCGAGTCCTGCTTCTTCGGCATCAGGCGGCCAAGAATCTTGCCGGGCGTTTCTTCCCGAAGCGCCTTGAGCAGAACGTCGACCGTCGCCTCGTCGAAGGAAAGATCGTGCTGCGATAGCGCCGCCAGTCGAGCGCGCGTATCGCCCAGCGGCGGATTGGCCTTCATCCCGTGACGGGCAATCGTGAGAAGAGCGGCGGACGTGCCGATGCGCGCAAGGGCGCCGATGATGCGATCGAGCAGTTTCTGCATTTCGCCGAGCGGATGAACCGCTGTGTCGCCGCGCAGGACGGTCGCCTCGAACTCGGCCAGCCGCGTGGTGAGAAGCTTCACCGCCGTATCGCTCTTGATCTGACCGAGGGCGGTGGCGGCCTCCTTGATCACGTAGATGTTCTGCGCCGGTGCGGAGGCCTTTGACAGCGCCGCAAACTCCCGATCGACCGTATCGCTCGAAGCGCTCGCGATCCGGTGAAGGATGTAGATGAGATTGCGGAGATAGTACGTGTCGACGTCGCCCTGGCCGAGCTCGCGGTCGAGCTCCTCGAGCGCCGCCTCGCGCCCCTTGACGCCATACGCTTCGATGAAGCCGAGGAGGCTGCGCCGCTGTTCGGCGCGTTCCTCACCGCGAAGCGCCTTGAGCAACACATCGAGGTGGAGTGTCGGGAAGAACTCGAGGACGATGCGGACGGCGGCGTGCTTCGCCTTGCTTTCGGTGTACTTTCGCAGCTGGACTGCGTTGATGGCGTCCACGGCCTCCTCGCGGATCGTCTCGACCACCTTCATGTCGAGCTTCTTCTCCAGAATCACGTCCTCCGCCAGAGTCAACATCCACACCGCGGCGGCGAGTGCGCCGTCGTTGAACTTCTCGACAGCCGCCGTGACCAGGTCGCGAAAGCGGCTGATCGTCACCGCCGGACTCTCCGCGAGATCGATGATCCTCTCCATCGCGTCGACCTGCGATGGAGGACGTCCGGAGCCGGGCCCGAGGCTGGGGATGTCCCACGACGGAACCGCGCCGCCCAGAATGACGAAGACGTTTCCTTCGCCGACGCCGGCGAGCGGGCGGAGTTGTTCGAGATACTGATTCAGCTGCTGGCCGGTGTGCGATTGTGTGGCCGCCATCGCGAGGAGCTGCGCCACAGCCTGAGGATCAGCCTGCGCGACCTGCGATCCACCCGCTGCCTGCTGGCGCTTCAGACGGTCGAAGATCAGCGAGTAGTGCTTCGCTGCCTGTTGTTCCTCCTCGCTCGCCGGCGCGGGACCGCTCGGAGCCGGCATCCGCGCGGGTGGCGGGGCGCCTCGCATCACAAGGTCGGCGCTCGTCGCGCGCGATCGCCGCATGTCCGTCAATTCGGCGCGCAGTTGATCGCGTTCGGCCTCGGGGCAAATGCGTAGCGCGACTCCCGTTGCGCGATCGAGATAGTTGGCGACGGCTTCGCGGTCGAGAAGCTGGAGCTCGCCCATGATGTAGACCTTCTTCATGGCGTAAAGGAGAAGCTCGCGCGGTGATGCCGCGTTCGTCCGCACCTCCTCGGCAGCCCATGTGGCGACGCACTGCATGAGCACGTCGGGTGGCTGCATCATCAGAGTGGCCAGCGCGTCGGAGGCGAAACTGGGCGGAATCTCGCCTTGAAGATACCGCCGCAAGTCCGAGAGCGCCCCTTCAACCCGCTGGGTCATTCCTCGAGCGATTGTACGCGCGGGGTCCAGCCAGCTGCTTCTGTGTGAGGACCGGCTGAAGCCGGTCAAGGCCGACCGGCTGAAGCCGGTCCACACACAGAAGCAGCGAACTTCATCTACTCCACTGAAGCGACCATGTACTGCTCGAGCTTTCCGTCGGGCATCGCGAACGTCCACACGCGTAAGGTCTTGTTCGCGAATTTTGCGCGGTAGTTGCGGAGGGTCATCCCTCCGCGAAGTGAATGCCGCGTCTCCGTGAATTCCTGCGGGACGCCGAGCGGGCCGAGGCTGGAGGCGAAATCCTTGAGGGCGGTGTCGCTGAAGTACGCGTTGGCGTTCGAGGTGAAGAGCGAACGATCGATCCCGCCCTTCTGCAATCCCTCAAAAATCTTCTTCACCTGCTCGGTCGCTTTCGGCGTTGCGGGATCGCTCGTCGCAAGGAGGAGAGCCGAGACGCGCGATGCGAGATCAGACGATGCGCCGGTCGCATCGAGATTCGTGAGGACGACGACCGCGGCGCGATCATCGGGATAGACGGAGTTGTTCGCCGTGAATCCGGAGACCTCGCCACCGTGGGCGATCACGCGGCGGCCGTTCGTCGAATTGACGTCCACACCCAGTCCGTAGTGTGAGCCGACGCCGCTCGTGAGCAGCACCTCGTTCTCGAGCTGGCGATACGACGCGGGCTGCATCACGCTCTGATTGATCATCGCGATGTCCCACTGCGCCAGGTCGCTGGCGGTCATCGCCAGCTCGCCGGCGGCGAACATCCAGCCACGCCCTTCCTTCGGCGCCGGCCGCAGAGGACCGGCGGCGTAGCGCAGATAGCGCGAGGGCTCGCCCTCGCCGAGCGGGCCGAGGTCGGTGTTCGTAACGCTGGTCATGTGGAGCGGGCCAAAGACGCGCTTCTGCAGGAAGTCGATGAGCGGCATTCCGCTCGCCTTCTCGGCGATGATGCCCGCGATCACGTAGTTCGTGTTGCTGTACTGCCATTTCGAGCCCGGCTCGAAGTCCAGCGGCTTCTTCGCCCACTGATTCAGGATCTCGTCCGCCGTCACCGATTGAAGCATTCCCGGCATGACGTAATCCTGCGGCCAGAAATCCTGATAGCCCGAAGTCATCGACAGAACCTGTCGCGCCGTGACTTCGTTCGCACGCGTGAGATCGGGAAGCCATCGGGCGACTTTGTCATCGAGCGACAACTTCCCCTCCTCCGCGAGCATCAGGATCGCGGACGCGGTGAACTGCTTGCTGATCGAGCCGATGCTGTAGCGCATCTGCGA
>JBBRMQ010000012.1:0-34756 GCA_038230775.1 Thermoanaerobaculia bacterium
CGACGCCGGCCACGATTCTCGATGCGTGGGATCAGGCCGCGATTCGCATCGAAGATGCGTTCGGTCCGATCTCTCTTCTCAACAGCGTGAGCCCCGATCCAGCCGTGCGCGACGCGGGCGACAAGGCGCTCATCGAGGAGTCGGTGTTTCTCACGGAGCTCTATCAGAACGAGCAGCTTTTCGAGCGCGTGCGGCGTGTGCAGCCCGCGTCGTCGGCGCAGAAGCAACTGCAGAAGGACCTGATCGAAGCATTCGAGGACAGCGGCGTCGCGCTTCCGGCCGATCGCCGCGAGCGATTCAGGGAGATCTCGGAAAAGATCACCGAGCTGTCGCAGGAGTTCTCGAAAAACATCCGCGAGAACAAGACCGTCCTCGTGTTTTCGTCTGACGAGTGCAAAGGATTGCCGCAGTCCTACATCGACCGCATGCCGAAGGACGCGCAGGGGAATCTGCTCGTCAGCTTCGACTATCCCGACTACACGCCGTTCATGATGAATTGCGCAGTGGAGGGAGCACGGAAGCGGCTGTATATCGCCAACCTGAACCGCGGCACGGCGCGCAACGTGGCGATCCTGGACGAGATCGTGGCGCTGCGCAAAGAGATCGCGAATCTTTACGCCGTCCCGAGCTTCGCGCACTACGTGACGAAGCGGGGCATGGTCGAGAAGCCCGAGACCGTGACCGAGTTTCTCGGCGCGGTGAAGGACGCGGTTCGCGAAGCCGAACTTCACGACCTCGCCGAGCTCGCGGAGCTGAAGGGCGCGAAGGTCCATCGATGGGACATGGTGTTCTATCGCGAGCGTCTTCGCGAGCAGCGATACGCCGTCGATCAGGAGGCGCTGCGCCAGTACTTCCCGACGAAACCCGCATTGCACTGGATGCTCGAGATCACCGAGAAGCTCTTCGGCATCCGCTTCGAGGAGACGACCGTGCCCGTGTGGCATGAGGACGTGATCTATCTCGACGTCAAAGACGCGACGAGCGGCGATCTGATCGGCGGCATCTATCTCGATCTCTATCCGCGCGCGGACAAGTACAAACACGCCGCGGCGTGGCCGGTGCGCGGCGTCAGCAGAAAAGCGGGCCGCAAGCCGATCAGCGCGCTCGTCACGAACTTCAACCGCGAAGGCCTGACCCACGACGAAGTCGAAACGCTGCTTCACGAATTCGGACACGTGCTGCACGGCGTGCTCTCCCGTACCGAGTACAACCAGCACTCCGGAACGAATGTGGAGCGCGACTTCGTCGAAGCGCCGTCACAGATGTACGAGGAGTGGGCGACGAGCATGGAGAGCCTTGCGTACATGCGCGAGCACTGCGCCACGTGCCCGACGCTCGATGAGCCGTTCGTCGATCGCATCCGCAAGGCGAAGAAGTTCGGGAGCGGGATCGATTACGGCCGCCAGCATCTCTACGCCGCGTTCGACATGGCGCTCTCGAGCGAGAATCCCGGCAGCTGCCTCGACGTCTGGAAAGAGATGGAGAAGAGCACGCCGATGGGCCACGTCGAAGGCAACCAGTTTCCGGGCACCTTCGAGCACATCGCGAGCGGATACGCGGCGGGCTACTACGGCTACATGTGGGCCAAAGCGATTGCGCTCGATCTCGTGTCCGTCTTCGGACCGAATCTGATGAACGAATCCGCCGGCCTGCGCTTCCGCGACATGATCCTGAGCCGTGGCAGCGAAGAACCTGCCTCCGAGCTCGTCCAGCGCTTCCTCGGACGCCCCGTTTCGACCGCAGCGTTTTTTGCGGAAATCAAGGGGGAGTAAGCTGGGACGCTTGCACGAGAAGGCGATCGCGCAAGTCGCCAAACAGCAGCTTCAGGCACGATACGGCTCTTTCAGCGTGTCATCCCGAGCGTAGCGAGGGACCGGTGTGGGCGGGCGGTTCGTCGAGCCACCCTACCCACACCGGTCCCTCGCTACGCTCGGGATGACCGACCCAGCTCCCGACCTGCGACCCCCGACGTGCTACTTATGCCCCAGCACCCCGTGCGGCCGATACGGCGCCTCGAGGGATGCGATCTCCTCCGCTGACAGCGGGATTTCCATTGCTTTCAACGCCTCTTCGAGTTGCGGCATCTTCGAGGCACCGACGATCGGCGCCGTGATTCCCGGCTTGTGAAGGAGCCAGGCCAGTGCGATCTGCGCGGGCTTCGCGTCGCGCCGTCTTGCCAGCTCGACGACGCGATCGACGACATCGAAGTCGTCATCGGTGTACAGCTGCTGCGCGTAGTCGTCGGTCTTCGCGCGCTCGGTTTCACCTTGTTGTCCACGGGTGCGGTTGCCGGCGAGAAGTCCGCGGGCCAGAGGGCTCCACGGAATGACGCCGACTCCTTCATCGATGCACAGCGGGATCATCTCGCGCTCCTCTTCGCGGTAGACGAGGTTGTAATGGTTCTGCATGGTGACGAATCGAGTCCAGCCGTGGCGCGCCTGCGTGTTGAGCATCTTCGCGAACTGCCACGCGAACATGCTGGACGCTCCGATGTGCAGCGCTTTGCCCGACTTCACCACGTCGTGCAGCGCCTCGAGGGTTTCCTCGATCGGCGTCGCGGTGTCGAAGCGATGGATTTGATAGAGATCGACGTAATCGGTGTTCAGACGGCGCAGCGATGCATCGATCGCCTGCATGATGTATTTGCGCGAGAGGCCCTTGTCGTTGGGGCCGGGCCCCATCGGGAAGAAAACCTTTGTCGCGATTACGACGTCATCTCTACGGGTGAACTCGCGGATCGTGCGCCCCACGACCGTTTCCGACATGCCGACCGAGTACATGTCGGCGGTGTCGAAGAAGTTGATTCCCGCTTCGATCGCGCGCTGAAAGAATGGCCGTGCATCGGATTCATCGAGGACCCACGGCCGCCAGCTTTTCGAGCCGTATGTCATCGTTCCGAGGCAGATCCGAGAGACCTTGAGACCGGTGGAGCCGAGGTTGAGGTAATTCATGGCGCGATCATAATGACTGGCGAATGCGGCGCGCTTCGTTCCTGACGATTTTCCTGACGACACTGAGCGTCGCGTTTGCGGTCGCGCTTGTGATCCGGATCCGCTCGTATCGCGACGCGCCTCCCGACGCGCGAACGCCCCCGGCCGCCGTGGAGTTCGCTGCGCCGCCGCCTACGCAGGCGCCGGCGACCTACACGCTGCAGTCACTCGACGAGCATGGTGCGAACGTCGCGAGTCCAGCCGTGGCCGCGCGTGCGCGACGCCGTGCGGAAATCCTTCGCGAAGCGCAGGCAACCCCCGCGCCCCTCGTCAACTCTCCCAACACGACGACCGCAAAGCCTTCGACGATCAAGCCCGCGCCCGTCCCGCCGAAAACCGTTGCCGTACGAACGCAGCAACCCGCGCCTCCCGCAAGAACCGAAGCGTCTCGTCCTATTGTGGCGTCGCCATCGGCGCCCGGCTCGTCGCGCTCCAGCGGCGCGCAGACCACGACGGCACCGAAAGACCCCAACTCCGACACGGCACCGCCGCAACTCCTCGGCATCGACTTCGATCCGCCGCAGGTGCACGACGGCGAAGAGGCGCACGTCATCATGAACGCGATCGACGACCTGTCCGGCATCCGCGGCATCTCGGGCACGATCGTCAGCCCTACCGGCAAGGCACTGCAGGGGTTCGCCGGCCAGCGGGACGGGGAGACGAACCGTTACATCGGCCGCTTCGTCGTGCCGAAGAACGGAGAAGAGGGAATCTGGCGCGTGAACATCGTCACGATGAGTGACAACGCCAGCAACTCGACAACGCTCAGTCTTGCGCAGAACACGTTGCCGGTGAATGCCGGGCTTCGTGTGGTCTCGTCCGCGTCCGATTCCACGCCGCCGACTTTGAAGAGCGTGCGCGCCGAAAAGCGCTCGATGCATATCGGCGAACCGAATCCCATCTACATCGAAGCCGAGGACGACAAGTCCGGCGTCAATCTGGTGAGCGCGGTCTTTCAGAGTCCGAACAAGAAGGCGCGCATCGGAGCCGGATGTCGCCGCGGTGAAGGTGACCAGTGGCAATGCGAGCTCTCGCTTCCGTCGTGCATCGACTGCGGCGACTGGCAACTCGAGCAGGTCACGTTGCAGGACAAGGCCAACAACCTTGCGACCTTCCGGACCGACAATCCGATCGTCGCCAGTCTCAAGATCAACATCGGTGGCGACTCGTGCGACAGCGAGGCCCCGCGAATGCAGACCATCGCTTTCGACCAGAACGTCGTCACCCTCGGCGGCGCGCCCGCTGTCGTCACGGTGACGATCACGGCGACCGACGATGCGTGCGGCGTCGAAGGCGTGAGCGGACAGTACTCGGGACCCGGAACCGGCAGCGGCGGCTTTTTCCCGTTCCAGAAAGCGGGCGACGAGCAGACGTGGACCGCGCGCATCCCGCTCGACCCGCGTGCGCCGCGCGGCGTCTGGCGCATCAACTCGATTCAACTGACGGACAAGGGTCACAACCTGCGGATTTACTACGCGAACGATCCCTTGCTGGCGAACGCTACTTTCCAGGTACGCTGACGCCGCTCCACGTTTTCGACAGGCGCCCCTGCGGAACTTCGGGCACCGTCGCCGAGTAGTGGCACGTGTCGTTGAACAGCGTGAGCCGTGCGTTTGCCACGTCCTTGAAGTCGAGGATGTTGAGCGCGCACGGGGCCTGATCGAGACGGTCGCGGTATTTCCGCGGATCGAAGCCGAGAAGGGAGCTGAGGACGAGACGGATTGTGGCTTTGTGCGACACGATCACGATGCCTTCGTCGCAATGCTCCTCGACGATCTTCAGCAGTGCGGGCAGCGCGCGCGCGGTCACCTGCAGACCGCTCTCGCCTTCGACCGGCGCGAACGAATAAGGATCGTACTCGTACCGCGCGTACTCTTGGGGATACTCGCGCTCGACTTCCTGCCTTGTCTTTCCTTCCCATCGGCCGTGCGCGATCTCGCGAATGCCGTCGATGGGCGTCACCGGAATGGCGTGCGGCGCGACGACGAGCCGCGCGGTCTCCAGCGTGCGCTTCATGGGGCTGGCGAAGGCGACGGTGATCTTTTCGTTCGACAGCCGTTCGCCGAGGCGGCGGGCCTGGTCGCGGCCGCCATCGGAGAGAAGGACGTCCAGTGCGCCGGCGAATCGGTCTTCGGCGCTCAGCTCGGTTGCGCCATGGCGGATGAGGTACACGCGTGTAGCCATACGCGCATTGTAAGTTCAAAGGAAAAAAAGAAAGGCTCGCGATCTCTAGTCTCGCGAGCCCATTCCCGGTCCGTTAACAGCCACCAGAGGGCATTCGAACCGCCCGCTTCGAACAACCTTCGCCTGTTCGAAGCACCGCGACGCGTTCACAGCTGCCAAGGAGCATTCGCGTCGCAACACTTCACGATCCAGCGCCTCGCAAAGCGACCTTCGCTCCGTTGACAGCCGCGTGGTGCATCCGGCGCGAAGGGATTTTCAATCCAGGTCGCGCGTTTCAGTGCGGCAAGAGGCTGTCGCGATTTTTCTTGTAGAGCGCGATCGACTCGAGAATGACAGCGAGCGCATCCTCGCGATCGAGGAACTCGTCGACGACGACCGTCTTTCCTTCCAGGACTTTGTAGTCGAGAAAGAAACGGCGCAGCTCGCTCATGCGGTGCTGGGGGAGTTCCCGGATCGAGTTGTAGTCGCGGTATTCGGGATCGTCGGCGTGGACGGCGATGATCTTGTCGTCGCCCTCGTTCTGATCGCGCATCTTCATTACGCCGATCGGCTTTGCCATCATGACGGCCAGAGGGACGATGGTTTCCTGCCCGAGGACGAGGACGTCGAGCGGGTCGTGGTCGTCGCAGTAGGTCTGCGGGATGAAGCCGTAGTTGGCGGGGTACATCACCGAGCTGTAGAGGATGCGGTCGACGCGAATGAGCCCGCTCTTCTTGTCGAGCTCGTACTTCGTCTTGGATCCTTTCGGAACCTCCACGATGACCGGAACGATGTCCGGTGCGCGGTCGCCGATCTCGAAGTCGTGCCAGGGATGCATACTTTTTGCACCGCGTCGCGGCGCGTTCTCGGTTGTCGGTTCTCAGTTGTCAATGGCACCGGCTGGGCGGGCGTGGACAACCGATCACCGACAACCGACAACGCCGCCGAAGGCCGCATTCATAGCACGTCTCGCGCTGCTTCGCCGGGCGGGTGTGGACAACCGATCACCGACAACCGACAACGCGGCCGCAGGCCGCAATAAATTTTTAATGTCCGGCGTTGGCTAACACTCACGCCTTTGCGCGAGATCGGGTAACATATGCAGCCCGATCCCCGCTTCAAAAGCCACGAAAGGTAACAAGCCGCCGCATGACCCAATCCAGAGAAGCCGAAGCCACGTTTGCCGAGGCCTTCGAAGCCAGCCTGAATTTCAAAAATCCTGAGGAAGGAGAGCTCCTGCGCGGACAGATCGTCTCGATCTCCGGCGACGACGCGTTCGTGTCGTACGGCGGACCGTCGGAAGCGGTCATGGCCACTGCCGAGCTCGACGGCCTCGAAGTTGGCGACAACGTCGAAGGAACCGTCATCCAAACCTCGCCCGAGATTCGGATCTCGCGCAAGATGGCGCGCGGCAAGGCGTCGCTCGTCCAACTGCGACAGATGTACGAGAACCGGCTACCGGTCGAAGGAAAGGTCTCCGCACGCAACAAGGGCGGCTTCGACGTGAATGTCAGCGGCCTCCGCGCCTTCTGCCCGCTCTCGCAGATCGCCCTCGGCAAGATCGACAATCCGGACGCCTTCGTGGGACAGACCTACGAGTTCCGCGTGACGGAGCTCTCGGATGATGGCCGCCGTGTCGTCGTCTCGCGGGCGGCCCTCATGAAGGAGCAGGCAGCGGCGAAAGCCGACGAGACGCGCAAGGCGATCGCGCCTGGCGCCGAGCTCACCGGCACCGTCAAGACCATCACCCTATTTGGCGCTTTCGTGGACCTCGGCGGCATCGACGGCCTGCTGCATGTCTCGGAGATGAGCCGCCGGCGCGTCACCGATCCGAAGGAAGTCGTGTCGGTCGGACAGGAAGTCCGCGTCAAAGTCATCAAGATCGAAAACGATGGCAAGCGCATCTCGCTGTCGATGAAGGATCAGGAGCCCGATCCCTGGGCTGATGTCGCCGACCGTTATCCTGCCGGCGCTGCGTTCAACGGCAAGATCGTGCGCAGCACCGACTTCGGCCTCTTCGTCGAGGTGGAGCCGGGCATCGACGGTCTCGTGCACTACTCGCAGCTCCCGTTCGGCATGAAGCAGGGCGATCCCTCGATCGCCATCGGAACCCAGGTGACCGGGTGGATCCGCGAAGTCGATCCGTCGAAGAAGCGCCTGTCGTTGTCGTTGCGGGAAGTCGCGACGACGGATCCGTGGGAAAACATCTCGCAGCGTTATCCGGTCGGGAAAGTCGTGGAAGGCACCGTCGATCACGGCGGCGCGCCAGGCGTGTTCATCCAGCTCGAGCCGGGACTCACGGGTCTGGTGCCGAACTCGGAGATCACCGTTCCACCGGGAGCCGATCCCTCGAAAGCGTTCGAAGCGGGGACGAAGCTCGTCGTTCGCGTCATGAGCGTCGATCCGCAGCGCAAGCGAATCTCCTTGAGCCACGAGGCCGCGAAAGCAGCCGCCGAGCGCGAGGAGTACACGAAGTTCGCGGAAGAGCGCGGCGACTCCGGCTCGGAAGGCGAGAGCGCGATGGCGCTGGCATTCCGACGGGCGATGGATAAGAAGAAGTAGCGGATGGACCGGCTTCAGCCGGTCATGAAGGCCGGCTGAAGCCGGCCCTCACACAGAACCTACGGCACCTTCGCGTCCGGCTCCCACACGATCGGCATTCCCTTCGCCACACCCCAGCGATGGATCCACGACAGGCCTGCCTTGCCGGCGTATCCGTCCGTCATCGAGTACGCAGGATCGCGCATCGCTTCGTCGAGCGTGATGAAGCGATCGCCGCGACGCTCGAACATCGTGAGCAGCTCGTCGAGATGATCGGCGTTCAGCGAAGACACGTGTAAGAGCAGGACATGCGGGATCGGATGTCCGACGACCTCGTTCGTCCGCTTCTCGTAGAACGTCAGGATCGAATCCATGAACGTGAGGTACGCCTTCGCGATGAGCTGCGCGTGCTCGGGATAGACGCTGGCGTAGCCGGTGTTGTAGAGAAACTCGTCGCTGTCGAGCGTGACGACGCCGTTGCGATACCCGCGCTGTTTGAGGAACGCCGCGATCTCGTCGCGCGTGGCGGCAGTGAGGCCGGTGTGCAGCATCGGGTAGCGGAACCAGATCAACGCCTGGCCGTGCCTCCGGAGGATCTCGCGCAGCGGCGTTTCGCCGGCGATGACATCCCGCTCGAAATCCGCAATCGATACCGCGTGAGCATCGACGTGATGTGCCGTGTGATTGCCGAGCTGATGACCCGCGCGGAGCCACGACTCGAGAATCGACGGCAGCGCGCGCTTCATGCAGTCGCGTCCGGAGTTCACGAAACCCGTCGCCGGGGCATGGTGGTTGCGCAGGGTGGCCAGGATCTTCTCGTTCCACTTCGCGACCGCTTCCGCGTTGCAACGGTCACCCGCAGGAAAGGCGGTGCCGGGGAGATCGTCGAAGGTCAGAGCCATGGCGCTGCTGAAAAGAAGTGCGGCGAGCATGCGGCGACTATAATCCGCGGCCCATGCGCGTATTTGTTACAGGTGCAACTGGCTACATCGGCGGCGCGGTCGCAGGCGCCTTACGCAAACACGGTCACGAAGTCACGGCGCTCGTGCGCCCCGAGTCCGATGACGGATCGCTTCGTGCCGATGGGATCTTCATCGTCTCCGGCGACCTCGGCTCCATCCCCGGCCTGCGCGACACCATCGCAAAGCACGATGCGATCGTGCACACGGCATTCTCGTCGAAGGATCCGGTCGAAAGCGATCGAAAGGCTGTCGAGGTGTTCGCCTCCCTCGATGCCTTCTTTCTGTTCACGTCCGGCGTCTGGGTTCTGGGCTCGGGAAAGAGCGACGAAGACAAAAAGGTGAATCCGATTCCGATGGTCGCCTGGCGCCCGGCGCACGAGCAGAAAGCGCTGGCGAACGGGCACGGCGCGGTGGTGCGACCGGGGTGCGTGTATGGGGCGAATCAGAGCCTTCTGGCGGCGTGGTTCGCTGCGGCGGAGCAGAAGAAACCCATCTCGATCGTCGGCGACGGCAAGAACCGGTGGGCGATGGTGAACCTCCACGACCTGGCCGACTGCTACGTGCGCATCGTCGAGCAACGTGCGACCGGAATCTTTCACGGAGTGGACGACTCGCGTGACTCGCTCAATGATGTCGCGAAGGCCATCGCGCCGTCCGGCACGATCGAGCATGTTCCGGCGGACGCAGCAAGGCAGAAGATGGGTCCGTTCGTCGATGCGCTGATTCTCGATCAGGATGTCTCGAGCGTGAAAACGCGCCAGGTACTGGGATGGAAGCCCAGCCGGACATTTGTCAATTCAGTTGACGAACAGTGGCGGGAGTGGCGCACCGGCGTGTCATCCTGAGCCGCGAAGACGGCGAAGGATCCCCTCCTCCCGTACTTGCGTGGGGGTTCCCTCGCTACGCTGGGGATGACACGAATGCCAGCAGCAGTTCGTTGACCCGATCGGGCTCGTCGGTCTGCACGAAGTGGCCGGCGGTCGGGATGCGCTCGATGCGAAGGTTCGGCACCCACTCATCGAAGCGTTCCGTTGTGGCGCGGCCGAACACCGGGTCGCCTTCGCCCCAGATCATGAGTGTCGGCAGTTCGATCGGCCGCAACACTGCGCGCGAGCTTTTCGATCGACGCACCGCCCGGTAATAATTCGCCATGCCCGTGAGCGCTCCATCTTTACGCCACGCTTCGACGTACCGCGCGATGTCTTCTGGCGTGAAGCGTCCGCTCCGCGCGAGCAGCTGCCGCAGCGCGAGGAAGTTGAATTGCCTCATCGCGATCTCGGGCACGCCCGGTGGCTGGAAGAAGAGTTGATAGGAAAGACGCAGCTTCTGCGTGAGCGTGCGTTTCATCTCGCGGCCGAGGGGAGCGGGATGAGGCGCATTCATGATGACGAGCTTGGAGAGCACTTCCGGATGCAGCATCGCCGTGTACCAGGCGACGAAGGCGCCCCAGTCATGTCCGACGAGCGTGCAACGCGGCGCGACCTTCGTGATGAACTCCGCCATGACGCGCGCCATGGCGACCATCGAGTAATCGAGGACGTCCGCCGGCTTCGAGGAATCGTTGTAGCCGGGAAGGTCTGGTGCGATGACGCGGAAGTGATTCGCAGCGAGGAAGGGAATCTGCTTGCGCCACGAAAACCAGAATTCGGGGAAGCCGTGCAGCAGGACGACAGGCGGGCCGTCGCCGGCCTCCACATAGTGGATGGAGAGGCCGGCGACGTCCGCGAAACTGTCTTTCTGCGTCAATCTTTGTTCATCGCGCTGATCAGGAGACCGGCGCCCACGGCGAGAACGGCGACGCCCACGGCGACTTTGCCCGGATTTTCTTTCGCGAAGTCCTTCGCCTTGCTGCTTCCGCCCGCGAGGTATTCGCGCGCGGTGTTGAGGTACTGCTCCACATCCACGTTCTGGAACTGCGTCTTCAGGTTGTTGATCATGTCGTCGGTGATGCCGACCTTGCCGAGGAATTGTTCGAGACCGCGGTTGCCGGCATTGTATGACTGACCGCAATGCGCGCAGGTGTTGGCCCCGATCTCCGACGACGCCGGTGTGTTCATGCCGCTGTTGCCCATCGTTGTATCCATTACTTGCTCCCTTTTGATTTGGGCCGCGATTCTCCCGGCTCGTACGTGCGTCCGTGCGTGCCGATGCGCGGATCGCCCGATTTGTTCGTCAGGCGGTCTTCGTCATTCCAACGGTCGGCCGCCGAATCCTGATCGCGTTGCCGCTCCGCGCCGCTGCTGCGGAACGAACCTTTGAGACTGGTCTGTGTCGGCGTGTACTCCGGGATCGCCGTGCTCGCCGGGATCGCCGGGGCCCCTTTCCTGGCGACGTCTTTCGTCGGGCGATGCTTGCGCGCCGTTGTCCTTCGGTTGCCGACGGCCGGGGGTGCGGGAGTTTTCGCGGCAGGCTTCGCGGCCGTTTTGGCATTCGCCGGCCGCAGCTTCGCCGTCACTTTCTTCGCAGTCTTCTTCACCGCGGCCGTGACGCGCGAGATGGTTTTCTTCGCTGATGAGGCTGCCCTTCGTGCCATTCAAAATTCCTTTCACGAAGGGTATTGCAAGATCAGCGCGCAGATTTCCAGGTCACTCTCCAGATTTTTCCGGCGCCGTCATCGGTGACGAGAAGAGAGCCGTCCGCGAGCTGCAAGAGACCGACGGGGCGTCCCCACACGTTGCGCGCGTGAGGATCTGTGAGCCACCCGGCGAGAAAGTCGTCATAGCCTCCGGCGGGACGTCCGTTACGAAACGGGATGCGGATGACCTTGTAGCCAGTGCGATCCGCACGGTTCCACGATCCATGCAGCGCCACGAATGCGCTGCCGCGGTATTCGGGCGGAAACATCGAGCCGGTGTAGAAGACGATCCCGAGCGGCGCCGAGTGAGCTTGGATCAGGACGGAAGGGACGATGGCTTTGGCGGCGAGGTCCGTGCGCTCGCCCTTTCTTCGAGGATCGACGTGGGCGCCGAGATACGAATAGGGCCATCCGTAGAAGCCGCCGGGACGAACGTCGGTCGCGTAGTCCGGAACGAGCTCGTCGCCGAGGCCGTCGCGTTCGTTCACGGCGGTCCAGAGCGATCCGCTCTGAGGCTCCCACGCCATGCCGACGGGGTTGCGTAAGCCTGCGGCGAAGATGCGCTTGCCGGTTCCGTCAGGATTGAACTCGAGAATCGCCGCCCGCTCGGGAAGCTCGCCGGAGTTGACGTTGGATTCCGAGCCGACGCTGACGTACATCTTGCTGCCGTCGCGGTTGAAGAGAACGCCGCGCGTCGAGTGGCCGCCGGCAGGAAGAGGCGCGATGCGTTGCGCCGGGGCGGTCGCGCGCGTCTGGCCCGGGGTGTACGCGAAGCGCACGACGGCGTCTTCGTCGCCGACGTACAGCCAGCGATCGTGAATCGCGAGGCCGTACGGTTCATCGAGATGCGTGGCGTAGGTGTAACGCGAGTCGGGCACTCCGTCGTGATTGACGTCGCGCAGGATCGTGATGCGACCGGCGCCCGTCTCGGTGACGAACACGTCTCCGTTCGGCGCCAGGAGCACGTTGCGCGGATTGTCGAGATCCGACGCGTAGACGGCGACGTTGAATCCGGGAGGAACTCGCAGCGTCGCGCCCGGCGGTTGCGACGTCACGTGCGGCGGGTTGCCGGCGGACTTGCTCGCGAACGGAGGCGGAAGTGCATCGAGGTCGATGACGTGATGTTGCAGAAGGGCATCGGAAGCGATCGTGGGAAGGGAGGGAGCCTGCATCTCGGGGCTGCACGCGAGGACGATGACGAGACTGGCGGCGACTTTCTTCATCGGCTGCATGCTACGCTCACGCTTGATCGTATGAATGCAAGACCCATCGCGATTCTGTCCATGGTTGCTGTGTCCTGCGCAGCACAGCGGACGCCACAATCAACTCCCGCCGCGCCGGCGGCGCCCTCGCCGCACGCGGCCGTTTCCGCCGCCGAAACGGTCGATCACTGGGGCGACTCGACGGAGACTGCCGTCGCGGTCCCGCGTGATGCGCCAGGCGAGGGCCTCAAGTTCGAGAATGACTGGATCTTCGATCGGGTGGGCCGCTTTCGGCGGCTCAGCGTGGGAACGGGCAGCCTCAATGGGCGGCGATATGACGTGATCGAAGTGGAGACGCCGAAGGGCGACAAGCACAAGTTCTACTTCGACATTACCGAGAACTGGAACGCCTGGAAGCCGCCGCAATGAAAAACGCCCCGGTTGCCCGGGGCGTTCGTTCGAGATTTGTTTCCGCGATGACTACTGCGTGACGCAGCCGGCCGCCGAGTTCGACCACTCGTACTGATAGCCGAAGCCGGTGGACTGATCGACGAACGGTGTTGGCGTCCAAGCGCACTTGTCGTCCGCCTCGCTGCCGCGGCGGTCATACCAGGCGTTGAGATCGGGGTCAGACGTCGCTTCGCGAGTCTCGTGAATCATGAAGTGATTCGCGTTCTGCGTGTCGGAGAATCCGTTGCTCGAGCATCCGCTGCAGCTCGGATACGGCTCGATCGAATACTTGACGTCGTTCGCGCCGTCGGTGAAGTGGCCGTGATAGGCGCAGTACTGCAGCGCCGGACCACCGCAGGAGGTGCCGTTGCCGCTGGAGGAGTACGAATTGATCGGGATGAAGACTTCGTAGATCGTGCTCGCGTCTTCCACCCCGCCGAAGTACTTCTTCACCTCGGCCTGAACCAGAGCATCGGTGACGTTGGCAGGAGGCGTCGAGCCATCGAACTTGTCCTTGAGGTTGCCTCCCATGTCGGTCGGCGAGTTGGCTCCTGCGCTCCGGTACTGCGTGAGCATGCGGCTGTAGTTGTAGATCCCGCGATTGCGGAAATCCTGCATCGCCGCCGTGTACGAGTCGCCGCTGGCGCCGAAGCCCCAGAAGATGCAGACCACTCTTGCCCCGGCGAGCACGGGGCCGCCGTGATCGATCAGGTTGCTGCCGCCTCCGCCGGGCTTTGCGTAACCGCGTACGGCGAACTTGTGGACGTTATCGCTGTTCAGCTCCGGTACGTTCTGTGCGAAAGCGGCTCCCGCGAATGCCAGGGAAAATGAAACGGCTAACAGTTTCCTCATTCAGTCTTTTCTCCTTGATTTCTCACGCATTTTTGTAGGGACGAATCCTTCCAACGTTAGCAACGCGGCTGCCAGCGGCTGTGCACGCAGTAAGCTATTCATTTGTAACGAGATGCGTCGATCTGGTGTCACGCGGTGGGTCAAGATTCAAACGTTTTCGCTTCTAATGGTGGGTCAGAATCCAGTTAGCTGGCTCAAATTTGGATCCACTTGGCGAGGCGCCAGAAGAAAATGCGCGGCTGAAGAGGCCGCGCGTCAGAAGAACTCCAAAGGTGTTCGTCTACCGGCGACCCGAGAGCGCCCGCTGCGTGAAGCCTTCCGTCGAATCGCCGGGCTTGTAGAGCGAGAAGCCGCGGCGGACGCGAGCCGGATCCAGCCGCTTGCCGAGTTTCTCATTGAGACGCGACTCGAAGCCCTTCACACCGTTCTGATCGGTGCCGGTGAGAATCGCGACGAACTCGCCGCCGCGGTTGTGGCAGACGATGTCTTCCTGCCGGCAGAGCTGTGCGAGCGAGCGATTCAGTTCCTGATCCTCGTCGTTGGCTTTGATCCAGTAGAGCGCAAACGGCTGATCGAACTTCGAGACGGTATCGACGTTGCGCTGAAGGCGCTCGCTGAACTCCGGATCGAGTGAGAGCTGGTCGCCTTCGGATTGCATCATCGGACCCTTGCGGGTCGAGGTGCTCTCGTTCGTGTTCATGAGCGACGACATCTCCTCGGGAGAGATCGTGCCCATGTGGCTGTCGCGCAGGTTGAGGCGGCGTCCGCTGCGGCGCACGAGAGCGTCGACGCGTGCGCGGAACTCCGCGGGAGTGAACGGCTCGGTGATGAAGTCGTCGGCGCCCGCGCGAAGGTACAGGACCTTGTCCGACTGCCGGTTGGACGACGGCGACAGGAACGCGATCGAGGAATGGGCGTTCTGCGCGAGATCGAGCACCGTACCCACCGCGGCGATCGAGCGAGACGGTGTGACGAGGATCAGTCCCGGCTTCTCACGCTTCGCGCGCTCCACGCCGTCCTTGAGATCGGATTCCGCGTCAACCTTGTAGTCGCTGCCGAGCGATTCCTTCACCCGGCGAATCGTCTCCGGATTGGCGCCGAGAAGCAGGACGCTCCTGCTGGCGGAGCTGGCCTCTTCCCACGGTTGGGTGACGTCGGAGACTTTCTCGCCCTCTCCGCGATAGTTGATCAGGCCGCGCCCGTTCAGGATGCGGTAGTGCGCAGAGAGGTTGTCGTTGTTCGCGTACCTTAGCTTCGACAGCTTCATGATGCGACCGTTGGTAAGCGCATCCAGCGACAGGTCGATGACTCCGAAAGCGTTCTGCTCCAGCTGCCGCGTGATCGGGTTCAGCTCCGGGTTGTCGCTGCTCGCGACGAGTAAGGTCGTCACCGGCAGATCTTCGAGCGCGTTGATCAGCGACTGCGTGATCGACAGGGCGAAGTGGCTGGAGTATGAGGTGTTGATGAGCGTGTAGACGGGATCGATGACGAGACGGCGCGCGCCGATGCGCTTGATGACGTCGCCCAGCTCCTCGATGATCGCCATCACGTCCGCCGGACTCTCGACCAGGTCGAAGTACCGGCTGCTTGGATTGAGGATCGTCAACTGGCCGCGCCGCACCGACTCCTCGATGGCAAAGCCGATCGATTTCGCCTGCGCGAGAACGTTCTCCGGCTTCTGATCGGTGATGAGAATCGCCGGCTCCTGCAGCTCGAGGCCGCGCGTGATGTATTGCAGGCCTAACAGGCTCTTGCCGACGCCGCCTCTGCCGAGAACCAGATACACTTTGTTAGGCAGCAGGCCGCCTGCACCGTAATCGAGAAGATCGATTCCACTGATGATGCGGTCCGCGCTCTTGTCGCGCGCTTGTGAGCCGACTTCCTTTACCGGAGCGTCGAGTGGGAGAGCCATATCGGTTTTTCCCTGATTACGGTTCAATGCTGGCGAGGCTTGGTTTGATCGTGTGTCCGTCGATCCGTTCATCGTATTTCCTCAGTTGATTTCTCGTTTCCATCGGATAGCAGATAGCAACGTTTGCGCCAGACGATAACTGCCCCGGGCTCCCTTACCTGGGCTTTTCAGTCGCCGTCTTAGGAAGACTGTCGTCGCCTACGACGTCGGACGGCTTGGGTGTGCTGCCCTCGGTGAGCTGGATCTGGTCGCGGTTCACAAGCGGCCGCATGTCTTTGAACACGTCGCGGGTCATGCCCTGGATCGATGCGAAGTTATTTCCAGGAGGACGGACGGCTTCCCCTGCATCTCCCAACTTGTTGAGCATGAACACCTCGGTCAGCGGGGCGAGGGAGACATGGCGGATGTTCGCGGCCGGAAGCTCGTGAAAGGTGCGGTACAGATGGACGAGGTCTGTCGTCGCCAGATTGGTCGAGGTGTACTTCGAGACGGTCGATGCTGAACTGATGAGTCGAAGGACCTGTGAAAGGTCGGCGTTCTGAAGCTTCTTTTTCGTCGCGGCGATGACCTGCTGCTGCCGGAGCTCGCGCGCAAAGTTGTTCCCCTCTGCGCCGCGGACATAACGATAGCGGGCGTAGCGCAGAGCGCGCTCTCCAGTCATGTGCTGCCATCCCTGCTGGAAGCTGTCGTTGAAAAGATAGTCGTGAAATGGGCGGTAGACGAAGATGTCGATGCCACCGAGGTCGTCGATCACTCTCGCGAATGCCTTGAAGTCGATGCGCGCATAGCCGTCGATCGGCTGCCCCACGATCTTAGAGACGGTGTCCATCAGGAGCCCCGGACCGCCGCCGCGATATCCCATCTGATAGCCGATGTCGTGCGCGGCGTTGAGGCGATGGACGCCGAAGCGACCGATGTTGACGTAAAGGTCGCGAGGGATCGATATCAGCGCGGCCTGCTTCGTCGAGGGCTTGAGCGACACAAAGATGACGGCGTCGGCGAGATCGTTGCCGCCATTGATTTTTCGGTCGCCGGCAATGCCGATGAGGAGGAGATTGATCCGGTCGCGCTTGAACCCGGCGTCAACGGTCGGGGCGATGTAGTCGTGATGGGGTGAAAACTGCTGATAGAGCGCAAAGGCTCCGGCCAGCACCAGAACGCCGAACACGCCGAAGAGAATCAGCTCTAGAAACGTGGTTTTCTTGCGGGGCTTCTTTTTCGGAGTGTCAATGGGCGCGAGCGGCTGTCCGAGTCTTGAAAAACGCTGCGCCATTTACGGCCTCAATGCAGGGCTGCGATCGGCTGTGCGCCGGCGAATACGTTGCGCGCCAGCTCCTGGACTTTTCCATAGTCGCCGCTGCTGGGACGCACGGCTTCGCCGGCTTCCAGGAGCGAACGCACTTCGAACTGCGTCACCAGCGGCTCGATCGTCACATTCTTCACTGATGCCGATCCGAGCCGGGCGCAGAGTTGGTCGGCCTGTTGCGCGGTGAGGTTCGTCGTGCTCGACGTTCCGAGGAGACCGGAGGCCGCAAGACGCTCGCGTACCTGCGGCGGCGCGGTCGAGAGCTTGTGCACGAGGGCGGCGATGACCTCCTGCTGGCGCAGCTCGCGCGCGAATCGCGCGCCCTGCGGTCCGCGTACCGCGGCGGACTGCGCGTAACGGACCGCGCGCTCGCCACCGAGGTGAGCGGCGCCGGCCTTGAATTGGTCTTTCTTCGACTGCTCGTAGAACGAATGGGGCACCGCGACGTCGATTCCGCCTAACGCGTCGATCGTCGTGCGTAAGTCCGCAGCGTCGACGCGGATGTAGGCGTGCACCGGTTGTCCGATCACGTTCTCCACCGTGTCGCTGACCAGCCCCGGCCCTTCGCCCGGATACCCGCTCGACTCACCGATGTTGAGCGCCGAAGCGAGACGGTGCGTGCCGTAATGTCCGATGTGAACCCAGAGATCGCGCGGCAGCGAGATCATGGCGGCCTGCGAGCCGTCCGGTCTTACGGAGAGCAGAGTCAGCGACTGCGTCGCGACGCTCCGTCCGGTGGTGTTCGTGCCGATGATGAGCACGTTGACGCGGCCGGCCTTCAATCCCTCTGCGACGCGATTCGGAACGCGCAGATGATCGGGCGAGTACATCGAATAGAGGGCAATCGCGGCGAGCACGATGCTGAGCCCGAATACCAGGAACAGAGTCATCTCGACCGCCGATTGCGTGCGCGTAGCTTTGGCGATTTCCTTCTTTCGATTGCGGGTGAGAGTGGAGTCGAGCCGGCTGAAAGCCGGTGATGCATACGCGTCTGCGGTCATGGGAGTCTCATTGCAGTCGTTCGGCGCATTTGCATTCGAAATGCCAACCTTACTCGGACGAAACGGTACAGGATTTGAAGTTGGCGGCGCGCATGACTGGACGAGTTTTGTTTGTATCGTTTGCCCTTGCGTGCGCGCTACCGGTCGCGGCCGCCAATGATGAGTGGAAGCCTGTCGCCGCGGGCGTCGAGTATCGCGAGTTCGCCAGCGAGCACGCGGACATTCACGTCGCACGGATTCACCTGGCCAACGATTCCATTCAAGTCACTTCGACGCCGGATGCGTATCGCGGGACGACGGTCAGCGATTTCGCGCAGAAGACGAAAGCCATCGTCGCCATCAATGGCGACTACTTCGATTCGAAGTTCAATCCACGCGGCATGATGATCAATCCGTGCGATCAATGGGCCGGCGCGAAAGAGAACCCCATGCACGAGTCCATTGTCGCGGTCGGCAGCGGACATGCCTCGATTCAACCGCAGAGCACGTTCGACGCAACCGTTGAGCCTGTCGCCAGCGCCGTCGCGGGATGGCCCGTCCTCATCAAGTCCTGTACGCCGCTGACGGCGAAGGAGCTCCCCGGCAGCGACATCTTTACGCGATCGCCGCAGCCACGAACCGCGGTCGGCATTTCTAGGGATGGGGCAACGATGTACTTCGTCGTCGCCGATGGCAGACGCACCGGCATCCCGGGCCTGACGCTCGCGGACCTCGCGACGTTCATGGCGGAGGAGCTCGGAGTTTGCTCCGCGGTGAACCTCGATGGCGGCGGGTCGACGGCGATGTGGGTCGGCGACAAGGTCGTCAACCGCCCGGCGGACGGCGTCGAGCGGAGAGTCGGCGATCACCTCGCCGTCATTCTCCGCAGCGACGCCGTATGTCCGCCACCGTACGTTCAACAGACCGCATCGACGGAAACGACTACGACGAAGGTCACGACGACCACTACGGTAACGACCACGACGACGACCGCACCATCAGCGCCGGCCAGTTCACCGACGTCGGCCACGACCTCGACAGCACCGCCACGCAATTGAATCGTCATTGGCGAATGCGTTCCCGAAAAGTGGAATCGCCATTGCAGAAGTCGCCCCGCGGCAGGGCAGTTCAGCAGTTTTTACAAGACAAAAAATCACGGGGAAGATCGCAATGAGAACGCGCCAACTGCTTCTTATCATCTCGCTCGCGCTTGCCAGCACCGCCACCGCGTTCGCGCAGGACAATGTTCTGGACCGGGTTGCCACGCTCGAGCAATCTGTCAATGCCGGAAGTGCAACGCGCGATCAACAGCTCGACCTGGCGCGTCTGTACGTCCAGGTCGGCCGCTTCTATGAGGCGTCGAAGCTCGCCGATTCAATGCTCAAGAGCTATCCGAACGACGCCGACGCACTTGCAGTGAAGAACCAGGCCTCGCAGAAAATGCGCGCCATCTCGGACGCGAAAGTGGCAACCGCCGAGGCGCGCGCGAAGACCAGCGGGGCGACGGATCAGGATCGCCTCGCTCTGGCCGACGCGTACTTCGAGGCGGGCAGCTACAGCTCGGCCGCGGATCTGTACGCGAAATTGCCGGCGTCGATGCAGACGCGCGAAACACGCCTGCGGCATGCGCGGGCTCTCGCGTGGTCCAGTCGTCTCGATGAGGCCGAGCGCTCGTATTCGGATCTGCTCACGGAGCAACGCACCGCTGACGTGGAGCTCGAGTACGGTCGCGTACTCTCCTGGATGGGAGCGTCCAGCGCCGCCGTCACCACGCTGCAGAAGACGTACGACAGCTCGCATAGTGAGGCCAGTGCCGTGGCTCTCGCGAATGCCATGGCATGGAGCGGCAATCACGAAGGGGCCCTGAGGTTCATCAACAATTACGCCGCGGCGAATCCGAATGCCTCGGATGCGAAGCAGCTCGCGACTTCGCTCAAGAGCTCCCCCGACATCGCTCTCGAGCGGATGAACCGTCTCGCAGACCTCGTGCCCTTCAATCTCGCCGTGCGGCTGGAGCAGGCGCGCCTTCTGGTCGATGCCGGTCGCTACAGCGAAGCGTTGAAGACCACGCAGTTCATCCGCGAGCACGCACCCTCGAAGGTGGCCGGGCTCGATGAGCTCGAACAGACTGCGAAGCAGCGCCGCCAGCAGGAGATTGCGAATCTCGAAGAGAGACGCAAGGCGCTCGACAGTCAGGCGTCCATGGCGTCCGCATCCCAGAACGGCGACGAGATTCTCTCGCTGGCCAGGACGTACAACGGCCTGGGCGCGTACGACCACTCGCTCCCACTTTACGATCGCTACCTCGCTCTGCACCCCGATGACTATGAAGCGCGCATTCAATACGCGCGGGTGCTGAGCTGGGACCGCCGTTATCGCGAGTCGGAACGGCAGTATCAGACGCTGCTCGAGCAGAAGCCGGACCGCGCCGACCTGCGCTATGAGTACGCGTCGATCCTTTCTTATGACCAGCAGTACGTTCCGGCCATCAATGTGTTCCGGTCGGTGACCAATCTGGATGACGCGCGTCAGCAACGCCTTTACTCCGACGTTTCCCCTAAGGCGTATTA
Organism: Thermoanaerobaculia bacterium; assembly: GCA_038230775.1. Classification (GTDB taxonomy): domain Bacteria; phylum Acidobacteriota; class Thermoanaerobaculia; order Gp7-AA8; family Gp7-AA8; genus JBBRMQ01. Next base: position 20,504 of record JBBRMQ010000012.1, read on the forward strand.
CAACATCGGACAGATCTACCGATGGTACGGATGGAACGACACCGCGCTGACGGAACAGAGTCGCGCGATTGCGCTCGACCCTGGCTACAACCCGGCGCGTGACGAGCTCGATCTGCTGCGCCATCGCCGTCCGGCGTCCACGCTCGACGCGCGCTACTCCTACGCGACTGACTCCAGCGACTTCACGCTGCGCCGCATCACGCTCGACGGCGAGAAGTGGACCACCTCCCGCACCGCCTTCGACCTCGGCCTCGGTCGCGACGAATTCGAGCACCGTGGCCAGAACGTCACCGCGAACACGATCACCGGCGGCGCCGCCTATCGCTTCAGCGATCGCACGACGCTTCGCGGCCGCATCGGTACGAACTTCTACGATCGCGGATTGGGGACGCGGCCGTTCTTCGGAGTCGGCGCGACGTTCCGTCCGTCGATCCAGAGCCGCGCGGCACTGGACTTCAATCACTATGACCTCGTTTACGACGTCTTCGACTTCACCGCCCTGGGAAACGAGACCTCATCCAAGGGATCGCTCGGCGGAAGTCCGCTGACGATCAACGATTTCCGCGGACACTATGACTACCGCACCGGTGGACACTTCTCCTGGCTGGCCGACGCGTCGTATGGCTCGGTCTCCGACAGCAACAAGCGCGAGGCGCTGCACGGCATCGCATCCTTCGAGTTGTTCCACAGTCCCTTCGTCGCGCTGAAAGCCGATGGACGGTGGCTGAGCTATGACTTCCGCTCGCCGCGCTACTGGTCACCCACGCAGTACAACTCGATCGCCGGTGTGATCGAGATCGGCCAGAACCTGAGCCGTTTCTCATGGAACGCCGAATACAAGCTCGGCAAGGCGCACGAGACCGGCCACTCATCGGACATTCGCGCGTGGGGCGGCTCGGTGACCGTGCCCGTCTCCGATGCCTTCAACGTGATCGGCGCGTACAACTACGGACGCAGCGGGCGCTTCGGCTCGGTGCTGGGCGGCGCCGGCAGCGACTTCACGAACTACTGGCAGCGCAACTGGTTCGTTGGCATCCAGCTCAGACAGCTCTACGCACGCGGCGATCGCACCGCACAGAATCCCTACTACTTCGACAACCAGACGTTGAGCTCCACCGTCATCCCGCCGGAGACACACTAAATGACCGACCCGACGATTCCCCAGAACCCGGAGCCGAAGGCAGTCGGTAAGAAGCCTCTTCGTCCGGTCACACAGCTCGTCATCTCGATTCTCATCATCGTGGCGGTCCTTCTCGTCACGTTCTTCCTATTCAGGTATCCGGCGCAGCTCGGGCCCATCTTCATCACCGCGCTCGTCATCACGCTCGCGAGCTTCCTGCTGCTCCTGATCCTGCGGCACTTCATCCTGATCTGGTTCAGCTACCTCCATCAGCGCGAGCTTTCCCAGGAAGACTTCCCCGAGAGCTATCCCTTCGTCTCCATCATCGTGCCGGCCTTCAACGAGGCCGAGGTGATTGACTCGTCGCTGTCCTCACTGCTCGAGCTTCGATATCCGTACTACGAAATCATCGCCGTCGACGACGGATCCACCGACGGCACGTACGAGATGATGAAGAAGTTCGAAGGGAATCACTTCGGCGTGCGCGTCTCGGCGTTCCGCAAGGAGAACAGCGGCAAGGCCGACACGCTCAACTACGGGATCCGCCGCTCGAAGGCGCCCATCGTCGTCTGCATGGACAGCGACTCGCGCGTCACGCCGGAAGCGCTGCGGTACGCGGTCTCGCATTTCCGCGACCCGGATGTCGGCGCCGTCGCGGGCAACGTCAAAGTCATCAACCGCCACAACATCTGGACCAAGCTTCAGGCGCTGGAGTACATCGAGGGTCTCAACATCGTCCGCAACGCGCAGGCGTTCTGGCGCACCGTCAATGTCATTCCGGGACCGATGGGAATCTTCCGGCGCACCGCCATCGAGAGAACCGGCGGCTACGACAGCGACACATTCGCCGAAGACTTCGACATGACGGTGAAGATCCTCGCGGACGGCTGGAAGATCGACTACGAGCCGAAAGCCATCGCCTATACCGAGGCGCCCGAGGAGCTCCTGGACATCATCAAGCAGCGTTATCGATGGTGCCGCGGCATCCTGCAGGCGCTGCGCAAGCAGAAGCACCTGCTCACGCGCCGGAGCGGCTCGATCACGACGCCGATCTCGCTCTGGTACATGATCTTCGAAGGTCTGGCGTGGCCCGCCATGAACATTCTGTCCAGTCTTTTCTTCGTGTGGATCGCGCTCATCTACGGCATGACGAAGCTGCTCGTGTTGTGGTGGCTGCTGCTGACGGTTCTCGACGTGCTCATTGCCGTGCACGCCATTCTCATGGAGCGCGAGGATCTGACTCTGGCCATCTACTCGGTGTTCTACCGGATCTTCTACGTGATCATCATCGACGTGACGAAGGTTTTTGCGACGCTCGAGGAGCTCGTCGGACTCGACATGTCGTGGGGCAAATTGGCACGCAAAGGACGCATCTAATTTAAGCATTGTAAAGGGTCTTATAAAATGAGATTCGATTGGGTCAATATTCTCGCTACCGTCATCTTCGTCTCCATCGTCGTGACGCTGATCCTCGCCGTCGCCTCGTACTTTGCGTACAAGGTGCGTGAGGCCCGCCGCCCCAAGACCGCCGCGGAGCTTCGTGAAGAGGGCGAGATGAAAGTGTTCTTCAACGAGTACAAACCGAAATAACCGGCGGGTCGCGGGTCGCAGGTCGCGGGGTAGGATTTTCCGACCTCCGCCCCGCGACCTGCCCACTCCATGGCGCGTCGTAGCGAAGCAAAGGTTCACTGGAAACACCTCGCGATCTACGGGGTGGTGATGTCGATCGTCTTTCTCATCGGCGCGCTGGCGATCTGGTCGTTCCTCAGCAAGCAGTCGCTGGTCATCGTGCCGGAGACGCTGCCAAAGGTTACGGTCGTTACGGCGGACGCCAACTCGAAGCTCGCCGCGTCATGGGTCAAGCTGCTGACGAAGGCCGAGCTCTCGGCGACGCTGGTGCCGCTGGAGAAATTCGATCCCATCGAGGGTGTAGTCGTCTTCTGCGAAGTGCCTGTGATTCAGCCGCGCCTCGGCGCGTTGCTGGAGAAATTCGTCCGACGCGGCGGCGCGGTGGTGTTCGTCGGCGTGCCGCCCTCCACCCCGATCGGGAAGCTCAGCATGTCGGCCGATGTCGGCCAGTCCGACAGCGCGATGAAGTTCTCGGAAGCCGTGTCGCCGCTGCTGGCGCGGCTCAATCCCGGCTACGAGGTCCAAACGCGCCCGGTAAGACTCGCACTGCTCAAAGAGTCACCGCACATGGTGGTCGACGCGCGGTGGAAGACGAGCGCGCGCGCCGTCGTCATGCACATGGAGAGCGACAGCGCGCGCACGGTGTGGTTCGGCCTCGATCCAGAGGCGCTGGCGCAGAAGGAAGACCCGCAGTTGATGCTCCTGCTGCGCACCGCATTTCGATGGGTCTCGGGACAGCCCGTCTCGGACGGTGCGATCGGCTCTTCGGCGGTGGCGAGCACGCTGACTCCGGTCGCGCGCCGTCGCGCCCGCGAGTATCACTTCTCCTTCAGCGTGGACCGCCTCGCCAATCCGCGGCTTTTCAGTATTCGCATGACGAACAAAGGATCGGAGCCACTCGAGAATCCGACCGTGAAAATCTGGCTGCCGCCGGGAGTGACGCAGGTCGCTCTCGCCGGCGACTTCATCATGACGCGCAACGCTTCGTTGAACGGCGTTCCGGAAGAGGGTGCCTGCGTAATCTCGCTGCCATCGCTGGCGCGCGAGGAAGATCGCGTCATGAAGCTGAAGATCGTTGACGTGCGCTCGCGCGCTACGGTCGCGCGGCGTTAGGCCCGAAATAGCGGCAGCGCGACGAGCATGTTTCCTCGACGGTCACGCAGTAAAGCTGTGCAAGCGACGGCGCCAGCCGTTCCCAGAGCCAGATCGCGACGCGTTCCGACGTCGGGTTCTCGAGGCCGTCAATCTCGTTGAGAAGGTAGTGATCCAGGCGGGTGACCAGGGGATCGACGAAGCGCTTCAGATCCGCAAAGTCGATGAGCCAGCCGGTATGCGGATCGATCGGCCCGCGAACCACGACCTCGCCGCGAAACGAGTGCCCGTGCATCCGACGGCATTTGTGTCCCTCGGGCACGTTGGGCAGATAATGCGCAGCTTCAAATCGGAAGTCTTTCGCCAGCTCCACGATTTGGGGGGCCGCAGGCCGCGGGTCGGAGGTCGGCCCTCCTAACCTGCGACCTGCGACCTGCGACCCACGTTTCTTCATGGACCGCATTTTGCTCGGGGGAAGTTCTCAATGGCAACCATGACGGACACGGATCGAACCCTGGGCACGATCGTCAAGGAACTGGTGGGCGATATCCAGACGCTCTTCCGGAGCGAGATCGCGCTGCTCAAGCTCGAGGTCAAGGATACGGTCGCGAAGCTCGGCGGCGGTGTCGGGATGTTCGCCGGCGCGGTGTTCCTGGCGCTGTTCGGCCTCGCGTTCCTGTTCGTCACCATCGTGCTCGGTCTCGTCGCGCTCGGCGTTCCAGCCTGGCTCTCGACCCTGATCGTGACGTTCGTGCTCTTCGTCGCGGCAGGCGTTCTGGCGATGATGGGGAAGAAGAAGTTCGCGGCGGTCAGTTTCGTTCCGAACCGCTCCATCGAGCAGGTCAAGAACGACATCTCGGCGATCAAAGCGGACATTGCCCGCGTGAGGAGCAACTGATGGAAGCGGAAAAGACCGACATCGAGCGCGAGATCGAACGGGCGCGCGACAACGTCGGGATCCACATCGACGAGCTGGATCGAAAGATCCGTCATCAATTCGACCTCAAGGCCGTGGCGCAGGAAAACGCGCCGCAGCTCGCGATCGGCGGCGTTGTCCTCGGCTTCCTGGCCGGCTTCGGCTTGCCCAAGCCGCTACGCAGGGTGATCCAGTTCGGCGTGCCTCTGGCGCTCATCGCCGTGAAGGTGAAGAAAATGCGCGACGGCAAAACGACGTCGCTCAACCCGAGTTAGGGGTTTGTCCTGCTGTGCGTCTCTTCGCGAACGTAATGGAGCCGCCGCGAACGTCGCGGTGAGGACGAGCGCCCTTATCTGTCATCCCGAGCGTAGCGAGGGACCGGTGTGGGCGGGCGGCTCGGCGAACCACCCAACCCACACCGGTCCCTCGCTACGCTCGGGATGACAAGGTTTCAGGGCGCCTCGCCGTCGCTCCTCACCCGCCACGCACGCGAGGCACTCCACTTGTGCAGAGCTTCCCCCACACCTCACCGGTCGCGCACATATCTCGCGCCGGGCAATGCGCGCAGCCAACCTCCCAGTTCGAGTTGCAAAACGGCTTCGGAAAGCGAGGCGACGCTCTGCCCGAGCTTCTCCGCGGCGGCATCGATATGTGTCGCTTCTTCCCGGGTAAAGGCAGCCAGGACCTCGCGCAATGGGGAGTCCGGCATCACGACCGATTCCCTCCGCGCCAGCAGTCCGCCGGGTAACTCCTCGAGGATGTCGTTGACGTCGTGGACGAGCTTCGCTCCGTACTGAATGAGCCGATGTGTCCCCTCGGTTCCGGCAGCGAAGATCGATCCGGGAACAGCGAAGACCTCTCGACCTTGTTCCGCTGCCGTTCGCGCGGTGATCAGCGACCCGCTGCGGCTCGTGGCCTCGACGATGACGACACCGTGGCTGAGGCCCGAGATCACGCGGTTGCGCACCGGAAAGTTCGGTGCGAGCGGCGGTGTGCCCGGCGGGAACTCTGTGAGGATCAGGCCCTTCTCCGCGATGTCGTTCGTGAGCGTGCGGTGCGAACGCGGGTAGATGACGTCGATGCCGGTGCCCAGAACCGCGATGGTGCCGCCGCCGGCCGAGAGCGCGGACTGGTGCGCGGCCGCGTCGATTCCTCGGGCCAGGCCCGAGACGATGGAGATCCCCTCCGTTGCCAGCTGCCGCGCGAGCTCGCGCGACGCGTTGACGCCGTACGGCGAAGCGCGCCGCGACCCCACGACGGCGACCAGGGGCCGGGTCAGAAGTGTGAGATCGCCGCGGTAGAAGAGCGCGAGCGGCGGGTCGATGATCTCCCGGAGAAGGGCCGGGTAGTCCTCATCGGCGAGAGTGATGGCCGGCGTTTCATCCGCGGCCGGCGGTGATTTCAGCATCGCCGCCTCTTCAGAACCTACCGACAGTAGACCTTCCAGAAGGCGCGCCGGCGCCTTCGCCACCTCTCGCAGATCGGGAAAGTATTCGAGCAATAACCGTATCCGCACCGGCGTCACGAAGGGCAGCCGGGCGTACGCAAGGCACACCTCACGGGCAGAATCGTTCATGTTTGTTTTGGGTGCAGAAGGAGGGAGCGGTTGTGTGGGTACCGGCGTGAAATTATAATCCGACGCGCTTGACCGGCCAAGTCCGCGTCCCCTCAATTCGACTCTTTCTGGTTTTGATCGCCGCCAGTGTGTTCGCAGCCTGCGGCTCCCGCCACGATCTGACTCGTCCCTCAACCCAGGACAACTTCGGTGTCGAGATGGCGCGCATCAATCTCTGGCGCGAGGCGATGTTCCGATTCAAGCGCGCGGTGGAGATCAATCCTTCCGATGCGATGGCGCACAACAACCTCGCCGTCGCGTACGAAGCGAACGGCGATTCCGACGGCGCACGCAAGGAATACCTCGAGGCGCTGCGCCTCGACCGGTCCAATCAGTACATTCAGAAAAACTACAGCCGCTACGTCGAGTTCCTGTCTCGCAACAAGAAGCGGCAGTCGAAGGATGCGAGGCCGGCGACGGCGTCGACGACTTCGCCGGCGGAGCCGCCGGGCCCGCCCGCCATCCCCGTGTCTGGAGCTCAGACCGGGCAGCCCCCCGTCGTCGGAACGGGCGATCCGACAAAACCACCACCCGTTCCCACGCCTCCGGGAGGCTCTCGATGAAGAAGATCGCGGCGGTCGCGCTCGTGCTGTTTCCGTTCGCCGTTTCGGCGGGCGTGACCGAGGTGAAACTCAAGCTGCCGCTGAAGCCGAAGCTGCAGATCTCTGGCGACGAGAAGCTGGCGATTGCGCCGTTCGTCATCGCCAACAACGGCGAGAAAAAGAACGATCGCGCGTCGAAGGTCGACGTGCAGTCAGAGTTTGCCCGCTATCTGCGGAAGCAACTGTCGAAGAGCACGAAGCTGAAACTGATCGACACGCCGCAGACGCGTTTGCCGGGCAACGACATGAAGTCGCTCGAGTCGAACCGCGACTTCTGGAAGAGCCTCGGCGCCAAGACCGGGGCGGACTTCATCGTCTCCGGCGTCGTGGACTTCGACATCAACGACAAGTCGGGCTATCGAACCGAGGAGTATGTGAGCCCGCAGGATGGGCGGACGTATTACCGCCAGGTGCTGGTGGAGACCACCGGCTTCGTGTTCGACATCGACATCGCGGTGTTCAATGCGGACACCGGCGAGAAGGTCCTGGAAGACAACTTCCGCGACTTCAAGGAATTCGACCAACGCAACTACGACGAAATCCTCGGCCTGTTCGAGAACCTGCGATCGCTCGAGACTCAACTCGTCGGCATCTTCGTTCCGCAGGAGACGTCCGCGACGCGGTACGTGTTTACTGAATAGCGCGGGTAGCAGGTCGCGGGTCGCTGGTCGGAAAAGCCGACCTGCGACCTGCGACCCGCGACTCGCCTCATGGAGGATTCGTGAAGCGTGTTTTAACACTGCTGCTCATCGTTTCCGCGCTCGCCGTCCCGGCGTACCCGTTCGGTCAGAACAAGATCGTCTACGACAAGTTCCACTGGAACATCTACCACTCGACGCACTTCGACATCTATTTCTACGACGAGGAGAAGTCGGCGCTGCAAAAGGTGGTGGACGTGGCGGAGAGCGCGTATGACGACCTCTCGCGCAAGTTCAATTTCCAGATCCCGAAGAAGATCCCGCTCATCTACTACCACACGCATTCGTCGTTCGAGCAGACCAACGTCGATCTCAACTTCATTCCGGAAGGCGTCGGCGCGTTCGCCGAGCCCGCAAAAAACCGGATGGTTCTGCCGATCGATACGACCGATGAGAAGCTCCTGCAACTCGTGCAGCACGAGCTGACGCACGTCTTCGAATACGAGCTCCTGTTTCAGGGAAAGCTCGGCAAGACGATCACCGCCAATCCGCCGACGTGGTTCATGGAAGGACTGGCGTCGTTCATGGGCAACGACGAGGACAGCAAGGACCGCATGGTCCTGCGCGACGCCGTCGTCAACGATTTCGTCCCCAGGATCTCGCACGCGCAAGGAGGCGGCTACTTCGCCTATCGCTTCGGCCACGCGGTGTTTGCCTACATCCAGCAGAAGTACGGATGGGATGGCCTGCGCGACTTCATCTACGAGTACCGCAACACGTTGGGCAACTCGGTGGACAAGGCCCTCAAGCGCGCCTTCGACGTTACGCCCGAGGAGTTCGACAGCCGCTTCAGGACCTGGCTCAGAAAGCAGTATCTGCCCGCGCTGATCGCAAAAGGGGAGCCGCAGGAGTACGGAGAGCCGTTCCGGATCGGGACGGACATCGAGAGTCAAGAGATCTCGCCGGTTCCGTCGCCGTCGGGCGACCTCCTGGCGTCGTACGCGACGTACAAGGAAGACGCCGATGTCGTCCTGTTCAACATTCCCGAGCGCAAGCTCTTGCGCAACCTGACGAGCGGCCACACGAGCAAGTACGAGTATCCGATCGTGCAGATGCTGACGACCGGGCCGGTGATGGGACGCGACCTCGCGTTCTCGCCGAACGGCGATCAGATCGCGCTCTTCGTGAAGAAGGAGCGCGGACGCAATCTCATGCTCATCAACGCGCTGTCGGGAAGGATCGAGAGATCGGTGGCAGTGCCTCAGGAACAGGAGCTCAGCCCGGTCTACTCACCGGACGGCAAGAAGATCGCGTTCGCGGCGTTCATGGGTCCGCAGCCGGACATCTTCATCTACGATATGGATTCCGGCCGCGTCACCAACGTGACGAACGATCGCTTCTTCGACGGCTCGCCGGTGTTCTCTCCCGATGGAAAGTGGCTCATTTACTCGTCGGTCATCGACGGATACGCGAAGCTCATCAAACTGAATCTCGCCGCGCCCGCAGAGCGCTATCAGCTCACGCAGGGCAAGTGGAACGACATCGACTCGTGGTTCTCGCCGGACGGGAAGCGTCTCTTCTTCGCGTCCGACAAGCAGACCGGCCGCGACATCGAGAAAGCCTCGCAAATTCTGGAGCAGGCGGAGAACAGGGCCAAGCGCGCAGGCGACACGCCTCCGGCGGATCCGACCAACTTTGCCTCCTACAACATCTACTCGCTCAACCTGGAGACGGGCGATCTTCTGCAGTTCACCGACGTCGTCGGCGGCTGCTTCACGCCGGTCGTCTTCATCGGACAGAACAATCGCGAACGGATGGTGTTCGCGTCGTACTACAAGTTGCATTGGCGCCTCTTCTCGACGCCCACCGACAAGCCGCTGCACGCCGCCGAGAAGACCACGCTGCCGTCCGCGCCGCTCATCGCCGAGGCGCGGCTGGCGTTCCAGCCGCCGGTGGAGGTGGCGGTGGACGAGGACAAAATCGAGAAGGCGGGCGGCTTCAAGCTCTTCGTGGAAGACGTCTCGGTCAATGCCGGCGTGACCTCCGACCAGCTCTTCGTGTCGCGCTCGACGATTTACATGAGCGACATGCTCGGCGACAGGCGTTTCATCGCGTCGCTGGATTCGGTCTCTTCGTTTTCGAACTTCGATTTTCTCTACTTCGACATGCGGCGGAGAACCAACTGGGGATTCCGCGTCTTCGACAACCGCTCGTTTTTCACCACGCTCAACGCGGCGGGAGACAATTTCGATCGGCGTCAGCTCTATCGAGAGACCGGCGCGTTCGCTCTCCTCAGCCATCCGTTCGATCGGTATCACAGGCTCGATGCCGGAGTCGGCTATCAGGCCCGTGACGTCAACTACCCGATCGTCCAGCGGGACGGAACGTACGCGCTCTTCAATTACCGCGACAACTTCCCGATCGCCAGCGCGACCTTCAGCGGCGACACGACGATCTTCCGGGAGTTCGGCCCGCTTTCCGGACATCGGTACGATATCGGGGGCGCCTATGCTCCCAACGTTCACGGCGGCGGCACGCTGTCGAAAGACGTCTCCATCGACGCGCGCCAGTATCTGCAGATCTCGTCGCGCACGCTGCTCGCGGCGCGGCTCTTCCTCGCGCATTCGAGCGGTACGCGCCCGAACTTCTATTACTTCGGCGGCCTGAACACCGTCCGCGGATACGAGTTTCAGTCGATCGTCGGCAGCCAGGCCGGCTTCGCCAACCTCGAATTCCGGTTCCCTCTCATCGACGTTCTGCAGACGCCGTTCATCCGCCTCGACGGTGTGCGCGGCGACTTCTTCTTCGACATCGGCGGCGCGAAGTTCGAGGGGCAGCCGTACCGCTTCATGGATCATGGCCGCCTGATCAACGGCGTTGCCTCCGTCGGCTACGGCCTGTCCTTCAACTTCCTCGGACTCGAACTGCACTGGGACTTCGCCAAGCGCACGGACCTCAAGCAGTCGTATGGGAAGAATCGGACGGAGTTCTGGATCGGGGAGACGTTTTAGCGTCTGGGACGGCGGGCTCTCAGCCCGCCGATCGCGGCCTGCGAGGCCGCCGCGGATGGTTACTTGGAAAGGGAAACGAGGAATGTTGAATGTTGAATGTTGAATGTTCAATGGTGGCTTCTGCTTTTCATTCAACATTCAACACTTAACATTTAACATTCAACATTCCTCGTTTCCCCTCTCCAAGCAACCCAAGCCGCCCCCCTGGAGCGCGGACCTCAAGCTGCGCGCGGATGCCCCCGGCGATTCGCGATCGTCTCCCGCAGGAACTTGAGCAACGATCGCTCCTCCATCGACAGGCCGACGCGAACGACGGGTTTGCCGCGTCGCGATTTGCGCAGCATCTCGAACGGCCTGCCTTCCAGGTACTCGTCGAGAACGCGGGGACAGATGTAGGACGAGCGGCAGACGGCGGGAGTGTTGCCCAACTGCTGTGCCGTTGCTTCGATCGCGCGTTTCATGTTGCGCTTGCGCTCGGTCTTGCTCGGCGCCTGACCCTGCATGGCCAGCGCGATGGAGCACAGAAGCGTTCCGGCCCAGGTGCGAAAATCCTTCGCCGTGAACTTCTCGCTGATGATGGACTGGATGTAGTCGTTGACGTGCCGGTCCTTGACGTCGCGGATCTTCGAGTCATCGACGAAGGCGAAAAGCTCTTTCTGCTTGAGTTTCTTGAGATCCTGGACGATCGCCGCCACTTCAGCGTCCTCGATCGCTCGACTCTGCGCCTTCTTCCACTTGCCGATGTAGTCGAAGGAGAGGACTGCGCCTTCGATGTCCACGTGCTTTCCGCGAATCGTCGTCAGTCCGTAGGTCGACTCCGATGCCGCGCTCTTGTCGTTGCCCACGCGAAAGAATCCCTGATCGATGAGACGTACGATCGCGGCGAGGACACGGTCGCGATCGAGGTCAGGCCGTTTGAGGTCCGCATTCACCCTGCGCCGGAGAGCGGGCAGCGATTCTCCGAACTCGACCACGCGGCGGAACTTCTCTTCCTCGCGTTGTGCACGGAACTTCGGATGGTAGATGTACTGGGTGCGGCCTTTCTTGTCGACGCCGACTGCCTGCAGCGGTGAGGCTTCGCCGCGCGCGATGCGCACGTCGCGCCACGCGGGCGGGATGCGCAGGCGCCGGAGTCGCGCCAGAGTCTTCTCATCGCGCACGGCGCCGCCGCCGGGATTCTGGTATGCGAATCCGCTCTCCTTGGTGCCTTCACGACGGATTCCGTGAAGATCGAGAACCCATCTTCGGCGCACACCTTTGGCCGCCATAACCTCAGCCGTTTCTGCGAGAATGGTGCCGCGAGTTGTCGATGGTGCCCGCTATCCGATCCCGGCTCTCCGCTGTCCGTATCGGACGCGAGGTCCTTTTCTTTTCCTTCTTTCTGGCGATCGCCGCGGCGCTGACGTGGCCGATGGTCCGGCAGCTCTCCACGATCGTTTCGGACACCGGCGATCCGCTGCTGAACGCGTGGATCGTCGACTGGGACTGCTACGCGATGACGCATCGCGGCGCCAGCATCTTCCAGGCGAACGTTTTCTATCCGGGAAAGTATCCGCTGGCGTACAGCGAGAACATGCTTGGCGTGGCGGTCCTCATGCTGCCGTCGTATCTCGCCGGTGCATCCGCCCTCACCACCTACAACCTTGCGATGCTCCTCGGCTTCGCCTTCTCGGGGTACGGCGCCTTCGTGCTCGGTCGCAAGACAACGTCTTCCGCGTTCGCGGGAGTGGTGGCCGGCGTCCTGTACGCGTTCGTGCCATTCCGCTTCGATCACCTGTCGCACGTGCAGATCGCCTGGGGTGGATGGCTTCCGCTGATCTTCGCGGCGCTGCTGCACTATCGCGAACGGCCGTCGGTCGCGCGCGCTGCTCTTCTGTGCGGCGCGCTGGTGATGAACGGCGCGACCAACGTGCACTGGCTCCTGTTCGGCTTCTTTGCTTACGGAGCCAGCCTCGTTCTGCTGGCGCTGGCCGAGCGGCGTGATCGAACCTTCTGGATGCGGCTGGGCATCGCGACGTTCGCGGCGGTCGTCGTTCTTTATCCGATCCTCCGTCCGTATCGCGTCGTATCGCAGTTGTACCGGATGAAGCGGAATCCCGACGAAGTGATGGAGTTGTCGGCGAACGTGATGGACTGGCTGGTGGCAAGCGATCGGAGCGCGGTGTACGGTAGCGTGCCGGCTTCGAAATTCAACCATTCGGAGCGGCATCTGTTTCCTGGCCTCGTCGCCGTCCTGCTCACCATCGCGGCGCTGCTGCTGCCTCTTCCGCGTGAGCAAAGCATGCCGGCGGAGGGGAGAGTCCGCGGCTCGCCGCCGCGCGCGCTGCTGCACACGCTCGACGCGCTCGCGGTACTCATGGTCGTCTTCGCCTACATCGGCGCGGTGACGGACCGTTTCGGTCTGCACTTGCCGGGCGGCCACATCATCTGGCTGACGACGGCGTCGAAGCCGATGATGTATCTCGTCCTCATCGCGATCATCAGGCTCTCGGTGCGAATCCCGTCGCGGTTCGCGCGCTTTCCCGATGAGCGTCTGGGCGATCGCATCCGGGACAGCCGTCTTCCGCTGCCGATGTGGATCGCGCTCCTCTGCATCGTCATCGGCGTCCTGGGCTCATTCGGTCTCAACGGCTTTTTTCACACGTTCCTGTTCGAGAAGGTGAGCATCTTCCGCAGCGTGCGCGCGGTGGCGCGATGGGCGGCCATCGCCTATGTCGGGCTGTCGCTCGCGGCGGCATACGGCGTCATGGCGATCGCCGCGATGGTTCCGCCGCGCGCCCGATCGCTCGTGCATCTCGCGCTCGTCCTTCTCGCGCTGAACGACGTTCGTACGGCCATCGTGTGGGATTACGCCATTCCGACGATCCCGCCGGTCACGCAATGGATTCGAGATACGGCGTTGCCCGGGCCATTGATCGAGCTCCCGATCGACGCGGAGAGTGCCCAGTACTACTACATGTTGTGGGCCACCACGCACCACAAGCTGGTCATGAACGGGACCTCCGGCTTCGAGCCGCCGGTCTTTCTCAAGCTGCACGATCTGTCGACAGAACCGTCGCTCCCCGACGAATTCACCGACGTGCTGTTGCGCAACCAGTGCGCGATCGTCGTTTTGCATGGCGAGCTCCTGGCGGAGCAGACGCCGAAATACTTCGACTGGATCCATCGCGAGCTTCTGAGCGGGCGCCTCGCCTTCCTTCGCCGCTTCGATCACGGAGCCGATGGAGACTGGGTCTTCGCGATGCCGCGCAACGCCGCATCGTGGCAGTCGCTTCGGGCGCCCGCGGTGCCGGACGCCGCGGGCTTCACTCCCAGCCAGAATCTCGCGCGCCTCCTCGAGGGCAAAGCGACGTACAACAACATCACGTTTGGACGGCTCGACGTTCACGGGGCGGAGAAAGGCACGCCGTTTCGCATCGCGGGATGGGCACTCTCACCGTACAGCGTCCGCGACGTCATCGCGCGCTTTGATCCCGGCAACGTGACGATGCGCCTCGCGCGCGTGCCGCGAGCCGATGTCGCGGGGCGCTGGCCGTGGTATCCCGACGCGACTCCAGGGTTCTCCGCAGACTTCGATCACCGGCCGCACGGTGTGCGGAAAGCCGGCCGCCTGCAGATCGAGATCGTCGA
>JBBRMQ010000013.1:0-34093 GCA_038230775.1 Thermoanaerobaculia bacterium
ATCGGACTACGTGATTCTTCCGCCGCTCCAGGCATCGCTGCGGTACGAGAGCGCGTCTCCTCCCAGTTCTGCCGGAGTGCGATCCCTCCGGACGTTGAACGCCGGCCTGAATTTCTTCGCCTACGCGAATGTGAAGACGACGCTCGAATACCGTCGTGATCTTCGCGCATCAAAGAATTACTCGCTGGACGCGATTCTTCGCTTCGCTTTCTGACGAGTGGGATTCAAAGGAGATTCTCATGAAAAGTGTCTTGTTTGCTTTCTTACCGTTGATGGTGTCGTCGGCGATGGTCGCTGGTGAGATTCACGGCAAAGTGGCCACGAAAGGACTCCGCACGTCCGCCGACGCCGTCGTCTTTATCTCAAAAGTTCCCGGCAAGACGTTCGCGCCCCCCACGGCGCATGCCCGCATCGATCAGTCAAAGATGCAGTTCGTTCCGCGCGTTCTGCCGGTGGTCATCGGCACGACGGTCGACTTTCTCAACTCCGACGCTGTACTCCACAACGTCTTCACTCCTGATTCGTGCGCCGATCGCTTCAACCTGGGCACCTGGCCGCAGGGACAAACGAAGAGCTTCACATTCAAGAAGGAGTGTTTTGCAGCGCTTCTGTGCAAGGTGCACGGAGAGATGGAGGGATTTGTCGCAGCCGTACCGACGCCGTACTTCGCGGTCACCGCGGCCGATGGTTCCTATCAAATCAAGGATGTCCCTGATGGCACCTACACGGTCAAGGTCTGGCACCCAACGTTAAAAGCAATGCAGAAGAGTGTCGAAGTGAAAGCCGCGACCGAATTGAACTTCGCAATTTCCAAGTAGCGAGGACTGACGCCCGCTGCACCCATGAGATCCGCTCATCCCGCGTCATCGCGCGCCAGAGAGTCTCGCGAGTTGGTGATCAGGGGTGCGCTCGGATCGGCGGGGAACTCTGAAGGGGTGCGATGCGTCCGCTGACATCGTTCATCGTCGCTCTCCCGGCCGCATTGCTGGCCGGGTTGATGGCCACCGGGTTGCTGGCATCGCAGAGGCGGGCGCACGCCCACGTGATCTCGCTGCCCGAACCGCTTCTCGTGTCAAAAGTGGAGGGCCCCAGCAATTTCCATCGCCTCGGCCTTGCGATCGAGAGCTCAGATATGGGTCGCACCGGGGTCTGGGGGCCCTCGCCGAATGCTGGGTTCCCGCCCGCAATCCCCATGTACTCTTCGGAGGGAATCACGGGCGCCGTAACGTTGCAGGGCGCGGACCTCTACCGCCTCAACTGCCAACCATGCCACAAGGCGGACGGCAAGGGAGCTCCGCCCGAGATCAATGCGATCATCGGCCCGGTGCAAGCCACATCCGCGGCTCTGATGGAGCAGCGAATGAAAGAGAAGGGGCGACCCATCAGCGGCGCCTTCGCGCGCGAGCTCGCGGCCGGCTCGACAAAGGATCTGCTGGACCGTCTGAAAAACGGCGGGCAGAAAATGCCATCGTTCGGTTATCTCACGAATCGTGAGATTGCTAGTTTGGTCAGCTACCTGAACGCACTCGCGGGCATTCCTGGAACGGCCAAGCAATCGACGGTGACGGAGCCGGTCACTCGCGTTGGCGAGCTTCTGGTGAAGGGCACCTGCCACATCTGCCACGACGCGACAGGGCGCTGGCCCGATCCGGAGGAGCTCCTGCAGGGGGCCATTCCCCCGATCGGCGGTTTCACCACCGAAAAATCGATCCGCGAAGTCATCGAAAAAGCGCGACATGGCGCTCCCGTAGTGATGGGCGTCCTGAATTTGCCCTACCGGGGCCGAATGCCAGTCTTCGACTATCTGAGCGACGACGAGGTCGCGTCCGCGTACGTCTACCTAATGATCTACCCGCCCCAAAATCCCGGCCGGATACGTAAACCGCAGAACTGAGGCTTAGCTCGTCGGCGTTGTAATCCTCGTTCCTTGAGGCCGCCTCTCCAATTGCAATTCGAATCGTCTCTTTTCGACGGCGTGACGCTCGCCGATGCGGCCGCAAGAAAGGCGCGTACCGCTCTGGCCTCTACAACAAAGTCGCGATCTCAACGGATGCTTCGAAACATACGTGAGCAGCTCGAGATTGATCTGCACGCTCAGCCGTATGCGGCGGACAACGGACGGCCAGAACGCCCTGAGCAAAGCGATTTTCCCGGCCAGTGACAAGGCAGGCATTTGTCGTCCCGGCCGAACGTTCAAACGCGCGATGAGGCCATTCTTGCTCGCGTCGATGCTGTTCGCCGCCGCATCCGTGTCGGCCGACACGCTGACCTTCAACGTGATCGGCATCGACTGCGCCATGTGTGCGCCGCCGGTGAAAAAAGCGCTGGCCGCGATTCCTGGCGTCACCGCGGTTCGCGTCGATGCGAAAACGAAGACCGCAACGCTCGACATCCCCGCCGAGTTCGATCGATCGACGATCCATCGTGCGCTCTCGAACGCGGGCTTCGAAGCCCAGCTGCCGGGAGAAACCAATGCCGCGATCGAGCCGCTGCCGGCGGCGGTCCTGAAGACGCTGGACCTCGCCGTCAGTGATGGAAAGACGAAGGTCAACATCGACCGCCTCGTCGTACCGGGGAAGATCACGATCGTCGATTTCTACGCCGACTGGTGCGGACCTTGTCGCGTGCTCGAGACTCGCATTGAACGATACATGGTCGCGCACCCAGGCATCGCGGTGCGCCGCATCGACATCGGCAAGTGGGATAACGCCGCTGCGAAACAGGCGACGAAACTGGGCGCCACCGCTCTTCCCTACATCCGGGTCTACGATCGCAACCGCAGGTTCGTGCGATCGGTCACCGGCGGTATGTGGGACGAAGTGACCTCCGCTCTCGACAGCGCCGATCGCTCGAAATGAAGTCGCGCGCAGCGTTCCTACTGGTATTGCTGTTGCTCGTCCCCTCGGCCTACGCCTGACCGGCCTGAGCGAACCCCAACCTCTCCGGCGGAGCGGGTCAGACCAGCATCGTTGCCCCGAAGACCTGGCGCGTGTCGCTCGAGGTGGCGCGCGGAACGTTCCTCACCTCACACATCGCGGAGTGTCCCGATGTGGCTCCGGAGTGCGCCACGACGCTCATTCCTCCGCATGAACATCATGTCGCTCTCGGTCTGACTCACACCGAGCTCTCCGTCGAGTACGGACTCCGGCCGGGCGCACAAATCAGCTTCCGCTTGCCTTACGACGTGAAGGCCCAACGCGTTCGCTATTCGACTCTCGGTGGCGGGCCGTTTACTCCGCCATACGGCGATATCCATCACCGTAGCGAGACCCTTACCGGCATCTCCGATGCTTCCGTCGAGCTGGATTTTTCGCCGCGCGAACACTGGCTGTTCGGCGCCGGAATCTCGCTTCCCATCGGGCACATCGTTCCCGACCCGATCGTTCTCGGGCGTGAAGGGATCAAACACGAGCATCTGCAATTCGGCAGCGGAACCTTTGAGCCGAAGCTGACCGCGCAGTGGTCGAACGCGCGTTTCGCGGCTGGGGGTGAGGCTCGTCTCTCGCTTTACGTGAACCGCGAAGGGTTTCGCGCTCCGTCAACCTTTGCGTGGTCGGCCGGCCCGAACTTCTCCGCGGGAAGGTTTGCGATCACACCGCGACTCACCGGTCAGTTTCAATCCATCGGGCGATGGAGCGGTGTTGCGGATGAAGGCAGCGGCTTTCGAAGTGGCGGCATTCGACTTCAGATCTCGACACCCATTCGAGGAGTGATCGTGGCGCCGGGCGTCTATCGCGAGCTTTGGTCGCACGGCCTCAATCGCGAAGCGGGTGAAACGTTCCGTCAGGAGACGACCTGGAACCTGTCGCTTTCGCGGACGTTCTAGCGTCAACAAAACAAAAGGGAAGCCCGCCTTTTGTGTGAGGGCCGGTCCACACACAGAAGCACGCCGATGATTCTGATTCGCTTCACTGTCTCATTGCGATGCGCTGGCAGGTGCATTCCACGCAACCATGTTCGGCACAGGTACCGCATGACGCTCGGACTTGCTTGCGCAGCGCCTCTCGCGCGCGGAACGCGCGCACCGCGGCGTTGCTCGGAGATATGGCCGCCGCTTTCGAGTATTGCTGCATGGACATGCCGTCGATGTCGACCTTCTGAATGGCGTCGGCGTACTCGGGCTTCAGCGTCGACGCGAGCTGCGTGACGCACCCGCAAATCGCCTCCCGAATCTCCGGCGGTGGCTCAACGGCGCCCTCCATCTCACGCGCAAAGGCCTCGAGCGCTTTGTTGCGGGTCGACGTGCGTCGATAGTGGTCGATGACCGCGTTTCGGAGCGTTCGATAGAACCACGCGACCGCCGACGACTCATCGCGCAGCTCGTCAGCCTTCTCCACGCTCTTCACGAACGCGTCCTGCAGGATGTCTTCCGCCAGCGCCCGATCGCCGACCCTCCGCTCCAGAAATCCGAGGAACGCGCGGTGGTTCGCGACGAGGAGGTCAGGGACCGAGGTCATCGGCGGAATCATATGGCTGTAATGAAACTGAAGGTCGTGCGTCTGCATTGGTGAAAGGAGAGAACAATGAACGACTTCATCAAGCCTCTCGCCTGTGACTGCGGCGCCGACTGCACCTGCGGCAGCGGTTGCACCTGCGGCAGAAAGTAATGGCATTCGCTAGATCCGCCGGCGGACGAAATCGAGGATCTGATTCACGATGTCGCACGTCGTCCGGCTGTCATCGAAGAGGTCGAAGGCGTGCGGGCCGGTCGGATGATTGACGAACGTCAGCGGCAGATTGCGCTGGATCGCTTGCAACACGAAGCGATCCAGCGTTTCGTTCAGCCGCGGTGTCTCGTCCCGCCCCGCTCTCGCCACGAAGATCGCGGTTCGGTCCGCGAGATCCTCGATCGACTTTCCGGCGCACGGATTGGCAAAGTGAAACTTCGCGGCTTCTTCAGCCACATCGAGCGTGTAGCCGTAGCAGAGAACGGCGCATTTCGGCTGCTCCTTTGAGTCGTGGAGCAATAGCGACAAGGCCACCGGCACGTTGCCGGAGCTTGCCCAGATGGCGATCCGTGTGGCGTCGATCTGCAGCGACGCCGCGTTCTGCCGCAAGTGGCTCATGAGTCTGTGAATGTCCGCCGCGGGGTCTCGGTTCGCATACGCGATTGCGGCGACGCCGCTCGCGGCGAAAAGGCGCGCCCACGACGTCGTGGAACCCATGTCCTTGAACTTGCAACCCACGAACTTCTCGAAACCGGGATCGGGGTAACCGCCGACGATGACGATCGCCGGCAGATTCCCGCTCTTCGCGCCGGCCGGGTAGTAGACATCCATCGTCAGGCCGCTCGTCCACGGCACGTCGCGGCGCACGATCACCTCGTCAACGCCTGGCGCCGGGCACACGACCGTCCTCTTCGAGATTTCCTCGGGCATGAGACCTCCTCGTTTTTGTGGGTGACCGAATCTAACTTTTTGCCGTAGGGGTCGTCAAACCTCTCGTACTGTATACAGTATGCAGACAACGACGATCCTTCCCGCCCGCCCAAACATCAGCGGCTCCATCGCCGAGGAGCTGCGGCAGATGATCGTGGATGGACGCCTGGCCCCGGGCCAGCGCGTCAACGAAGTCCACCTCGCCGCATCTCTCGGCGTCAGCCGCACGCCGCTGCGCGAGGCGCTCATGAGCCTGACGACCGAGGGGAGCCTCACGAGCGTGCCGCGGATCGGCTTTCAAGTCGTTCCGCTCTCCGTCGACGAGTTCGAACAGATCTACGAGATGCGCGCGATCCTTGATCCGGAAGCGCTGCGGATGGCCGGGTTGCCGTCGGCTGCCCAGATCGCCCGGCTCGCCGCGCTGAACACGAAAGTGCGCGCGGCGCGGACGCCGGTCGCGGTACTCGCCGCGGATGATGCGTTCCATCTCGCGCTCATCGCCGGCTGTCCGAACACGATCGTCGTCTCTCTGATCCGTCAGTTCCTCTGGCGAACGCGCCGCTACGAGCTGGCGCTGATGCGGGATCGGTCCAACGTTGCCGCCTCCGCGCACCATCACGACGTCGTGCTTTCGAAACTTCGCGGGCGTGATCTGCGCGGAGCCTGCGCGGCTCTGCGGCACAACATGGAGATCGGCAAGGCGCCGATCCTCGACTGGCTCAGGAAACGGGAGGAACCATGAAACTCGCTCTGACTCTGATGCTTCTCACCTCGACGGCGTTTGCCGAGGCGCCGTCGCTCGCGGGACTGTGGGCGGCGCGCCGCGACTTCGGCCCCGACGTTCGCGGAACTCTGACGATCACGGCCGGCGGCAACGCCTCGATCGCCGGCCGCAGCGCGACGGCGACGATCGAGTCGCGAGCGATCTCCTTCGCTTTGCCGAACGGCGAGGGATCGTTTCGCGGGCAGATTCGCGGCAATCGCATCGAGGGCCACTGGATCCAGCCGCGCGGCGTCTCCGGGGGTTCGCCGTTGGCGACCCGCGTGACGCTGACGAAGAACTCGCTCGGCCAGTGGACCGGAATGGTCACGCCGGTCGACGAACACCTGACGTTCTTCATGCCTGTCACGGCACAGGCCGATGGCACCTACACGACGTTCCTGCGCAATCCGGAGCGCAACGTGGGCAAGTTTCTCGACGTCAGGCGGCTCGTTCTCGATGGCAATCACGTGAAACTGCTCGGCAAGGACGACTCCGTCCGGCTCGAGGGAACGTATCAAGCCGACGATGACACGATCTCGGTTTACGTTCCGTCGGGCAACGGAACGTATGACTTCCATCGTTCGACCGCCGCGGACGAAGCGATGTTTTATCCGCGTGGAAAAACTCCCGCCGCCTACGTCTATCGAAAGCCGGCTCCTCGCAACGACGGTTGGCAGGTCGCGTCGGTCGACGAGGTCGGAATCTCGCGCGACGCGATCGTGAAGTTCATCGACGTTCTCACGTCGACGCCTGACGACTCGGTCCTCGCCACCAACACGCATGCCTTCTTGCTGGCGCGTCACGGCAAGCTGGTCGTGGAGGAGTATTTTCACGGAACGAATCCGGACGAGCCGCACGACACGCGCTCCGCTGCGAAAGGCGTGACGCCGATTCTCGCCGGCGTCGCGAAGGTGAAAGCGTCGACGCCCGTCTACGAGACGATGTACGGCGCGTCCGATTCGATCGATCCGCGCAAGCGCGCCATCACACTCGAGCATCTCCTCACCATGTCCTCCGGCCTCGACTGCGACGATTCCGATCCGAATTCTCCCGGCCAGGAAGACACGATGCAGGAGCAGGATGCGCAGCACGACTGGTATCGCTTCACGCTCGACCTGAAGATGATCCGCAATCCGGGCGAGAAGGCGGTGTACTGCAGTTGTCAGCCGAATCTTGCGGGCGGCGTGATCAGCAAGGTCACCGGCGAGTGGCTGCCGGACCTCTTTCGGGACCGGATTGCCGACGCGATGCAGATTCGCGGCTACGGACTCAATCTCACCCCGACCGGCAACGCGTACCTCGGCGGGGGTGCGCGCTTCCGGCCGCGCGACTTCATGAAGCTCGGGCAGCTTCTCCTCGACGGTGGCCGCTGGCGTGGCAAACCGATCCTCAGCGAGACGTGGGCGAAGCGCACTACGTCGCCGCTTTTGGAGATGCGGGGAATGCGCTACGGTTATCTATGGTGGATCACGGATGTTCCGTACCGAAACGGCACCGTCCGTGCGTTCCACGCCGGAGGGAATGGAGGCCAGATGGTGATGGCCATTCCCGAGCTCGACGTCGTCATCGCCTTCTTCGGAGGCAATTACGCCGATTCGCCGGCGACGTACATGTCGCAGCGCACCTACGTTCCAAAGTACGTGCTGCCTGGGATTCATTAATGGCATCGCTTGCGCGATGCGTTGTCGGTTGTCGGTGATCGGTTGTCAAAAGCCGAGAGAGGAAACCGACAACCGACAACTGACAACCGAGAACTGACAACGCGCCGCTCGAGCGGCGCAGGAGGATGCATGATTACCGTCCGAAAATCGGGTGATCGCGGCATCGGCCGTCACGGCTGGCTGACAACGCGCCACACCTTCTCGTTCGCGAGCTATCACGACCCGAGGCACATGGGCTTCCGCGCACTGCGAGTCATCAACGAAGACACTGTCACGCCCGGCAAGGGCTTCGGCTCGCATCATCACGACAACATGGAGATCATCTCGATCGTGATGGAGGGCGCGCTCGCCCACAAGGACAGCACCGGCGGCGACGGCGTGCTGCGTCGCGGCGAAGTGCAGCGCATGAGCGCGGGCACCGGCGTCGTTCACAGCGAGTTCAATGGTTCCGACAAAGACCCGGTTCACTTCTTTCAGATCTGGATCGAGCCGGCCGAGGATGGAATCAAGCCCGGTTACGAGCAGAAGATGTTTGCTGACGAGGAGCGGCGCGGGAAGCTGCGCCTGGTCGTGGGGCCGAAGTCGAAGGACGGCGCGCTCGACATTCATCAGGATGCGTGTGTGTACGCGAGCCTTCTCGAGAAGGGCGATCGCGTCGAGCATCCGCTGGCGAGCGGACGCGGCGCGTGGATTCAGGTCGCGCGAGGCAGCGTCGACGTCAACGGTACGACGTTGCAGGCCGGCGATGGCGCTGCGATCGAGAACGAGAAGTCGATCGTGATCAGCGGCGACGACTCTTCCGAGATCCTGCTTTTCGATCTGGCGTAGGCGCGCCCGCCAGGTACCACTGATTCCCGAGTTGATCTTCGACTCCGGCCATGCGTGCGCCGTACGACTGGTCCGCGGGCGGCATGATCGACTTGCCGCCCGCGTCGATCGCACGCGCATAGGCCGCGTCCGTGTCAGCAACGAGAACGTAGATCATGCTCGGCATCGGCTGCCACTGCCCGTGTGCCTCACCGATCTCGATGATCGAGTTTCCCATCTGCACTTTGGCGTGGACGACCGTGCCGTCCGGCGCGGCGTAACGTTCGAGCGTGTGTGATCCCAGCGCCTGTTCGGTGAAATCGATCAGCTTCGGAACGCCTGACGGATGGAGATACAACGTCACGGTGCGAAGCGCATCGGGCCTGTATGACGGACCGCGCGAGGTCGCGAGACACCACTGGTTCCCGCCGGCGTCTTCCACCATGCAGTCGCGATCGCCGTACTGCTGATCGCGCGGAGGCCCGAGATTCTTCGCACCGGCGGCAAGGGCACGCTCGAACATCGCGTCGACGTCCGGGACGTACACGTGCAGCATCGTCGGCATCGCCGAGTGAGACAGGTGCGCGCCGCCGCCGATCATCACGCGCGAGTCGCCGATGCGAACCTCGCAGTGCGTGCCGCCGGCAGATCCAGTCGACCGCACCAGTTCGTCCGCGTTGAACATCCGTTTCGTGAAATCGATTACCGCGTCCACTTCGCCGACGACGATGTACGGCGTCAGTGTCTGCGGCTCGAGACTGGCGCGCAGGCGCTCCCTGAACGACGGCCGCGGCAGATCGCGGAGTGCCTGTTCCAGATCGAGCTCAGGCATAGTTCCTCCGCAACGTTTCGAGCGCCCGCAACTGCAGTTGCTTGATCGCGCCCTCGCTTCGTCCCATCTCCCGTGCCACCTCGGCGATGCTGCGCTCTTGGGCAAAACGTTTCACGATCACATCGCGCTGGGCGCCGGGCAACTGCTCCACCATTTTGAACAGCGTTGCGCGTTCTTCGATCGCGAGCATTTCTTGGTGTGAAGGCTCGACCGCAAGCGTGAGCTCCCGCGAGGCGCGCTTCGCGCGATCGATGATCTCGTTCGCCGCGATCCGATAAAGCCATGCGACGAACGGTGTCCCTCGCCACTGGAACTTCCTGATGTTGCTCAGCGCCCGATGAAACACCTCGGACGCGACGTCTTCGGCTTCGGCGCGGTTGTTCACCCGTCGAGCCACGAACGCGTACACACGTTCGAAATTGCGGTCGTACAGCTCACCGAATGCCGAGGCGTCTCGTTGCGCCGCTTCGACGAGCGGGCGGTCGTCGTCGTTCAATCTGAGAAGGTTAACTGCGGACGCGGCGAAAAGTTACGGCCCAGGCCACAAGCCGTGCAAACACTCGCGCGATTCGTCCTATCAGTCCGCGGCGGGGATCGGACAAGATTCGCGGCCATGCGACGTCTGATCCTTCTCGTCTCTTTTCTCGCATGCTCCGCGTTTGCGAACACGGAGATCGCGCCGAATGTCGTATTCATCCAGGGAAGCTTCGTGCCGGGAACCCAGCCCGACGGCAACTCGATTGTCTTCAAGGCGTCGAAGGGACTGATCGTCGTCGACACTGGCCGTCACCCCGAGCACACGCAGGCGATCCTCGATTTCGCGAAGGACGCGCATCAGCCGATCGCGGCGGTGATCAACACGCACTGGCACCTCGATCACGTCGGCGGCAATCCTGTCGTGCGTCGCGAATTTCCCGCCGTCCGCATCTACGCCACTTCGGCGATCGATGCCGCCTTGAAGGGTTTCCTCGCCGACTATCGTGCGCAGCTGGCCGACATGCTGACCAAGACGACGAAGCCCGAAGAGCAGAAAACATGGCAGGCGGAAATGGCGATCATCGATTCCGGCCGCGCTCTGGCGCCGGACGAGGTGGTCTCGAAGTCGGGACGAAAGACGATCGCCGGACGCAAGCTCGAGCTTCACGTCGAGCACGGCGCCACGGCAGGCGACCTGTGGCTTTTCGACCCTGCGACACGAGTGGTTGTCGCGGGCGATCTCGTCACGCTGCCGGTGCCGTTCCTCGATACGGCGTGTCCGTCGCGCTGGAAGGACGCACTCGATCATCTGTCCCAATCAGACTTTTCGGTGCTGGTCCCGGGTCACGGAGCTCCGATGAAGCGCCAGGAGTTCGAGACGTATCGGAAAGCCTTCTCGAACCTGCTCGAGTGCGCAGCTTCGAGCCGGACGCGAGAAGAGTGCGTCGCGGGCTGGATGACCGACGCGGCGTCGTTCCTCACGGATGCCAAGCCAGGCTGGGTGAAGTCGATGGTGGCGTACTACGTCGACACGCAACTCCGCGGCGATCCCGCGATGCTGGCGAAACGCTGCGCGAATTAAGTGTCCTGAGTGAGATGCGGGATCAGGGAATCATGTCATCCCTCGCTACGCTCGGGATGACATTCACAGCGGCCGACGCCGCACCGCCTGACTTCGCAACACGGGCCGCAAGTGCAGGCGCCCCTCATCCGCCCTTCGGGCACCTTCTCCCCGCACGCGGGGAGAAGGGCAACATGGGGTGGTGGCCCCTCGCCCCGCTTGCGGGGAGAGGGTGGCCGAAGGCCGGGGTTCTCGCACTCGTGCAGAGCTTCACCTAGGAGTGCGAGCGAACGGACGCGGGTGAGACGCCGAAGCGGATCTTGAAGTGCCGTCCGAAGTGGGCCTGATCGTAGAAGCCTGCTTCCAGAGCAATCTCCTTGATCGGACGATTCGTGGACACGAGCGCATCGTGCGCGTAGCGAAGTCGCAGGTCACGAATCCACTCACCGACCGAGCGATGGTGGTAGCGCCGGAACGCGGCGGCGAGCGTCGCCGGATGCACGGCCACGTGCTTCGCAACGGTGACGAGGGAGAGCGGTGCGCGATAGGAGCGCTCGATGAACTGCACGGCGTCGGCGAGCCATTCGGGAGTTCGCGAGCCGGTGTCGGCCAGTATGCGTTCGGTGTGCGACAGGAGAAGCAGCGTCCAGCCTTCGAGCGCCATCGCCGCGGTGGCATCGCCAGCGCGAATCTCCCGCACGATCTCCCCCCGGACCTCGTTGAGGATGACGGAGTGCAGGTACGTCGATGGATGATTCGCGCGCTGGAGGTGTGCGAGTCGTTCGCCCTCGATGGTCACGATGAGCGTGAGGACCGGCTCGCCGCCCACGACAGAGTTTTCGTGACACTCGCGTGGCGGACGGAACCACGCCGATCCCGGACCCAGCAGGTATGCCTTGCCGCCCTGGCGCTCGACATAGTCCCCTTCGAGTACGAAGTAGATCTGCGCACCCTTATGGCGATGCTCCGCAACGTCGAGGCCCGGAGGCATGAGCACTTCCTCGACGCTGAGGTCCGGCCACTGCATGCCGCGCAGCACGGAACCGAACGAATTCGCCGGAGCCGGCTCGATTGGATACACGCCCATCCTGTCGAACATACGCGACCGACCCGTAACAGTTGCGAATTGATGTTACGAGCGGGAGACGAACCGGTGAAGTCGCGCCGTGACCTATCCAAACGATCGCGCCGTTCGTCCTATCACTGGAAGCCCGGCTCTCATCAAGATGATCGGCGAAGGACTACGACGTTGGCCACCGCCTCGAAACCGCGAAAGACGCCGCCTGCAAACGTGATCGAGGTTCTCAACCTCGACCGCGCGCGCTTGTGCTCGCTCACCGAACAGGTCTTCGTCGCCATCCGCGACGCGATTTCGGCCGGCAAGATCCGGCCGGGTGCCCGGCTTCCGGCGACGCGCGAGCTTGCGCGGGAGGCAGGCATCGGCCGCAACACGGTGCTGAACGCTTACGACGAGCTGCGGCGCCAGGGGGTCATCGCCTCGCGCCGAGGATCGGGAAATTTCGTCGCGTCGCCAGGATCGTGGATCCATCCGAAGCCCGCTCAACGTGCCGCATCCCCATCGCCGTTCCTGTCGCACCGCGCCGAGGACCCGAAAGTGGTCGAGGTGAGCTGGAACAAGAACCCGCCGATGCGCGCGTGGTCCCGCGCGATGCGTTCGTCAGTCCGCGTCGTCAGCCATTCCGTTCCGGACGCGCGTGAGGTGCTCTCGCAGTACCTCGCGGTTCGCGGGATCGATTGCAGTCCCGACCATGTGTTCGTAACGGCGAATACGCGGCAGGCGCTCGATCTTTCTCTGCGCTCGATGAGCGTGATGCAGCGCGAGATTCTGCTCGAGGATCCCGGTAGCACCATGACGCAGACGCTGGCACTCCTGACGCGCATGAAGCCCGTGGCGTTGCCGGTGGATTCTTCCGGAGCAAACATCGCTGCCGCGCTGCGAACTTCACCGTCGCCGCTTGCGGCATACGTCTCGCCCGCGCATCAGAATCCGCTGGGTGTGGTGATGACGGCCGAACGCCGCGAAGCCCTTCTTCTCTGGGCCGAACTCGGCAACGGATGGATCATCGAAGACGATACTGCGGCCACGCTTCGGCGGCCGCAGGAGACGCCGCTCTACAGCAGATCAGGCAGAGTGCTGCACATCGGCACGCTCGCCTATCCGCTCGCTCCTCTCAGCGTACTGAGTTACGTCGTTGCGCCCGATCTTCTCGTCCCAAGGATCGCTGCCTTGTCGGCGGCACTGGGCGTCGCTCCATCGAGCTGCGAACAGTTTGCCGTGGCGCAGCTCTTGTTGTCGCGAACGTATCAGCGAGGCCTCGACGCCTTGCGCTCCGCAGCGGAGCAGCGTCACCGTGCCATCGCACGCGCGTGCGCGAGGGAGCTGCTCTGGTTCGTCGCGCGCGCAGGCGGAAGCGAGACCGGTGAACGCGCCGTCCTCTGGCTGCAGCAGAGCTATGACGCTCACGCCGTCGTTCGCGTCCTCCGTGGACGCGGAATGGCGACCGATCCGTTGCAGGAGCTCGCGCTGATGCCTGTCCGCGACGCGATCGTCGTGCATTTCGACTCGGTACGGACCGAGGAGATCGACGGCGTCGTGCGGCAGATTGCGAATCTCGTCCGGGATTCGCAAGCGGGGTGCCTCCGTGAAGAGGCACCCCTGTACCGCACCGCGGTTAGAAGTTGAAGCGGGCTCCGAAACGCCACGCCCGGGGCGACTGCATTTCGGTGATGCGATATCCGGTGGAACGAGCTGCGCCGTTTGTCATCAGACGTGTGTCGCGCTGAAGGACAGTCCGTTTGTTGGGTGCGTTGAACAGGTCCGCCGACAGGCTCAGGCCAACCCGGTTGTAAAACCGGAAGTCCTTCGATGCGCGGAGGTCCAGCTCGTACACGTTGTCGAAGCGAACGTCACCCACTTGATTGAGGATGCCATCGGTGAGACCACCCTTCGTTCGTGAGATGCGATCGCGCAGAACGGCGGGATATCCCTGGCGAGCGGAGAGGCTTCCGCCGAGGGCGAAGTCGAGCGGCAGTTGAATGAGACCGGTGAGGTTGCCGCTCCACTTGCTACTGATGAATACGTTCTGGAACGCGCCGCTGCCGGCCGATCGCTGGAAGGACTGGCCGC
Source organism: Thermoanaerobaculia bacterium (assembly GCA_038230775.1). GTDB lineage: Bacteria > Acidobacteriota > Thermoanaerobaculia > Gp7-AA8 > Gp7-AA8 > JBBRMQ01. Next base: position 14,127 of record JBBRMQ010000013.1, read on the forward strand.
CGACGCAGCCGAGCGTGCCGGTCGGAAGGCTGCCGATGTTCGCCGTGTACAGCGAAGGCGTCGGATTGGGGAGCGACTCGCTCGAGCAATTCGTCTTCTGGTCGTTGTAGGTCACGTTCCCGCGCAACATCCAGTTGTGCGACAGACGCTTCGTCGCCGTGACCTCGAGACCGTTGTACCTCGTGCTGTACCCGGGAAGATTGGTGATCACGCCGAACGTGGGATCGGGAACCCCGGGTGCCAGCGTGTACACAGGAACCTTGGGTGTCGTGAATGTGTTCAGCACGTGCCCCGCGGGGCAAACGCCGCCAACGAGCTTTACATCGCACTGCACGAACGTTCCGCCCCCGCTTACCGGGTTGCCGTTCCGAACGAGCGGGATGAAGTCGGCCGTCGTGTAATAGTCGCCGGCGCCCGCCGTCTTCTCGCGGCGCACTCCGGTAATGTTGTTCGACTTGCGATACGAGTAATTGACGCCGACGGAGAAATCGTTCAACAGCTCGCGTTCGCCGCCGATGATGATCTCGTCGGTGGTCGGCGTCTTCATGCCGTAGTCCGTGCGAATGGTCGAGGTGACCGAGTTGGGCGCCGTCGGGTCGATGTAGTTGAAGTTGAAGATCTTCATCAGCTCGTTGCGCTGGATGATCTTGTCGCCGTTGGTGTCGACGCCGGCAATTTCCCAGTACTGGTAATAGCCGATTGGATTGGCCCCGGCGATCGTCGCCCCGATCTGGCTCACGTAGCGGTTGTACGCCGCGCGGATGAGCGACTTCTTGTCCGAGCCGAGTGAATACGTGAGGCCGATTCTCGGCGTGATGGTGTTCCACTTCAGATCGCGTGAGTCGCCCGCGTACGCCAGTGGTCCCAGTTGCGCGGTGAAGCTGCCGCTGCAGAAACCGCCGACGCTCTTCGGCGCACACGGCAGCGTCAGTGGTGAGTTGAGGAGCGGATTGGCTTCCGCCGTCGTCGCCACGTTCCGCGTCTTCTGCACGTCATAACGCAGACCGGCCTGAATGGTCAGGTTCCCCAGCAGCACGGTGTCGCCGATGTATGCATCGTTGTACTTCTCGTTGTACCCCTTGACCGAGTCACGGTTGAGCCACGCCAGCATGCAGTTCGCCGGCAGACCCGACTCCGTGCAATCGTCGGACGAGAGCGTGCTCGCGTCCCAGTAGCCCCTGGTCGATCCGGGCCAGCCCGACTGCGAGGCGACCGGCGTGTTGCGGTAGCCGAATCCAAACTTGAACTCGTGATTCATCGAACCGAAGTCCGCGAACTTCGAGCCGTCGACGCGATACTGCTTCTGAGGCCGGTGCGTATTGAAGAAGTAGTACGTGTTGTGCCACACGGCGTCGGCATCTTTGTATGCATTGACGTCCAGGCCACCGTTCGGCGTGAGTGCGAATCCGCCGTTGACCTTGGACCACATGCCGGTCAGGTAGAGACTGTTACCGAAGATCTGGGTGTCTTCGATCTTGTACACCTTCGTGGGACCTGTCTGTCGCCATGCGGCCTCGAACGGACGCTCCGTCGAGAGACTGCGTGCGTTGCGGACTTTGTCGCCGAGGCTGTAGAAGCCGACGGCGCTGTTGCTGGGAACGATCTGCGCGTTCAACTTCGCGTTGGTGTTGCGCAGAACGATGTTGTCGAGCGCGCCAGGAACCGCGGATCCCGAAGCAATCGCCGTCGACGCCTGATTGGAGATCTTCTGATCGCCTCGCGCCACCCAGCCCCACAGGCGGTCTTTCCAGATCGGTCCTCCGAATTCGGCGCCGTAGTCGCGCACGAAGTTGATGCGATTCGTCGTCGCGAGATACGAGACAGCCTCGGTGGGTACCTTCGCGTCGGCCTGATAGCTGCCCGGCGTGTAGAAGTAACGGCCGGAGCCCTTGAGATCGTTCGTGCCGCGCTTCGTGACCATGTTGAGCTGTACACCCGGGGTCATGATGCGAGGATCCGAACCGCCAGTCGTGATCTGCATCTCTTCGAACGCGTCGAAGTCGTAATACGTTGGCGACGAACCAGTAGCACCCATGTCGGTGATGTTCACGCCGTCGACGTTCCACGTGTTGTCCGCGACGAGCGCGTTCTTCGCGTAGTAATTCGACTGCTGTCCCGACTGGCTGCCACCGACGTTCATGCGGTCGACCTGCACCGCCGGCGCCGACTGCAGAATCGTCCACGGGTCGCGTGAAGTGGGGATCTTGTCGAGCTCGACTTTCGTGACATTCACCGACGTCCCCGCTTTGCGGGTGTCGAGCAGTGGCGCCTCCGCCGTGACGGTGATCGATTCCGACACCGACGGATTGAGCGTCATCGTGACGTCGGAGTTCGCGCCGATGCGCACGCCGATTCCCGACCGCGTGGCCGAACCGTACCCCGCCAGCTCAGACTTGAGCGAGTACGTGCCGGGCGAGAGGTTGAGGAAACGGAAATTGCCCTGTCCGTCGGTGTACGTCGTTTGCGGCGCACCGACACCGGTCAGAACAACCGTGACCCCCGGAAGAGCGGATGCGTCTTTGGCCTGGACCTTTCCGTAGATGTTGCCCGTTTGGAATTGTGCGAATGCTGGAGTGCCGAAAATACACAACAAGAGGAGAGAGAGAACACCAATTCGTTTTGTGACGACCATTCGATATTGACTCCTTTCTGGTCAATTGCTCGGGTCGCCGTAGTGCAACGGGGTCACCACGCAGGCCAATGCCAGTAAGTCGAGTGTTATGAATATTTTGAGTGTGGAATCACCTGCCGGCTGGAGGGCCGAAATCCGGCGGAGCGGTGACGATTGAGAGGGTGATTGAAGGCTTCAGCAGAGTGGTGCGTTCAACCGCGCGACCGATGGTGCCGCTTCGATAGCGGCCAGGGCCAGTGCGACCTGTTTCTCGCGCTTATCCGCTTTTCGCGCCTTGCCGACGGCGTCTTCGATCAGCGCCCATGTCACGTTCGATGGCTGGTAACGCTCCGGCGATGACTCCGCGACGTGACGGCCTAACGCGCCTAACGCGGTGTGATATGGCATCGGCTGCGGATCGTCGATGTAGCGCGCGACCAGCAGGCCGACGGCTGCTGTCTCGACGTAACCCTCGACGCCCGTGATCTGTCCGGCAAAAAACATTTGCGGATCGCGTTTCGCCTGGAACGTGTTCCGGAGATGCTTCGGTCCGTTGATGAATGTGTTGCGGTGCATCGATCCGAATCGGGCGAAGGTGCAGTTCTCGAGTCCCGGAATCATCTGCAGGACGCGCTTCTGCTCCGGCACCTTCATCTTCGTCTGGAACCCGACGATGTTGAAGTACTCGTCCGACAGGTCCTCTTTGCGCAGTTGAACGACGGCGTGCGGCCGTTCACCGGTCACCGGATGTTCGAGCCCGACGGGCTTCATCGGTCCGAAGCGCAGCGTCTCGATTCCGCGGGACGCGATCTCTTCGATCGGCAGACATCCCTCAAAGTGCGCGGCCTTCTCGAAATCGTGAAGCGGATAGAGCTCCGCGGCCAGCAACGCTCCGATGAACGTCTCGTACTGCTCTCTGGTCATCGGCGCGTTGAGGTAGTCGGTGCCCGATCCCTTTCCGTAGCGCGACTTCCAATACAGTTTCGAAAAGTCGAGCGAGTCCGCCGCGAGGATCGGCGCGATCGCGTCGTAGAAGTACAGACCGTCGTGGCCCAGGAACTCGTTGATCGCCTCGAAGAGCGGATGCGATGTCAGCGGACCGGTGGCCACGACGAGGACGTCGTAGCCGGTGCGGTCGAGCGATGTGATTTCCTCGCGACGAACGCGGATGTTCGGCTGCGCCTCGATCGCGCTGGTGATTGCCGCGGAGAAGCGATCGCGGTCCACGGCGAACGCATCGCCCGCCGGTACGCGAGCGTCCTCGCCGCAGCGGATGACCAGCGAGTCGAGCATCGCCATCTCGCGCTTGAGGAGGCCGACGGCGTTTGTCGGCGCGGAGGATCGAAACGAGTTCGAGCAGACGAGCTCCGCGAGGTTCGAAGTCTGGTGCGCCTGTGTCGTCTTCGACGGCCGCATTTCGAAGAGATCGACCGAATGGCCGCGCTGCGCGAGCTGGAACGCACACTCCGAACCGGCGAGACCGGCTCCGATGATCTTGATTCGCATGGTTATGTTCTGCTTACAGAGCCAACCGCCCACACCGGTTCCTCGCTACGCTCGGAATGACAAGCTGGTGAGCATTGATTCCGATTGTCATCCCGAGCGTTCGCGAGGGACCGGTGTGGGCGGTTGGGGCGTAGTGCGTGCCTAGTGGAGCGTGTTGGTTGTTTTGGTACCACCTGGCTTGGTCTCGACGCCGTGAGCGTCGTTGCGCCTCCTCAGCGTAGTCACCGCTACGCCTCCGCCGGCGCGCCTAGCTCCCGTCGCCGATCCCTGCGCCATCTGGTACCAATTCAACCAATACGCTCCACTAGTTCGACGGTTCGTTCGATGTGAACTGCTTCGCGCCCTCGATGCGGATCTCGCCGAACTTCTGCTCGTAGAGGCCGATGTTGTGGCCGAGCGCCTCGAGCAACTGTTTCGCGTGCAGCGGCGTCATGATGACCCGGCTGTAGATCTTCACGTCCGGGCGCCCGGGGACGACGCGGCCGAGGTCGATGACGAACTCGCTGGGCGAGTGGATGATGTTCGCGAAGTTGATGTACTCGCCCTGCGCGATGTTGTCGTCGAGGGTAATGCGGATCGTTTGCTGCTGCTGTTCTTGGTCGGCCATAAAGCTTATTGGTCGGGCAGGGGGGATTTGAACCCCCGACCACCTGAACCCCATTCAGGTACGCTACCAGGCTGCGCTACTGCCCGACTCCAAAGCGGCGATTGTAACGTAAAGGGTTGCCGTGAATTCCGTTTCGCGCCTGGTCCACACGCAGGTCGCGGGTCGCAAGTCGGTGGTCGGAACACCGAAGAGTTGCCGATCGCGAGCCTTTCCGACCCGCGACCCGCGACCTGCGTGGTCGGGTGGTCAGACTCTCGGCGCCCAGACGATGAGATACCGCGAGAGATCGATCGACTTCGGCGTGGGCGAGATGTTGATCTCCTCGATCTCGCGCGCTTCGGCTTGCACTCGGTCGCGGATCGACTCCAGATCCTTGTCCCAGGCGCGCTGGATTTGGGCGATCTTCGCCAGGTAATCCCCTTCCCGCACCGAATGCGGCGCCTCGGCCACGGCCGTCGGTTTGCCGCTGGTGATGTTGTAAAGCGCCTGACCCCAGGCGACGTTGACGTCCTGGCGGCGCTCGTTCTCGGGGGTGTCGTCGTTCGAATCGAGCTCGCGCGAGTCGCGTTGGGAGCGTTCCTTCACCTGATCCAGACGGCGGCGGAAGGTGCTCTCCAGGCGTTCGGTCTCGTCGTCGAGGAGGCGTTTCGCATGCTCCATGCAGCGCGCGAGAAATGAGTCGCGCGTCTCGTGCGGCTCCGAATACAGGCCGAAGCGAGAGTTGCTGAAGATCTGCAGCTTCTCGGTCTCCACCAGAAACTGGCGGAACGTTTCTTCGGCCTGCGCCGCTCCTTGTGTCAGAAGGTCGGGAGCGACCTTGTTCGCAAACTGGCGATTCTCGTCCGGGACGGCGCGCAGATCGAGTGCGTTCGTATCGATGACCTTCGCGTTGGTCCAGTTGACCGATCCGTCGGTCGCTTCGACCGGGGTGGCGTACGTCCGCACGATCGTCTGATGCACTCCGCTCCGTGCCTCGGCCAGCGTGATCAAGGCTTCGGCGACGAGAAACGCCCGATAGGCGCCGCGACCTCCGCCGTACGAGTACAACTGTTCGAGCGTGTCGGTGCGACGGGGAGCGTGCCGCGAGCGTCCAAAGGACAGCGTGGTCTGCGCGTTGTCGGTTCGCTCGATCGTCAGACCGTGCGGGACGGGCGTTGCTTCGAGGGTCCGTCCGGGGACGCCGGTGAGTGCGCGTCGGATATCGTCGCGTCGATCGGGTGGCGAGAGGAAAACGATGCAACCGCCGCCGCCGGCGCCGCAGACTTTGCCAGCCCACGCGCCCGCGCCGATCGCCGCCTCGATCGCGGAATCGATTTCCGGCGTCGAGATGCCTTCGATGAGCGCCTTGCGATTTTCCCATTCGTGCGCCAGCGCCTGGCCAGCGGCGAACATGTCGCCTCTCTGCAGCGCTTTCTCCATCTCGATCGCGCTGTCTCGGATCTTGTCGAAACCATTCTGCACGCGCTTCTTGCCGTCGATCTGACGCTTATACATTTCCCAGTTGTTCGTTCCGGAGAAATGCGCGACGCCGGTGTAATGGAGCGTGAAGTGCTCCGTCAGTTTGTCGACCGGAAGTCCGATCTCGTGACGGCGAACCATGCCCGGCTCGAGATGCAGAGCCGCGAGGCCGCCGTACACCGGCGGGTAGTAATCCTGAATGCCGGCGGGCACGCCTAACAGACGGGTCTCGAGATCGCGAACGAGCGCGATGAGCTCTTCACCTTCGACCGGTTCACCCGCCAGCTCGGACAACGCACGCACCAGCGTGACAGAGAGCGCGGAAGAGCCGCCGAGTCCGGAGCCGCGTGGGGCGTCGGTGCGGGTGGTGATGCGGATGCCGTCGATGGTGTGGAAATGCTCGAGGACGCGATAGAGGAGGGCGGCTTTAGGATCCGCCGCGAGCTCGTGCATCGTGTTGTACTTCTGCTGGTACTGCTGATCGGTGAGGTCGATCTGGATGCCGCCCTCGCCCGTCTCCGCAATTTCCGATTCGGCGTAATACGAAATGGCAACGTTGACCGTTCGCGCGCCCGGATGGAACAGGTAAAGCGGCCAGAGGTCGAGGGTACCGCCAGCGAGATCGGCGCGCACAGGCGCCCGGACCGTGACTTTTCTCATCGTTCGAGTGCGAAGTTGCTAGAAGAGTGCCCGTCGTTTCGGCGCGTTCTCGGCAATCTGTTGCGTAGCGGCTGCGAGGCGCGGCGTCAGGTGTGCGACCTTCGCACGGAACGCGGTGATGACGTCGCCGCGCAGAGGATCGGGCGTGATGGACTTTAGCCGCAGCGGATCGAGCCACGTGCCGCTGTCATTCACGCGATAGTCGAGGTGCGGCCCGGTGGCCAGACCCGTGGCGCCGACGTAACCGATGACGTCGCCTTGAACGACTCTCTTCCCGGGCCGGATGCCCTTCGCGAAACGCGAGAGGTGCAGGTAATACGTGTCGATGCGCGACGAGTGACGGATGCGCACGAAGTTGCCTTCGCCGCCTTTGTAGCGATTCTCGACGACCACGCCATCGGCCGTGGTCATCACCGGCGTTCCAACCGGAGCGCCGTAGTCCACTCCGTGATGCGGTCGGAAGTAATGCAGCAACGGATGGAAGCGGCTCTTGGAGAAGTGCGACGTGATGCGCGTGAATTGCAGCGGCGCGCGAAGAAACTGCTTGCGAAGCGGGCTGCCATTGCGCGCGTAGTATCCGGCGCGGCCGTCGGGCGTTTCCTGGCGGAACGCCTCATAGCTCTGCCCGCTGTGCGTGAATCGCGCGGCGGTGATCGGTCCGTAGCCGATCAGCTCGCTGCCAGCGAAGCGTTTTCTCACGGCGAGGCTGAATGAATCGCCGCGCTGGAGCGCGAAGAAGTCGATGTCCCACTGGAACACGTCGACGAGCTGTTGCAAGAGTTGCGGCGATTCGCCGGCCTGGCGCAGCGCCTCGTAGAGCGACGTGTCAATGTTTGCCGAGATCACGGTCTCGATCTCGTTCGTCCGAGCCTGCTTTGCGGTGACGTGGAAGACAGCACCGTCGCGCAACCCGTCGATCTCACCCCAGCCGCTGACTTTCATTTCCACGCTGTCGACGATGCCGGACTGGCCGTAGTGAAAACGGACCAGGTGTCCGGGACGCAGGCGTCGCAGGTCGATGAACTGGCCAAACTCGCGGTTGAGCTGGGCACTTTCGGAGCGTTCGAGGCCGCCCTCGACGAAGACCGAGTCGAGCGTGTCGCCATCTTCGACGGTGAGAACGACGGAATGCTGGGGAAGAGTGGCGGGACCGTCTACCAACGCCGCGTATTGAACCCGGAGCGCTTGCGGCCGCGGCTCGGTGGAAGCCGGACCGGAGATGTTGAGAACGGTCAGTAAAAGGGGAAAGGCGATTGGCAGCGCCGCTGCGACACTCTTCTTCATTACGACTCGCGAAGACCGGGACGATTTCCGGGGCGATCGTACCATGCGCATCCCACCCTCCCATCCAGCGGGTCGGAGGTCGCAGGCCGGCGGTCGGGCCGACCAGCGACTCGCGACCAGCGACTGCCTACTTGGCCGGCGGCGGTTCCATCGACAGCATGTGAAACGGCGTTTTCTGTGAGTCGTCTTTCGTGGTGTCAGCCTTGTGGAAACCGACCGGGACGAGAAATACCGCGGTCGGAACGCTGGCCTTGGGCGTAATCGAGGTGATCGTGATCTCGCGCGTCGTCGTAATCGTGCGCGAAACCTTGAGCGGCGAGCCCGGCACCTGGTGCCCGTTGTTCGTCGTCGTCGTGCTGATGACCTGCTTCAGTGCGAAGCCTTTGACGCGCGTGTTCTCGATGTCGACGAGGTCGTCGATCTCGGGGTTGCCCGTCTTCAGGGCACCCGACGCGAGGTACGTCGAGGCGATGTCGCCGAACGCGCCAGTCATGAACTTGTCTTCGACGGTGTGCACCGTCTGCGTCAGAACGAGAGTGCCGAGGGAAAGGGCGATGTCGTAGCTCATCGCCATCCGGTAGTGGTCGGTCGGCAGGCCGGCGATGATCGGATGGTCTTCCATCTGCGTGAGGTCGATCTTCTTGTTGCTGATGGAGAGCTTCGTGGTACCGAGCGCGGCAGACACGCTGCCGGCATTCACTTCCAGGTAGGCCTTCCTGGCAGGATCGACGAACGTCATGGTGCGCGAACCGTTCGTGGAGATGAGATAGGTTCCCGGGGGATAGCCGATGCCGCTGACGAACTCGATGCGGGAGCGGTCACCGTCGATGATCGCGCGGCCGCTGAAATCTGCTGGCGGCACGTTCTCGAGCTCGGAATGCGTGATCTGATGGAACTCGTACTCAACCGCGGCCGACGCATTCTGGACTGCCAGCGCCAGGACAACCCCCAACATCACCCTTCGCATAAATAACCTCGGCTTTCACTGAGTATACATCGCTCATCCGGAAATACGGCCCCGGCCGCCGGGCGTTGGCCTCCCCATGTCGCATCCCAGGCTTTTTATGGCCGCGCTCTGCGCGCTTTCGCTGACTCCCGCCGCCTTCGCCGCCCGCAAGACTGACCCGAACTCCCTCGACGCCGTCGTTCAGCGCGTCCAGGCGCAGCAGAAGACGACGAACACCCTCGAAGCGGACTTCCGCCAGGAAAAGACGCTCGCCCTTCTGTCGAAGCCTGAAGCCTCCACCGGCCACTTCACCTTCGAGAAACCGAACAGCGTGCTCTGGTCCTACGACGCACCGAAGCGCGTGCAGATGCTCATCGCCAACGGGATGATGACGACCTACTACCCCGACCTGCGCAAGGCCGAGCAGATCGAGGTCAAGAAGTATCAGGACCGCATCTTCAAGTACATGGGCACGAGCGCCGCGCTCGACGATCTCTCCTCGTTCTTCGACTTCACGTTCAGCAACAAGTCCGGTCAGCCGTCGTTCGTCCTCGACCTCACGCCCAAGAGCAAGTCGATCGCGAAGCGCGTGCAGCACATCAAGATCTGGATCGACAAGCAGAGCTACCTCACGACCAGGTTCGAGTACACCGAGGGCGATGGGGACATCACGAAGTACGAGTTCACGAACATCAAGGTGAACCAGGCCGTCGCCCAGTCGCGCTTCGTGCTCAAGCTGCCGACGTCCGTCAAGGTCGAGCAGATGAAGATTCAATAGCCAGGACTGAGGACTGTGGACTGAGGACTGAGTTTCGGCTACTTGCGACTTCCGGCGCTGCGCGGCTCGGCCAACTCACCACGGGCCACGGTGTCATCGATACGCCGGTCTTCATGCCCGTGGGCACCTCCGCTTCAGTGAAAGCGTTGACGACGGATCAGCTTCTTCACCTCAGTCCTCAGTCCTCAGTCCTCAGTCCTCAGATCATCCTCAACAACACCTATCACCTGATGCTACGGCCGGGCGTGGACCTGCTCGAGAAGCTCGGCGGCGTCCACAGGTTCATGAACTGGGATCGCGCGGTGCTGTCCGACTCCGGTGGCTTCCAGGTGTTCTCGCTGGCCACGATTCGAAAAGTTCGCGAGGAAGGCGTCGACTTCCGCAGCCACATCGACGGCTCCGCGCATTTCCTGTCGCCGGAGACATCCATCGACATCCAGTCGCGTATGGGCGTCGACATCGCGATGGCGTTCGACGAATGCCCCGCATACGGCCTGTCGCATGCCGAGGTGGAGAAGTCGATGCAGCTGACACATCGTTGGGCCGCCCGCTCTCTGGCCGCGCTGCCCCTCACGCGGCCTTCGGCCATCCTCTCCCCGCAAGCGGGGCGAGGGGTTAGTAGCCCCTCTCCCCGCGACGGCGGGGAGAGGGTCCGCGAAGCGGGGGTGAGGGGCGCGCCTGGTCTTTTCGGCATCGTTCAGGGCGGAATCTTTCTCGATCTGCGCAAGCGAAGCGTGGAAGAGATCGCCGCGATGGACTTCGACGGCGTCGCGATCGGAGGCCTCTCGGTGGGCGAGCCGAAGCAGGAGATGTTCGACATCGTCGACTTCAGCGCGCCACTGCTGCCGACCGACAAGCCGCGGTATCTGATGGGAGTCGGAACGCCGCAGGACCTCGTCAACGGGGTGGCGGCCGGGATCGACATGTTCGATTGCGTGATGCCCACCCGGAACGCGCGAACGGGCTCGCTGTTCACCAGTCGTGGAAAGCTCAACATCAAGAATGCACGGTTCGCGGATGACGCCGGACCCCTCGATCCGGAGTGCTCCTGCGTCACCTGCACGACCGTGTCGCGGGCGTACCTGCGGCACCTCTACGTCAATGGCGAGATTGCCGCGTCCGTCTACAACACGATCCACAACATCTCGTTCTACCTTGACTTGATGAGCAAAGTTCGGCAGGCTATCGCGTCCAACTCGTTCGCGTCGTTCCGCGAAACCTTCCTTTCGCAACAGACTCGAGAAACGGAATGATCACGATCGCCCTCCTGCAGGCTGGCGGCAGCAATGCGACCGCCGCGCTTCTTGTCCAGATCGCCCCGATTGCGGCGATCTTTCTGGTGTTCTACTTCCTCGTCATCGCGCCGGCGAGCAAGCAAAGGAAGAAGACTCAGGAGATGCTGAGCTCGCTGAAAAAGGGCGACCGTGTGATCACGTCCGGCGGGATTTACGGGACGATTCAGGGTGTTGAGGCCGAAGTCGTTTACCTGAAGATCGCCGAAAACGTGAAAGTGAAGGTGTCGCGTTCGGCGGTCTCGAGCGTCGTGACAGGCGACTCGACCGAGTAACTCCCCTTCTGGAGGATTCAAGTTGAACCGAGGAATGACGTGGAAAGTAGTGCTCATTGTGGCCGTGCTCGTGGCGTTCGCCGCGGCCGTGGTCCCGACGAGCAACAACCCGGAGCCGATTCGCCGCGGCCTCGATCTCAAGGGCGGAACGCATCTCGTGATGCGCGTCAACGTGGGCGACGCCGTTCGCCTCGAGACCGACCAGGCGATGGAAGCGGTCAAGAACCAGTCGATCAAGAACTCGCTGCCGGTTCTCACGGCACGCCGCACCGATGACGCGACGTTCGTCGCCACGCCGGCCGGCGGAGCGGGAACGGCCGACTACGAGAAGATCGCCAAGGACTACATCCCCGCGTTCGACATGACGCGCACGCCGGAGGGCGCCCTGCAGTTCCGCATGAAGCAGCCGAACATTACGGTGCTCGAGCGCGACACGGTCACGCACTCCATCGAGACGATCCGCAATCGCGTCGACGCGTTAGGCGTCACCGAGCCGATCATCGCACCGGAAGGCGGCAACCGCATCGTCATCCAGCTTCCCGGTGTCGACGATCCCGCCCGCGTCAAAGACATCATCAAGACCACCGCGCAGCTGCAGTTCCGGCTGGTGGAAGGCAATCCCGCTTCGGACGCCAACATCGTCATGGCCTCGCTGCCGGCGAACGTGAAGGCGGATGTCGACATCCTGCCGGGCACGCGCGAGGACGAGTTAGGCCGTTCGGCCGGTACCGAGTTCTACGCCGTGCGCAAGACGGTTCCGGTCACCGGCACCGATCTCAAGACCGCTCGCGTGCAGAAGGGCCAGCTCGGATCTCCGAACGTCGGCTTCGCGCTGACTCCGGACGGCGCCCGCAAGTTCGGCGATCTCACTGGCGCCAATGTCGGCCGCCGTCTCGCGATCGTGCTCGACAACAAGGTCGTCTCGGCGCCTCGCATCAACAGCAAGATCGAAGATCAGGGCGTCATCGAAGGCACGTTCACGACGCAGCAGGCCTCGGATCTCGCGCTCGTGCTGCGCAGCGGATCGCTGCCGGCGTCGCTGACGACGATGGAGGAGCGCACCGTGGGCCCGTCGCTGGGCCGCGACACGATCCGCCAGGGTGTGCTCGCATCGGTCATCGGATTCATCGCGCTCATTCTCGCGGTGCTCGTGTATTACAAGGGCGCCGGCATCAACGCCGTCCTCGCCCTGCTGCTCAACCTCGTCATCATTCTCGGCATGATGTCCATCTTCAAAGCGACGCTCACCCTTCCCGGCATCGCGGGCATCATCCTCACACTCGGAATGGCGATCGACTCGAACGTGCTGGTGTTCGAGCGTATCCGCGAAGAGCTGCGCGACGGCAAGATGCCGCGGGCCGCGATCGAGAACGGATTCTCCCGCGCGTTCGGAACCATCATCGACACGCACATGACGACCATCATCGCGGCGCTGTTCCTCTTCCAGTTCGGAACGGGCCCGATCAAAGGCTTCGCGGTCACGCTGCTCATCGGTCTGTTCGCATCGGTCTTCACGGCGTTCTTCGTTTCGCGCGTGATCTTCGACATCACGTACAAGGCCTCGGACCGGCCGCAGACGATCAGCATCTAATTTGACGAGGATTTCTCATGCAGATTTTTACGAACACACATTACGACTTCATTAAATGGCGTTTCCACGCCGTGGCGTTCTCCGTTGTCTTCTTCCTGATCGGCATGGGCCTCTTCATGAAGAACGGCGTCAACTGGGGCATCGACTTCGCCGGTGGCGCAAACATCGTCCTCAAGTTCAAGGACGCGGTGCCGCTCGACAAGCTGCGCAGCGATCTCAAGGACGCCACCATCCAGCAGTACGGCAAGGCGGAAGAGCGGTCGATTCTCATTCGCCTTCCGAACCAGGGGAAGGAAAGCGACTACGCGGGCCAGACCACCCTCCGCCTTCTCCGCGATCTGAACCCGGAATCCGCCAGCGGAAAGCTCGACATCAACTACTGGGGCCGCGATCGCCTGGCCGATCTGCTCACGCAGGCCGATCCCGACAACAAGGGCACGCGCCCTGAAGCGCGCTCGTACTATCTCGACATCGCCGAAAAGATCATCGGCAAACGCTCGGAGCTCGGCGTCTTCAGCAACAGGAGCCAGGTGACCGGCGTTCCCGGCGTCACGACGGGCATCGCCCGCATCATCAACGAGAAGACATTCCTCGGCGCTTTCAACGTGCTCAATCAGGAAACCGTCGGGCCCCAGGTCGGCAAGGAACTGCAACAGAAAGCGATCTGGGCGGTCATTCTCTCGACGCTCGCGATGGGCGTCTATCTCTGGCTGCGCTTCGATCTCATGTTCGGCGTCGCGGCGATCGTCTGCATCGTGCACGACGTCGCGGTCTCGCTCGCGTTCCTGGCGATGATCAACGGCGAGTTTTCGCTGAACATCGTCGCCGCCATCCTGCTCATCGTCGGTTACTCGATCAACGATACGGTCGTCACGTATGACCGCGTCCGTGAGAATCGCCGCAGGATGAAGACGCGCGCGACGCTCGAGGAACAACTCAATCTCGCGATGAACCAGACCCTCTCCCGTACCATCCTCACTTCGGGCTCGGTCGTCATCGTTCTCATCGCGCTGATTCTCTTCGGCGGCAAGGTCATCCACGAGTTCGCCGAGATTCTTCTGGTGGGCGTGATCGCCGGAACGTACTCGACCGTAACGATCGTCCCCGCGGTCGCCGTGGCCTGGAACAGCGTGACGGGCCGAAAGCACGACATCTCCGGCCCCGCCGCCCGAACCGCGAAGGCGGAAGTTCGCGACGAGACGGTGCCGCCGCAGCGCAAGCGGAAAGCAGGTTAGTGTCATCCAGTGTGGTGGGCGGGCTCTTAGCCCGCCCCTGGCCGGCTAAGAGCCGGCCCAGCACACAGATCGCGCTATAGAATCCCGGCCCATGGCCGATAACGATCGCGACGAAGCCCTCGACTACCACTCGCAGGGCAGACCCGGCAAAACGGAAGTCGTCCCGACCAAGCCCACCGCGACGCAGCGCGACCTCGCTCTCGCGTACACGCCCGGCGTCGCCAAGCCCTGCCTCGAGATCGCGCGCGATCCCGAGACCGTTTACAAGTACACGAACAAGGGCAACCTCGTCGCCGTCATCACGAACGGCACCGCCGTGTTAGGCCTGGGCGCCATCGGCGCCGCCGCCGGCAAGCCGGTGATGGAAGGCAAGGCCGTTCTCTTCAAACGCTTCGCCGACATCGACGTGTTCGATCTCGAGCTAGATACGCGCGATACCGAGGCATTCATTCAGGCCGTGAAGGTGCTGGAGCCGACGTTCGGCGGCATCAACCTCGAGGACATCGGCGCACCCGCCTGCTTCGAGATCGAGAATCGTCTGAAGGCCGAGATGAACATCCCGGTCTTTCACGACGACCAGCACGGAACGGCGATCATCTCCGCCGCGGCGCTGAAGAATGCGCTCGAAGTCGCGCGCAAGAAGATCGACAAGGTGAAGGTGGTCATCAGCGGCGCCGGTGCCGCAGCGATGGCCTGTCTGCGGCTCTACATCAAAATGGGGCTGCACAAAGAGAATGTGATCCTCGTCGACAGCCATGGCGTCATTTACAAGGGCCGGACGGTCGACATGACGCCGTACAAAGAAGAGTTCGCGGCGGACACCGACCGCCGCACTCTGGCCGACGCATTCAAGAAGGCGGACGTGTTCGTCGGCCTGTCGGTGGGCGGGATTGTCACGCAGGACATGGTCCGTTCCATGGCGAAGGACCCGATCGTCTTCGCGATGGCCAATCCCGATCCGGAGATCGGCTACGACGAGGCGACGGCAGCGCGCGACGACGTCATCATGGCGACAGGCCGCTCCGACTATCCCAACCAGGTCAACAACGTCCTCGGGTTTCCCTTCATCTTCCGCGGGGCACTCGACTGCCGCGCTACGACGATCAACGAGGAGATGAAGCTCGCGGCGTCCGAAGCGCTCGCCGCACTGGCGAAGGAAGAGGTTCCCGACTCGGTCCTTCGCGCCTACTCCGCCGAGCGATTCAGCTTCGGTCGCGAATATCTGATCCCGAAGCCCTTCGATCATCGCGTGCTGCTGAATGTGCCCGTGGCAGTGGCGCGCGCCGCGGCCCAGACCGGCGTGGCCAAGGAACCGATCACGGATTACGACGCCTATCGCCGCCGCCTCGAGACGCTGTTAGGCCGGTCGCGCGGGACCATGCACGCGATCTACGACCGCGCCAAGTCCAGCCCCAGGCGGATCGTGTTTCCGGAAGGCGATCAGGAAAAGATCATCCGTGCCGCGAAGATCCTCATCGACGACGGTCTCGCGCATCCGATTCTGCTCGTGAAAGAGGAAGTCGCCGCGCCGCTTCTGGCGAAGCACAACGTCGATCGCGCGAAGATCTCGATCGTCGACATCACGAAGTCGCCGAAGTACGAGGCGTACGCGCACCGCTTCGCCGAGATCCGGCGGCGCCACGGCATCACGCTGATCGACGCCCGCCGCATTCTGAACAGCCGCAACTACTTCGCCATGATGATGGTGGAGGAAGGCGACGCCGACGGCGTCATCGCCGGATTGCACGCCTACTACCCGGCGACCGTTCGGCCGGCGCTGCAGATCGTCAAAACCCGCAAGGGCGTGAAGAACGTTTCCGGCGCGTACGTGCTCATGTTCAAGGGCCAGATGATCGTGCTGGCGGATACCACCGTGAACATCGATCCGACGGCCGAGGAGCTGGCGGAAATCGCGGAGCTGACCGCAGAGACAGCGAAGCGATTCAACCTGGTGCCGAAGATCGCCATGATCTCGTTCTCGAACTTCGGGTCAACGAAACATCCGCACGCGGAGAAAGTGCGCGACGCGGTGCGCATCCTCAAGGAGAAGCGGCCCGATCTCGTGGTGGAAGGCGAGATGCAGGCCGACGCTGCAGTCGTGCCGTACATCGCGCACACGGACTACCCGTGGAGCGCGATCCAGGGCGATGCGAACGTGCTCATCTTCCCGAATCTCGATGCGGCTAACGCGGCGTACAAGCTGCTGTGGCGGTTAGGCGGAGCGGAAGTGATCGGTCCGATTCTTCAGGGGCTGAGCAAGCCGGTCCACGTGCTGCAGCGCGGGGTGGACGTGAACGACATCGTGAACATGGCCGCGATCGCGGTCATGGATGCGCAGGAACGTAGCTCCGAACCAGCGAAGACAGTGCGCTGATATCGAACGGCTTCGGCAGAAAGGCACAAACCCCTTTGTCGATGGCATTGGCGAGCTCGGGCCCGCGGTTCGCGCTGATCACGATGACCGGGATCTTCGACAGCTCAGGGTCCTCGCCGCGTTCGCGCAGGACTTCCCAACCCGAGACCAGCGGCATCATCAGATCGAGCACGACGACTGAGGGGCGCACGCGCCGCATCTCGTCCAGCGCCTCACGCCCGTTCGCCGCCTCGGCAAACTGGTACCCGTCGCGCCGGAGCGCGGCGATGATCATCCGCCGGATGTTCGAGTCGTCGTCGACGACCAGC
The DNA here is from genome assembly GCA_038230775.1 of Thermoanaerobaculia bacterium. GTDB lineage: Bacteria > Acidobacteriota > Thermoanaerobaculia > Gp7-AA8 > Gp7-AA8 > JBBRMQ01. The sequence continues at coordinate 31,052 of JBBRMQ010000013.1, forward strand.
ACACAAACGTCACTCGAGCTCAATCGGTTGGGAACGGCATGCACAACGGGTGCCCCTACGGAACAAGCCTCGCTGTGACAATGTTTTGCCCGGAGATGGTAGGACCGGTAAGGCGGTAGGAACGGTAGCTCGGTCACCCGTCCTACAGTTTCTACGGCCTTACTTCCTTACTTTTATGAAAGTCGCTGTCGCGATGTCGGGCGGCGTCGATTCGTCGACGGCCGCGTACATGCTGAAGGCCGCGGGCCACGACGTCGTCGGTCTGTCCATGCAGATGTACGACAACCTGACGAACGCCGACACGACCTACGGCGGCTGCTGCACGATCGATGATCTCGCCGACGCGCGCCGCGTCGCGTGGAAGCTGGAGATCCCGCACTTCACATTGAACCTGGAGCAGAACTTTCACGAGAAGGTGATTGCGCCGTTCGTGCAGTCGTATCTGTCCGGCACCACGCCGAGCCCGTGCGTGCTCTGCAACACGCACGTGAAGTTCGACCTCTTTCATCAGAAGGCGCAGGCCATCGGCGCGGAGAAGATCGCGACCGGCCACTACGCCCGCATCACGAAGAACGACGGAACGTTCGAGCTCCGCAAGGCGCGCGATCTTGCGAAGGATCAGTCGTACTTTCTCTTCGAGCTCTCGCAGGCGCAGCTGTCCGAGGCGCTGTTTCCGTTAGGCGAACTGACCAAGCCCGAGGTTCGTGTCATCGCCGAGGAGGCGGGCCTGTCGGTGGCGAGGAAAAAGGAGTCGTACGAAATCTGCTTCGTCCCGCAGAAGGACGGATACGCCGCCATCGTCGAGCGTGAGGCGGGCGTCACTCCCGGCGAGCACGCGGGTGACATCGTCGATATGGACGGGAACGTCATCGGCCGTCACGACGGCTACTACCACTTCACGATCGGGCAGCGCCGCGGTCTGCAGATCGGCGGATCGCCGGATCGGACCTACGTCATCGACGTGAATCCGTTTTCGAAGCGCGTCACCGTGGGTCCGGTCGAAGCGCTCGAGCGCGACGAGCTCGTCGCCGAGCGCGTCCACTGGATCAGCGGCATCACGCCGTCGGCACCTGTCGAAGCGCAGGCGCGCGTGAGATCGCGGTCCGCCGATGTCGCCGTGACCATCACGCTTCTCGACGGCGACCGTGCAACGCTGCGTTTTGCACAGAAGCTGCGCGGTGTCGCTCCCGGCCAGGCCGTCGTCTTCTACGACGATGACCTCTGCCTCGGCGGCGGCTGGATCACGACGAACGACCGTTAAGCCTGGAGCTGCGAGAGACGCGCATCGATCGTTGCTCGCACCTCGGCCGAGCACGTGCTGTGCGACTTCGCGCTGATCAGCGCTTTGCGTGCGCCGATGACGTCGCCGCTCATCTTCTTCAGCGCGCCGAGGCGCATGAGGTGACGGACGGTGTTCGGTCCGGACGGGTCGAGCTGGCAGGTACGTTCGTACGCGATCGTCGCGACGTCATAGGCCAGGTTGCGATCGGCAAACGCGGCGGCCTGCGCACAAAAGCGTGCGTCTTGCGAAGCGGGTACTGCGTCGCGGATGAGATCCAGTGCGGTCTGCAACTCCTCGTCGTTCGCCGGTTTCACGCTGAGGAACGCGTTCAGCTCAGCCTCTCTCGCCGCGACGTCCTCTGTTTCGAGGGCGCGCGTCAGATGCTCATTCAGGATCCACGTCGTCTGTTTCTCGACTTCGGGCGCGACGACTTTCTCCTCATACTTCGCGAGCTTCAAGCCGGTGGCGAAGAAGGCTCCGAAAGCGAAGCCGCCGAGGTTCGCGATCGCACCGCCACCGTATTGCTTCGTCGAGGCCCAGAGTTGCAATGCCGCCCACAAGGGAATGACAACCCAGGCCGGAACGAAGAACCGGAACCGGTGCTGCGGTCTCCAGATGAATGGAACGAAGACGAACTCGAGCCTCGCGTTGAAGAAGCGAATCAGGAACGCGCCGACGACGGCCGACACCGCTCCCGAGGCGCCGAACATCCCCACCGCCGGATCCTTCGCATACGTTCCGTAGAAGACCGCTGCTGCGAATGCGCCGGCGAAATACAGCATCGCGAAGGCGGGACGCCCGAAGACATCTTCCAGATACGGCGCGGTCGAAAAGAGCACCAGGCTATCGCCTAACAGAGCGAGAAAGCTGAATTGCACCCACATCGACACCAGTACTTTGAACAGCGATGAGTCGGCAGGGACGTAGGAGTACCGCAACTGGCCGAGGTTGCGGTAATGGTCCACGACGGAGGCGGCGAGATCGTCAAGTCTCTTCTGTGCCGCATCCGCCTGCTTTCGGTCGGCGTTGAGCGGACGATCGGCCATGTTGCCGGCGAGCTGCCGGTACTTTTCCGGGCCGACGATTACCTCGAGCTGCTTCGGCAGCTTCACGTACGGATATTTCGAAATCAGAATGTCGATCGCCCGCACGTCCTCGACGAATCCGCGCTCCTCCCCGGCATGCAGCACGGCCAGAATGATGAACGAGGCGAAGTAGAAGGCGAGGATGCCGTAGGTGACCCAGGCGTGGCGCTGGATCACCGCTTTGTCCCGGCCGATGGGCAGCAGGATCATTGGATCGCTGCTATTTTACGGGAACGGTCTGAGCGTTCTGTCATTCCGAGCGTAGCGAGGAACCGGTGTGGGTGGGTGGGGCGATCAACGTGCCACCCAACCCACACCGGTCCCTCGCGACGCTCGGGATGACATCAACAGCTCGGACGACTTCACACGCTACTCGACCGTAACGCTCTTCGCCAGGTTGCGCGGCTGATCGACGTCGCATCCGCGGCGCAGCGCGATGTAGTACGAGAGCAACTGCATCGGCACCACGGACAGGATCGGCTGCAGCGGCTCGATCGTCCACGGAATCTCGATCACGTCGTCGGCGAAGTTCTTCATCGCATCGTCGTGTTCGTCACAGATGACGATCAGTTTTCCGTCACGAGCTTTCACTTCCTGCAGATTGGAAACGACCTTCTCGTACACCGGCGTATGCGTGGCGACAGCGACCACGGGAAGGTTTTCGTCGATCAGCGC
>JBBRMQ010000014.1:0-33970 GCA_038230775.1 Thermoanaerobaculia bacterium
CGGCGTGTCGTTGTTGCCGATTCCGACGTGGGCGGCGACCGTGCCGGCGCCCCACAAGAAGCCGCCCAGCGAACCACTGCTTTTGCTGGGGCGGTAGCTGAGGCGGGGGGCTCTCTGCCCGCCGCCGGCGGCCTGAGAGGCAGCCGCCCCAGATGCCGCCACACCATCAAGTCTCCTGAGCACATCCGCGGCTTCGAGCTCCAGCCGCGTTCGTTCCTGGGGATCCGTTTCCGTTCGCAACTGCGCAATCAGCGCATCGCGCTTCGCCTCGAGATCCTAGCGCTCCATGTCCGACTTCCCGTCGCGCCGCTTCATGCCGTAAAGGAACATGAAGCCGACGATGAGGCCGGACAGCAGCATCGCGGATGCGCTCAGCCAGTCCGTCATTTGTCTTCGACGAGCTGCCGAACGCGATCGAGATAGGGATCGCTGGTCGCGGGTCGGGGGTCGCGGGTCGGAACGGCCTCGAGCTTTCTCAACTTCATGACCAGGACCGCCACTCCGATGAGCAAAGCGATCACTGGCAGCAGCCAGACCACCGGCGTCTTCGGCTTCAGCAGAACGAACTGGCCGTACGAGCGCTCGAACTCCGCAAGAATCTGCTCCTGCGTGTAGCCCTTGGCCAGGAGGTCTCGGACATGTTGCTTCATGTCGAGTGCGACGGTGGACGGCGAATCGGCGACGGACATCCCCTGACACACCGGACACCGCAGAAGCGCGGCGATTTCGTTCGTGCGCTGGTCGAGCGCGGCGCCGGTCAGGGGTGTGCCTTGAGACGCACCGAGCTGCAGAAGCGCGAGAAACAGAACCGTGATCACTGCAGCGCCTTCTTCAGATTGTTTTGAATGTCGTTAGAGCTCATCGGCCCGGCATACTTCGCCACGATCGTTCCCTGCCGGTTGAGAAAGAAGGTCTCCGGGACGCCGCCGACGCCGTATGCGATCGCCGTCTTGCCCTGTTGGTCGAGCAGCGTGGGGTACGCCGATCCCCGCTCGCGGAGAAAGCTCTGAATCTTGTCTTCGGTGTCGTTGAACACCACGCCGACGAATTGCACCTGATCGCCGAGGAGCTGCGCGTTCTGCACCAGAGTGGGGTGCTCGTCGTAACACGGCCCGCACCACGTCGCCCAGAAGTTGATGATCACCGGACGTCCGCGAAGTTTCTCCAGATCGATCGTCTGACCCGTGCCGACGGCCTTCAGCGAAAACGCCGGCGCCGGATGGCCGATGAGCGGCGAGTCGATGTGCTGCGGATCTTTCCCCAGCGCCAGAAAGAGCACGCCGAGCAACGCGACGCCGATGAGCGACCCGACGATCAGCACGCTCCTGTTCATGACGGATCCCCGGCGATCGCGCTCACGTCGATGCTCAGGGGATCCTTCGCTACGCTCAGGATTTGGCGTGAGGGGATCAACGCGATCAAACCGCCGACTCCCATCATCAGCACGGCGAACCAGATCCATCCCACCATCGGCGTGATGATCATCAGCACCGCCACCGCGTCGTGACCGGTGTCGACATTCATCAGCGAGAGGTAGAGATCGCCGGTGAGCGTCGAGTGCACGTCGGGTGTGCCGATCGGCTCGCGCATTCGGGCGTACTGATTCATGCGCGGTTCCATCGTCGTCACGGGCTTGCCGTTCCGCGTGACCGCGAAGCGTGCAATCGTCGACTGACGGTGCGGCTCGGCGCGATCCTCGGAACCGAGGAACGTGACGGTGTATGCGCCGATCGAGGCAGATTGACCTCGAGTAAGCCGCGCCTCGTGCGTCGTTCGCATGGTGCTGCTGACCGCGATCGAAACGAGCACGATCACCGCTCCCGCGTGCACGACGTAGGAACCGAAGCGACGACGGCCTCGCGTCAGGCTGCGCGATCCGCCGCGCCACATCTGATAGGCGGTGACATGTGCGGCGTAGCCACCAAAAAGAAGCGTGACGAGCGTCCAGGCATTGCGGACGCCGAGGGCGTATCCGATGACGGCGATGATCGCGCCGGTGATGAACGGCGGAACGAGCGCACGAATGATCTGCTCGCGCGACGCGCGGCCCCACGGAAGCGCGGGACCGATGCCGATCAGGAACAGGAGCGCCGCACCGACCGGAACGACCATCGAGTCGAAGTAGGGACGCCCGACGCTCATCTGCTTGCCCTTCACCGCTTCGACGAGGAGGGGAAAAACGGTTCCGATCAGAACCGTGAACGTCAGAAGGACGAACAGCAGGTTGTTGACGAGAAACATCCCTTCCCTGCTCGCGCCGCTCTCGAGGCGCCCTTCAGCCTCCAGCGAGTCGATCCGCAGTGCGAGCAGCACGACGCTGAATAACGTCGCCGTGGCGAGGAAGGCGAGGATCGTCGGACCGATCGAGCTCTGGGTGAACGAATGCACGGAGTTGAACACACCCGACCGTGTCATGAAGGTGCCGAGGATCGTGAGGAGAAAGCTGGCCTGCACCAGCGTCACCGTCCAGCCTTTCAATACGCCGCGGCGCTCGAGCACGATCGCGGAGTGCAGGGCGGCCGTCGCGGTCAGCCAGGGAAGCAGCGACGCGTTCTCCACCGGATCCCATGCCCAGTACCCGCCCCATCCGAGGACTTCGTACGCCCACCAGCCGCCTAACATGATCGCGATGGTCAGAAAGACCCACGGCAACAGCAATGACGCGCGCAGCGGTTTCAGCAGCGCGTGACCGAAACGGCCGCGCAACAGCGCCGCGCACGCGAAGCCGAAGGGAATCGTCATTCCGACATAGCCGAGGTAGAGGCATGGCGGGTGGATGATCATGAGGATGTGGTTCTGCAGCAGCGCGTTCGGTCCCGGGCCGTCCGGCTGCATCGGGACCGTCAGGAACGGATTTGCCGGTCCGGCGATCAGGAAGCTGAAGAACGCCGCGCAGCCTAACCAGATGCCGATGGCGAACGGAACGTAGTCCGTGTCGGCGTCGCGCGTCATCCACGTGCTTCCCGCGATGTAGATGCCGAGGACGAAGCCCCAGAAGAGGATCGATCCTTCGAGCGAGGACCAGAGGCTCACAATCGTTACCCACAGCGGGACGCTGCGCGAGCCGACCTGCGCGACGTAGCTGACGGAGAAGTCGTGCGTGATGAGCGCGTACTCCATCGTGAACGTCGCCAGCGCCATCAGTGACGCGAACGCGAATGCGAAGCGCCGGGACCAGCGCAGCCCTTCGACCGAACGCTTCGATCCGGCGGCGAAGGCGATGCACGCGCCGGTCGTCGAGACGAGGACCGCGGCCAGAATGAGGAAGCGGCCGAATACCGCGATCACCGCATCCCCTTCGTCGTGCGGATCACTTCATCGGCGTTGATCTTCTCGCCAGGCTTCGGAGCGCGGTACTCGTTGTTGTGCGAGACCATCAACCGGTCGCTCTGAAAATAGCCTGCCTGCACCATCGTGCCTTCGACGACGACGCCGATGCCCTCGCGAAACATCTGCGGCGGCGCGCCGGTGGATTTCACGTGTACCTTCGTCTTGCGGTCGGTGACGTCGAACTCCACGGCAGATCCGCCGCCTAACATCTGCACCGTTCCCGGCGCGACCTGACCGCCGAGACGGATCGTCGCGCCGTAGGCCTTGTCGCCGGCGCGAAGCAGATCCGACGGCGTCCAGTAGTAAACGAGATTCTTGTTGATGCCGCTCCCGGCAATGACGGCGAATCCGATTCCCGCCACCGCGAGCGCTCCGATCAGAAAGAGTCGCGAGCGGTTCATCGCGACCGCCTCAGTCGCGTCAGCAAAGACGCCCCGTACGCAGTGAGCACGATCGCCGTCCAACCGTACGCCGCCCAGACAAAGTTCCAGCCGCCGTGAAGATACCCGCCGGTCATGCAGGCTCCACGGCCGGCAGCGGCGGCGGCGCGAGCTCATCCGCCAGGCGCAGCGACGCAATCCGCGCGCGGAGAATGATGAAGCCCGTCATCAGAAAGAGAATGCCGAACGCGTTGAGGCGCAGCGGAAGATGAAAGGACTTCGACACCGTCGCCGGGCTCGATTGCAGTTGATGCAGCGAGTTCCACCAGCGGACCGAGTAGTACACGATCGGCACATCGACCGACGCGATGATCGTCGCCACCGCGGACCACGTGGCGCGGCGCACCGGATCATCGACGAAGCTGCGCAGCGCGAGAATGCCGATGAACGCGAGCAGCAGAATCGCGGTCGTGGTCAGGCGCGGATCCCAGTCCCACCACACGCCCCATGTCGGCTTGGCCCAGATCGCTCCCTGACAACACAACAAAAACGCGAGCACGCAACCCACCTCGGCCGCTGCCTCCATGCGCGCATCCCACTTCCAATCGCTGGTGAAAAGGAAGAAGACCGCGCAAACAAACGCGAACGTGAAGGCCAGCATGGCGTTCCAGGCGGTCGGAACGTGCACGTACATGATGCGCTGCACGTCGCCCATGAAGTGTTCGGGGGGCGCGACGAAAAGGCCGAGGTAGGATCCCGCGATGAGGCAGAGCACGCCGGCCGCCAGCGCGAGATACGGCAGCTTAGGGAATCGATGATTCGGGACGGGGACGGTCATTCCTCAACGACTCGATCAAACAGTAGCCCACACAAACTCCAGTATATGCCGTTGAAAGCCATCAGCAGGATGGTCCACGCCCGCCCCTGGTCCATCGGGTCGCCGAGGATCGCGAGCGACGTGGCTTTGACCGACGCGAGCAGCACCGGCACGATCAACGGAAAGAGAAGGAGCGGAAGGAGCGTCTGCTTCGACCGCGCCTGCGACGTCATCGCCGCGTACAGCGTCCCGGGCGCCGAAACCCCGGCCGCGCCGAGAATGATGATGAGCACGAGCGTGGCGATCTCGGTCGTTCCGGCGTCGTAGAGCACGACCATAACCGGGATCAGCGCGATGCCGAGAACGATCAATTGCACCGCGTTGGCAATCGCCTTTCCGTAATAGATGACGCGCGGGCTGACCGGCACGAGGAGCAAGCCCTCGAGCGCGTGATTCTCCATCTCCGCCAGATAGCTCTCGCTCAGAGTCAGCGTCGACGACAGCAGGATTGCGAGCCAGAGAAAACCGGCCGCGTGCTGCCGGAGCGCCGCCGCGTTCGGCCCAATGGCAAAGCTGAAAAGGAGGAGCGACGTTGCACCGAAGACGAACACCGCCACGGCCTGGGCCCGCGTCCGCCACTGAAGAAGAAACTCCCTGCGGAGTGCCGTGATCATGCCGCGATTCGCCCGGCCGAGAGCGTGATGCGCTCGTCCGCGTAGTGCACGACGTGCTCGACCTGATGGGTCGCCACCACGATCGTTGCGCCGCGGCCCTTCAGCTCGGCCACGACTTCATCGACGAGCGCGAAGCCCTGCGGATCGAGCTGTCCGTATGGCTCGTCGAGAAACACGATCTCCGGTTTCTGGATGAGCACGCGGGCAAACGAGAGACGCTTTCGCATGCCGGCCGAGAACGTGGAGACGGCGTCATCGGCGCGTTCGGCCAGACCGACACGTTCGAGCATGGCGTCGAAATCCTTCCCGATGAACGCCAGGTTCTCGCGCGCTGTCAGTGCCTCGTAGAGGTACGAATGGTGCGACAGGAGGGCGATTTTCTTTCGCAGAGGTTCGCGTTCCTTTGCAACGTCGAATCCGCCGACGGTGGCGCGGCCGAGGTCGGGCCGGAGGAGAGTGGCGAGGACGCGGAGAAGCGTCGTCTTCCCGGAGCCGTTGTGCCCGGCGAGCATCATGACGGCGCCGCGCCTCAGCTGAAAGGTCACATCGACGAGCGCCCAGCGGCGTCCGAAGCGGCGCCCGATGTGCTGGGCATCGATTGCGAGCGCATCCACCGGCATCACGGTATCATCTCGCTCCGATGCGCAAGCTCCTGCTGCTGGCCATCACGCTGGTTGCGTGCTCGACGACGCAGCCGCCGCCCGCCGTCCCTGCTTCGGCCACACCCACCGGACCGTACGGCCTGAGCGCATCCGAGGAAGCCCGCATTCTCGGGCTCGAAGACCGCCGCGAGTACGATCCCGTTCTCGTCGAGGCCTGGATTCATCATCCCAATCCGGTGCACCGGGCACGCATCGCGTTGTCGCTCGGGCGGATCGGGCCGCACACGTTCATCGATTCCAACGGAAACGGCGAGCGCGACTCCAACGAACGGCAAGCGGGGGTCGAGGATCTCGCGGCGCTGGCTGCCGATCCCGACGCCCACGTCCGCGCCAACGCGGCCTTCGCCCTGGGACAGATCGGCGACAGCACGGCCGTCGACACGATGGTGCAGTTCGCGAACGACTCCGACGGCGACGTCGCCGCGGAAGCGGTGGAGGCGCTGTCCAAGGTGGCGGCGCGGCTGCCGATCGTGCGCTATGCGCCTTTCACCATGGATTCGCAGCGCGAAGGCGTTCGTGCTCGCGCGGTCCGCTATCTGTTCCGATTCAAGTCCGATGACGCATCGTCGATCGCCATGAATGCGCTCGGCTCGCCGTCCACGATCATTCGACAGGACGCGGCGTACGCCCTCGCGCGGCGAGCGTATGCGCCAGCGAAGTCGCGCCTCGAGCTGCTGATGAACGACCCCGACGCGCAGACGCGCGCGTACGCCGCTCGCGCCCTCGGAGTGATCGCCAGCCCTGATTCGACGAGCGTCATCGTCAACGCCCTCGGCGACGTGCATCCGTGGGTGCGGACGAATGCGGTCGCCGCGCTGGCCCGCATTGCGGCGAAGGACACGCACGTCGCGGACCGCGCGGAAGATGCCGTCCGCGTCCTCGGCTTGAGCGAAGATGCCGACGCCGGTACGCGCGCATCATCGATCGACGCTCTTGGCTACTACGCGAAGCGTCATGACAACATCCGCAAACATCTGCTGGACATCGCCAGCAACGGCACGCGATGGGACCGCGAGCTGGCGGCGGGTGCGATCGCGAAACAGCTCGGCGACGAGAAGCTTCTGCCCCCCGATCTCACGTCGTGGGCGAAGGTCCGCGTTCTCGAGGCGGCGACCGTAGTCTCCGACGCTGTGCGTTCGCGCTACGCGCACGATGCCGACACGCTGGTCCGCGCGAACGCGATCAGCACGATTCCTGACGACAAGGCCGACGCCAACCTCGACCTCATCCGCACCGCTCTGAACGATGAAGACCTGGTCATCCGCGGCTACGCGATCGATCGTTTCGCGAAGTCCCATGATGCAAACAAGCTCGACGTCCTGCGCAGGGCAGAAGAGCGCGCGCGTCGCGACAAACAAAACGACGCGCGCCTGAACGCCATCCGCGCGATCGCCGAGATCGAGGACGCCGGCCGCGAGCCGATGCTGCGCAACCTGCTGCATGACGACGATCCCATCGTGCGCCGGGTGGCCGCGGACCTCATCGAGCAGAAGCTCGGAAAACCGCGGCCGCAGTTCACGCCGTTGCCGGTCAAGGCCGACTACGAAGCCATCGTGCAGTGGGCCCGGCAGCCGCACACTGCGACGATTCACATGGCGCGCGGCCGCATCGTCGTGCCTCTGCTCGGCCAGGACGCGCCGATGACGACGTGGAACTTCGCTCAACTGGCGCGAAATCATTTCTTCGACGGAACGACCTTCATGCGCGTTGTGCCAAACTTCGTCATTCAGGGAGGGGACCCGCGCAACGACACCGACGGCGGCCCCGGCTACGCGATTCGCGATGAGATCAACCTGCAGAAATATACGCGCGGCGCCGTCGGAATGGCATTGTCCGGTCCCGACACCGGCGGCTCGCAATACTTCGTCACCCACTCGCCGCAGCCGCACCTCGACGGCGGCTACACGATATTCGGCCGCGTAACGGAGGGCATGACGGGCGTCGTCGATCAGGTCGAGCGCGGCGACAAAGTGGAGACGATCACGATTGACGAGCAGAAGTAAGTGACCGTCCACTTCGGCCGCTTCTTTCAGCTCATCGGGATGATTCTGCTTCCGATCGGCCTCATGATCGGTCTGTTCAAGAATGACGTAGCGCTCGAAGTGCGGCTGTTGTGGATCGGCGGCGCGTTCTTCGTGGTGGGCTGGCTCATGGCGCGAAAGAAGTGAAGTACACCGTCGTCCTCACCGCCGCCTATCCGCCGATCGCGCGCGAGATCCTGTCGGGCGAGTTCGACGTCGTCGAGCATCCGACCGAATCGCAGCGGACGGAAGACGACGTGATCACTCTGTTGAGCGAGGGCGACGCGGCCATCACGCTGCTGAGCGATCCGTTGACGCGGCGCGTTCTCGCATCGAACCCCAATCTCCGGATCGTCGCCAACTGCGCGGTGGGCTACAACAACATCGACATCGCCGCCGCCCGCGACCTCGGCATCGTCGTGACGAATACGCCGGGGGTGCTGACCGAGGCGACGGCGGATCTCACGATGGGGCTGATGCTGGCGGTGACCCGGCGACTGATCGAGGCGGATCGCGAAGTTCGGTCCACCGGACGCTGCATCTGGGAGCCGCTCCACATGCTCGGCACAGGACTGCAGGGCAAGCAGCTCGGGATCGTGGGGATGGGGCGCATCGGCTCGGCCGTCGCCAGCCGGGCTCGAGCATTCGGCATGAAAGTCGTGCGGGCCACGCTCCTCGATGAAGTTTTTTCCTCGAGCGACATCATCTCCCTGCACGTTCCGCTGAATGAAACGACGCATCACCTCATCGACGCGAACGCGCTGGCCCGGATGAAGCGCGGAGCCTTCATCGTGAACACCGCGCGTGGCGCGATCATCGACGAACGTGCTCTCTGCGATGCGCTCGAGTCGGGTCACCTTGGTGGCGCGGCCCTCGATGTCTATGAAGACGAGCCCGCCGTGGATCCACGTTTGCTTCGACTGCAAAACGTCGTGCTGGCGCCTCACATCGGTTCGGCAACACTGGAGACGAGAAGCGCGATGGCGGCCGCCGCGGCGACAGATGTGGCGCGATTCCTGCGGGGCGAGAGCCCGCTGCACACCGTAACTTGACCCCGGACTCGTCAGTTCTCGATGTCGGAAAAACGTAGCGATGGACGAAAACGGAGTGGAGAAGGGCGAGAAGCGAATCCTCGTCGTCGATGACGACGACGCGATCCGTACGCTTCTGATGACGATTCTGCGGCGGCGCGGATTCGCAGTCGACGTCGCGCGCAACGGTGCCGAAGCGCTCGACCGCCTCGCGCGTTGCCACTACGCGGTCATGCTTCTCGATCTCATGATGCCGGTCCTCAACGGCTGGCAGGTTCTGGAAAAGCTGGCGGAGCGTGAGGCGTCGAACCGTCCGGTCGTGATCGTCCTTACGGCCGGCAGCGAGCTGCGTGATCTGAAGGCGGACCTCGTTTCCGGAAGCGTGCGAAAGCCGTTCGACGTTGAGCTGCTTCTCGACAGCGTCGCCGCGTGCATCGCGACACTCGGCACGCGTCCGCAGCTTCCGGAATGCCCGCCGGCGGACAGCACCCGGAAAAACACAACGAAACCCACCTGAGAAACGGAGCTGGCACACCTTTTGACATTTTGACGTCACGAGAGGATTCGACGATGCCATCAGAAGCCAGGGTTCTCATCATCGAAGACAACGACGCGCTTCGCGTCATGCTGTTCACCATCCTTTGCCACCAGCCGCTCGACGTCGATACGGCCGCCACGGCCGATGAAGCGATGGAGAAAGTCACCACCTGTGACTACGCGCTCATTCTGATCGACATCAATCTGCCGGATAACGAAGGTCCGAGCTTCCTGTGCCGTTTCCGCGAGGAGCGGCCCGAGGCCACGACGTTCGTCATTGCGGTACGCGATCCGGCGAAGGAGATCGCGATCGATCCGCAGATCGTCAGCGCGATTCTCAGCAAGCCGATCGAGATCGACACGTTCGCCGACATCGTCCGCGAATGCGCGATCGTGGTTCCACCGCCGGAGGATCCGTTGCAGTGTCCTCCATCGGATAGCGAAGTTCGCGCGCAGGTTGATCGCGGCGGATATCTCCCCAATTGACGGCCATCGACGCCGTCGGCTGGGGGAGCTCTCTGATCCTCATCCTGACGATCGGGAAGCAGGTCTTCAAGCAATGGCATGACGGCACCAGCGAGGGCGTGTCGAGGTGGCTGTTCGTGGGCCAGTTGGCGGCGTCTGCGGGGTTCACCCTCTATAGCTGGCTGGTCAAGAACTGGGTCTTCGTCGTCACAAATGCCCTGATGGTGGTGAATGGTCTTCTCGGATACGCGATCACTGTCCGTCATCGCCGGCGAGAGAGGAACGTCGGCGAGGGCGCGCGCTGAGTCGCGCGTTGATTCTGTGTGAGGACACACAGAAGCACCAGGTGTGCATGCGTGATCGCCGAGCCGCCCACCCAAACCATTCCCTTGCTACCCTCGGGATGACCATGAATCGTCATCGCATTGGCACTCTCTACGTCGTCGGCGCGGCGCTGCTCTGGTCCACGGGCGGCATCGGCATCAAGGCGGTTCACGACTCCGCGCTGAAGGTCACCTTCTACCGGTCGCTGTTCGCCGCGATCGCGCTGATGATCTTCATCCCGCGCGACCGGTGGATGCGGCGGCGATGGAAGTCGAATGGCGCGTTCGCCATCGCGGTCGTCAGCTACGCCGCGTGTCTGACCACGTTTGTCGTGGCCACGAAATGGACGACGGCCGCGAACGCGATCTTTCTGCAGTATGCGGGCGCCGTCTGGGTTCTGCTGCTATCGCCCGTCATCGTGCATGAGCCCATCCGCGGCAAGGATGTCGCCGCAATCACCGCGGCGATCGGCGGCATGGCGCTTTTCTTCTTGGGCCGCTTCGACACACGAGGCATGAGCGGCAATGCGATGGCATTGCTCTCCAGCGTCTTCTTCGCCGCGCTGATCCTGTCGCTGCGGCGCGACCAGGAAGCGTCCCAGGCGGCGGTGCTCTGGGGCAACGTGGCGTGCGCGCTTTCCGTGCTGCCGTTCATCATTCGTGACCTGGCACTCACCCCTCTATCACTCGCCATCTTTGTCTTTCTGGGCTTTTTTCAAATCGCTCTTGCCTACACGTTCTTCACCCGGGGCCTCGCCTATGTGACGGCGACCCAGGCTTCACTCACCGGAATGCTGGAGCCGATTGCGAATCCGGTGTGGGTCTTTTTGATGCTTGGGGAACGCCCTTCTCCCTTCGCCATCGCCGGGGCGGCGGTCGTCCTGTCGGCGATCGGATGGCACACGCTGACGGCCGGCGCCGTCGCGGATCTGCCCGCGGTCGACTGAAGGCCGCTTTCTTGCACCGTCGCACGGCGTGTCCGCCATCGAGCTGATCGAGCCCGCCACCGGCGAGCCGTTCACCACCGTGACGCAGGCATCCGCCGAGGATGTCGATCGAGCCGTGACTGCGGCGGCGAAGGCCTTCCAGTCCTGGCGCAAGACCAGTCCGCGCGAACGAGGCCGGCTTCTGCAGCGGGTCGCCGCGCTGATCCGCGAGAACGCCGAAGATCTGGCCAAAGCGGAAGCTCGAAACGTCGGCAAGCCGATTCGCGACGCGCGCGATGAAGTCGGCCTGGCCGCCGATTGTTTCGACTACTACGCCGGGGCCACGAACAAGGTGTTCGGCCAGACGATCCCGTCCGCCGCCCCCGGCGTGCTCATGACATTTCGCGAGCCCGTCGGGGTCTGCGGGATCATCGTTCCCTGGAACTTTCCGATCGCGATCACGTCGTGGAAAGTCGCGCCTGCGCTCTCGATGGGAAACGCGGTGGTCCTCAAGCCTGCCGAGCAGACGCCCGTGACCGCCCTTCGCCTGGCGGAGCTCGTGCTGGAGGCGGGAATCCCGGAAGGTGTCTTCACCGTGATCACCGGAAAGGGCTCGGTCGCCGGCGAAGCGATCATCAAGCATCCGCTCGTCCGAAAGCTGTCGTTTACCGGCTCGACCGAGATCGGCACGCGCGTCATGCGACTGGCAGCGGATGACGTGAAGCGCGTGACGCTCGAGTTAGGCGGAAAGTCCGCGAACATCATGTTCGCCGACTGCGACTTCGATCGCGCCGTCAAATCCGCCGTTTCCAGCTCCCTCGGAAACGCCGGACAGGATTGCTGCGCGCGGAGCCGCGTGCTCGTCGAGCAGTCGGTCTATCAGCGATTCAGCGACGCACTCGTCGCGGCGTTCAAGAGGGTCCGGGTGGGAAATCCCCTCGATGATGCAACGGAGATGGGCCCGCTCGTCACGTCGGCACAGCGCGACCGCGTGATGGAGTACGTCGAGGCGGGAAAAAAAGAAGGCGCCACTCTCGCCACTGGAGGAACGGCGCGCAGCGAGGCGGGCTGGTACCTCGAGCCGACGGTGTTCCTCGATACGAAGCCACAGATGCGGATCGTGCGCGAAGAGATCTTCGGACCCGTCGTCACGGTGATGCCCTTTGGAGACGAAGCCGAGGCACTTCGTCTCGCGAACGACAGCGAGTACGGTCTGTCGGGCTCGATCTGGACTCGAGACTCCGGCCGCGCGATGCGAGTGGCGCGCGGATTCGAGACCGGCAACATCTCGATCAACTCCGGCAGCAGCGTCCATCTCGAAGGCCCATTCGGAGGCGTCAAGAAGAGCGGGTTAGGCCGCGAGATGGGGATGCAGGTCCTCGATCACTACACGGAATGGAAGACGGTTTACCTGGATGTTCAATGAGTGAGGAAGTTAGGATGTTGGGACGTTAGGAAGCGCGCCGCCCGTCACTGTCTGCGTTTTCCCTTCCCAACATCCCAACTTCCCAACTTCCCAACTTTTTATGATTGGCCGAATCGACACCGACACCTTGAAGCGCATGGTCGCGGACGACGAGATCGAGACCGTCATCGCTGCCTTTCCCGACATGTACGGGCGGCTGGTGGGCAAGCGATTCGTCGGGCGCTATTTCGTCGACGACGTGCTCCCGAACGGGATGCATTGCTGCGACTATCTGCTGGCCTGCGATATCGCGATGGATCCTGTCCCCGGCTACGCCTTCACGAGCTGGGCGAAAGGCTACGGCGACTTCCACCCGATTCCCGACTTCGAGACGATGCGCATCGCGTCGTGGCAGAACAAGACGGCGATCGTTCTCTGCGACGTGTACTACGAGAACCGCCACGAGCTGGTGCCGTTCGCACCGCGCAGCATTCTGCAGAAGCAGGTCGCGCGCGCGGCGGAACACGGCTTCCTGCCGATGGCTGCCTCCGAGCTCGAGCTCTATGTGTTCGACGATTCGTACGACACCGCAACGCAGAAAGGCTTCATCAACATCAAGCCGATCGGCAACGTGATCGAGGACTACCACATCCTCCAGGGCACGAAAGAGGAGTTCCTGATCGGCGACATTCGTGCGCACCTGGAGAAGTCCGGCATCCCGTGCGAGTCGTCCAAAGGTGAGTGGGGGCCGGGCCAGCAGGAGATCGGCCTGCGCTACGCCGACGCCATCGAGATGGCGGATCGTCACTCCATCTACAAGCACATGGCGAAAGAGATCGCATGGAAGCATGGCAAGGCCGTGACCTTCATGGCGAAATGGGACGAGCGCTACGCTGGCTCGAGCTGCCACATTCACATGAGCCTCTGGGACACCAAGGGCAAGAAGGCGCTCTTTGATGGAAAAGAAAAACTCGGCTCCATCCGCTGCTCCCCCACCTTCCGCCACTTCCTCGGCGGCTGGATGAAGCACATCCGCGAGCTCTTCGCGTTCTATGCGCCGTACCCTGCGTCGTACAAACGCTACGTCGCGGGCTCGTTCGCCCCGACCGGAATCGCATGGAGCTTCGACAATCGAACAGCGGGATTCCGCATCGTTGGCAGCGGACCGTCGCTGCGCATCGAGTGCCGCGCGCCGGGCGCCGATGCGAATCCGTACCTTGCCTTCGCCGCCACACTCGCCGCGGGACTGGACGGCATCGAGAATCACGTCGAGCCTCCGCCGGCGTTCGAAGGTGACGTCTATGCCGCGCGCGATCTTCCGCACATGCCGCACACACTCAACGAATCGATCCACGCGCTCGCCGGGAGCACGTGGGCACGCGGCATCTTCGGCGAAGACGTCATCGATCACTACCTGCACTTCTTCCGCACCGAACAGAGAAAGTTTGACTCCGTCGTGACCGATTGGGAACGGCGGCGCTATTTCGAGATGGCCTGAGTAAGGACTGCGGACTGAGATCTGAGGACCGAGCCACCTCCCGGTCTCAGTCCTCAGTCCTCAGTCCGCAGTCCTTCGGGGGGAAAATGCGACTGGAAAACAAAGTGTGCTTGATCACTGGCGGCGGCAGCGGAATCGGCAAGGCTTCGTGTCTCGCGTTCGCGCGCGAAGGGGCGAAGATCGTCGTCGTCGACCTCAAGAAGGAAACGGCGGAGGCGACGGCGCACGAGATCGGCGGCAACGCGAAGGCGTTCGGCGCCGACATCTCGAAGGCGAAAGATGCCGAAGCAATGGTGGCGTTCACGGAGAAAGCGTTCGGCCGCCTCGACGTCATCTTCAACAACGCTGGGATCTTTCACGCGAAGGATGAATCGGTCACGAACACGACCGAGGAGATCTGGGACCTCGTGATCGACGTCAACCTGAAAGGCGTGTTCTTCGGATGCCAGTACGCGATTCCGGCGATGCAACGCGCAGGCGGCGGGTCGATCATCAACACCGCGTCGTTCGTGGCGATCATGGGCGCTGCCGTGCCGCAGATCGCGTACACCGCCAGCAAAGGCGGCGTGCTGGCGATGACGCGGGAGATCGCAGTCGAGTTCGCGCGTCAGAAAATCAGGGCGAACTCATTGTGTCCCGGCCCGGTCGAGACTCCGCTTCTCGCGGAACTGCTGGCCGATCCGGCGCGTCGTCAGCGAAGGCTGGTGCATATCCCGATGGGCCGCTTCGCGCGACCCGAAGAAATGGCAAGCGCCGCGCTGTTCCTGGCCAGCGACGAGTCGTCGTACGTGACCGGAACCTCGTTTCTCGTCGACGGCGGAATCAGCGCCGCGTACATCACGCCGGAGTAGCTGGGGCTCCGCGATGGAACTTGATGAAAGAGCGCTCGAACGAGAATCGTCGCACGTCAGCGTCGCGTACATCACTCGACGTAGCTGGGGCGGCGGGCTCTCAGCCCGCTGGCGGCCTGAGAGGCCGCCGACTCAGGAGTCCGCGATGAAACTCGACGCAAGAGCGCGCTCCCACGGGCTCATCAACAACGATCACACTGCCGTCGATGCGGATCCGATAACGAAAGATCGGCGCATTGAGATCGAGCGGCGGCCGATGCGCAGGAATGACCAGCCGGATGGCCGGGACCTTGAGCTGACGCTCGACGATCGATGCAGGCAGAGCAGTAGAGGCCAGGGCGGTGGCAAGAACGGCAGCGCGCGCAGCCGAATCGATGGGCATGCCTCGATCCTACAGCCAACCGCTACTTCGCTTGAATATCGATCGAGCCGTTCGTCGTCCGCAGCTTCACATCCGCGCCGCCGCCGCCGTTGATCGTTCCGCGAAGCGAGGTCTTCTCGAATCGAGTGGTGCTGATCGGCAGATCGGTATTGATCCGGCCATTCGTGGTCTCGGCGTCAACGCGGGCATTCAGCGCGCGAGGCAATGCAACGGTGATGCGGCCGTTGGTCGTCTCCAGACGAACGCCTCTGGAGGAAACGTCGCTCATCTCGGCTTTGACATGGCCGTTGGTCGTCTCGGCATCGACATCGCCACCACAGCGCAGAAGCTCGATGTGCCCGTTCGTGTTGGAGACGTGCAGCGAGCCGTGCACATCGGAGATGTCGATGCTGCCGTTCGTGTTTTCGAGATCCACGTTCATCGCGCGGGGAACGGTCACTTCGTAATTGACCGCCATGCTGACGTTCGTGCCGGCGAGCCAGTCGAACAGTCCCTCACCGTTCTGCTTGGGATAGCGCGTTGTGATGTGCACACCCGTCGCGTTCACTGAGGGCTCGACGCGCAGTTCGGCGAATGCTTTTCGTGCGGCGTCAGAGTCGCGGCTTTCGACGCGCTTCTCACCCACGACCCGGATGCGGGACTGGTCCCACGACCGTACCGTGATGTGGCCGTTCGTATTCTCGAGCGAGAAACTGCTGCCGCTCTTGACCTCGAAGGTGCGATCGAACGTCTCCTGCAACGTCGCGGCGGAGGCGGCCACGGCGGCGGCCATGGCGAGTGCGGTCAGGATGTGATTCTTCATGACACTGTCCTACGGCTCTGCCGGCCGAGGGTTGCAGATAGAATCACCGCGTGAACCCGAACCGAGCCGCAGGAATCGTGTTCACCGTGCTGGCCGCCATTCTGGCCATCCTGCTCATCCGGGTCACGGGTCCTTCCCCGGTTCCGGCGAGTGCTCCGAGCACGGACTTTTCGGCCGAGCGCGCCGTCGCTGTGCTGCGCGATCTCCTCGGCGATGGTTCTCCGCATCCTGTTGGAACCGCGGCACATGACGCCGTTCTTCAGCGGCTGATGGCCGGTTTTTCTGCGATCGGCTATCAGCCGCGGATGGTTCCTGGATTTGCTTGCACCGCCGACATCTCCTGCGCTCCCGTAACCAACGTCGTGGCGGATTTGCCCGGAGATGCTCGCGCCGAAACGCTGCTCGTCACGGCCCACTACGATTCCGTCCCAGCCGGCCCCGGCGCGTCGGACGATGGCGTTGGCGTCGCGGCCCTTCTCGAGACCGCACGAGCGGTCCGCTCGCAGCACTTCCGCAACAGCATCCGGTTTCTCGTGACCGACGGCGAGGAAGCCGGACTCCTCGGCGCCGAGGCTGCGGCGAAGAACCCGGAACTGCTGCGCGGCGCCGCCGCCGTCATCAACCTCGAAGACCGCGGTACGTCCGGCACGAGTTTCCTGTTCGAGACGAGTCGCCACAATCGATGGCTGATCCCGATCGTGGCGCAGTCCCTGCCGCGGCCCGCAACGAGCTCGCTCTTCTACGAGGTCTACGAGCTCCTGCCGAATGACACCGACCTCACGGTCTTCAAGCGCCTCGGGCTGACTGGAGTCAACTTCGCGGCGATCGGACACGTCGCGCACTACCACACGCCTCTCGACAACTTCACGCACGTCCGTCCATCGCTGGTTCAGGATCACGGCGATCACGCGCTGGCGATGACGCGAGCACTCGCCAGTTCCGATCTGCGTCAATCGACCGACGACAACGCAGTGTTCTTCGACGTGCTCTCGATGGTGACGTTCTGGTGGCCGCAGCGGTGGACGGTTCCGATCGCCATCGGCACGCTCGTCCTGCTGCTGATCGGCGCGGTGATCCGCATGCGCACTGCGGATGTGACGTCGCGCGGCATCCTGATCGGCCTCCTGTCGTTTTTCGCAACGTTGCTGCTGGCGGCATCCGTTGCGGCCGTCGCCATGTGGATCATCTCGCTGCGATCGGCGGCCGCGATCTGGGCGTCGCAGCCTGGTCCGTCGATCGCGGCCGCCTGGCTCATCGGGATCGCATGCGCGATCACCGTGGCCACACTGTGCATCTCACGCGCGGGCTTCGACGGACTCTTCATCGGCCACGCGGTGGGCTGGGCGGCGCTCGGGATCGCGCTGGCGCGATTCATTCCGGGCGTGAGCTACATCGCGATCGTTCCCGCCGCGGCCTTCGCGTTAGGCGTCACGCTGTCCGCAGTCGTCGGAGCCGATGTCGCGATCGGGTCGATCGTCTGCGCGGCGGTCGCCGCTCTGCTGCACTTCCCGTTCGGTCTGTTTTTCTATGACGCGTTCGGGCGGCCAGCCATCATCGCGATCGCCGTCGTCCTGGCTCTGGTATCGACCACGTTTTCCCCCATCGTCGCGGCCGCCGCCTCGGTGCGCCGCGCGGCGATCAACGCGACGTTCGTCACCGCACTGGTCTGCGTCGCGATGCAGCTCGTCATTCCGCCGTTCACACCGGAATCGCCGCGACGCCTCAACGTTCGCTACGTCGATGACGGCCACACCGTGGAGTGGGAAGCCGACGCGTTGACGGGCGGCCTGCGCCGCACCGCTCCGTTTCGGGCCAAGTCCGTGCAGCTACCATGGCTGTTGTCGAAGTCATCCTTCGCGGCGGCGCCGGCAACGCCTCTGCCACTGCCGGCGCCGGAAGCGGTCGTGCTCTCCCGCGAGCCGCGACACGTGGTCGTGCGGGTGCGCTCCGTTCGCGGAGCACAACGCATCAGCCTGACCTTTCACACATCGCGGGCGGCAACCGTGCGCGTCAACGGAATCGCTCCTCCAGCCGAGGGACACCGCCGGCGCAGCGTGTTTGCGCCGGGCTGGCGGCGAGTCTCGATCCGCGCCACGGAAGCGACGATCGATCTCTATCTGCAGGGTGACGAGACGATCGACGCCTACGTTAGCGACTATTCGTACGGCCTGCCGCCCCAGGGCACCGCGATCGCCGCCGCGCGGAACGCCTCGATCGCGGTGCCGAGCGACGAGGGCGATGGCGTGCTGATCATGCGCCGCGTTCGGCTGTAAACAACAAGGCCCGCCGGGTGGCGGGCCTTGTCGACTACTTAGCTTTCTTTTTTGCCGGAGCTTTTTTCTTCGGCTTCTCTTCGTCGGCGCCGGCTTTCTTCGCGGGCTTCTTGGCAGCCGTTTTCTTCTTCGGCTTCTCGTCCGCTTCGTCTGCCTCGGCGGCCGAAGCCGCCTTCGCCTGCTTCTTCGGCGCGGCCTTCGTCGGTTCTGACTTCTCTTCGATCTTCGGCTCGTAGCCGATGAACTCGAGGATCGCCATCTCCGACGCGTCGCCGCGGCGAGGGCCCAGCTTGATGATGCGCGTGTAGCCGCCCGGACGCTCCGCGAAGCGCGGCCCGAGGGTGTCGAACAGCTTCGCGACGTGGTTGTCGGGCACGATGCGCGCGGCCAGACGGCGGTTATGGACGTTGTCGTTGCGGCCGAGCGTGATCAAACGCTCGATCTGCGGACGCAGTTCCTTCGCCTTCGGCAGCGTGGTGATGATGCGTTCGTTCTCAATCAGTGACGCCAGCTGGTTGCGGAACATGGCAGCGCGATGGCTGCTCGTTCGGCCCAGCTTGCGATTCACCATTCCGTGTCGCATTCAGAGCTCCCTTACTCGGATCCGATGCCGGCCGAGCGTCCCGTGCGGGTCATCCCGAACGAGAGGCCGAGGCTTGCGAGGACGTCCTTGATTTCGTCGAGCGACTTGCGGCCGAAGTTCTTGGTCGAAAGCATCTCGCGCTCGGTGCGCTGCACGAGGTCGCCCAGCGTGCGGATGTTGGCGTTCTTGAGGCAGTTCGCGGAGCGGACCGAAAGGTCGAGCTCCTCGATGGGCTTGGCCAGCATCTCCGACATACGCGGATCGACTTCCGGTGCCGAGGTCTCTTCCATCTCACCTTCGCCACGCGCTTCGAACTGGCTGAAGATGCGGAGGTGATCGCCGAGAAGATCGGCGGCCAGGCCGACGGCTTCCTGCGGCGAGACAGCGCCGTTCGTCCAGACTTCGAGCACGAGTTTGTCGTAGTCGGTCATCTGTCCGACACGGGCGCCTTCCACGTGATAGTTCACGCGGCGGACCGGCGAGTGGATCGAGTCGACCGGGATGTAGCCGAGCGGCAGATCGGTGTCCGCGTTGCGGTCGGCAACGGTGTAGCCGCGGCCGCGCTTGAGACGCGCTTCGAGCTTGAGCGAGCCTTCCTTCGAAAGCGTCGCGATATGGGTCGTCGGATCGAGGATCTCGATGTCGGCGTCCTGCTCGAAATCGGCGGCGGTGACGACACCCGGACCGCTCTTCTCGAGGTACAGCGTCTTCGGGCCTTCACCGTGGAGCTTGAAGGGGATCTGTTTGAGGTTGAGAACGACGTCGGTCATGTCCTCGACGACACCCGTCAGCGACGAGAACTCGTGGAGCACGCCTTCGACGCGAACCGCGGTGATCGCGGCCCCTTCGATCGACGAGAGAAGCACGCGCCGCAGCGCGTTGCCGATCGTCGTTCCGAAGCCGCGCTCGAACGGCTGGGCGATGAACCGGCCATAGTTCGGGGTTAAGGTCTCCGGATCGTAATCGAGCTTCTTAGGTTTCTGAAAATCTGACCACAACATTAAGCGGCCTCCTCGCCTTTCGGCTTGCAGCGAGCGGCGAGCAGCGAGTGGGTTTCATTCCCCGCTCGCTGCTCGCTGCTCGCTGTAAGCCAATTCTTTACTTCGAGTAGAGTTCGACGATCAGCTGTTCCTGGATCGGCAAACGGATGTCTTCGCGCTTCGGCAGATCGAGCACCGTGCCCTGGAACTGCTCGGCGTTGAGCTGCAGCCATGACGGAACGCCGCGGCCGCTGGCCGTCTCGACGGCCTGGCGGATCTGATCGTTCTTGCGGCTCTTCTCGCGCACCTGAATCGAGTCGCCCTTCTTTGCCTGGTACGACGGGATGTTCACCTTCTTGCCGTTGACCTCGATATGCCCGTGGCGCACGAGCTGTCGCGCCTGAGGGCGCGAGGCCGCGAAGCCGAGCGAGTACACGACGTTGTCGAGCCGCAGCTCGAGCTGGCGGAGCAGGTTGTCGCCGGTGACGCCGGTGTGCGACGCGGCGCGACCGAAGTACGTACGGAACTGCGATTCCAGCAGGCCGTAAATGCGCTTGACCTTCTGCTTCTCGCGAAGCTGAAGGCCGTAGCCCAGGACCTTGGAGCGGCGCCGGCCGTGCTGGCCGGGAGCGTAGTTGCGACGCTCGATCGCGCACTTGTCCTTGAAGCAGCGATCACCTTTGAGAAACAACTTCATGCCCTCACGCCGGCAGAGACGGCAGACGGGATCAGAGTAACGAGCCACTACATCCTCCTACTGGTTCGGACCCACGCCACCATGGCGTGTTCCGCATACGACCGCAGCTGCAGGCCGTAACTTGGGAACCTCGTGTTGTCTCAGACGCGGCGGCGCTTCGGCGGCCGGCATCCGTTGTGCGGAATGGGCGTCACGTCCTTGATGGACTTGATGTCCAGACCGCTGGCGGCGAGAGCGCGGATCGCGGACTCGCGTCCGGCGCCAGGGCCCTTGACCTTGACGTCGACCGTGCGCACGCCGTGCTCCTGCGCGAGTTGCGCGGCGTTCTGTGCGGCAACCTGCGCGGCGAACGGAGTGCCCTTGCGGGAGCCCTTGAAGCCGATACGGCCGGCGCTCGACCACGCCAGTACGTTGCCGACGGGATCGGTGATGCACACGATCGTGTTGTTGAACGTCGCGGCGATGGACGCCGTGCCATGCGGGATGTTCTTCCGCTCTTTTTTCTTCGTTCCAGCGCGGCGCTGGCCTTGTTTCGGTGCTCTTGCTGTCGCCATTCGTTCGTTCCCTCGAGATCCGTCGCTTCGCTCAGGATGAGGGTAGCGCCGCCGTGGCGGCGCTACCCTCATTTCTTGGTTGCCTTCTTCTTGCCTGCGACCGCGCCCTTGCGCGGACCCTTGCGGGTGCGAGCATTCGTGTGCGTGCGCTGTCCGCGGACCGGGAGTCCTCGGCGATGACGCATGCCGCGATAGCAGTTGATCTCCATCAGCCGCTTGATGTCGAGGCCGACGTCCTTGCGGAGATCGCCCTCCACTTTCCCCTCGTCCGTGATGACCTGACGGATCTTGCGAACGTCGTCTTCGGACAGATCCTTGACGCGAATGTCCTTATTGACACCCGCGGTCTGCAGGATCTTTTCCGACCGCGAACGGCCGATGCCGAAGATGTATGTGAGACCGACTTCGACTCGCTTGTTGAGTGGAAGGTCTACGCCTGCGATACGTGCCATTTTCTCTCCAGGACTGAGGACTGAGGATTAAAGACTGAGCCGAAAAACTCAGTCCTCAGTCCTCAGTCCTCATCACTCTTAGTTATCCCTGCCGCTGCTTGTGCTTCGGAATCTCACAGATGATCCGAATCACGCCCTGACGGCGAACGATTTTGCATTTGGTGCAGATTTTCTTGACTGACGAACGAACTTTCATGGATTCCGCCTACTTGTATCTGTATGTGATGCGTCCCCGCGTTAAGTCGTACGGCGACAGTTCGACGAGCACCTTGTCTCCCGGGAGAATGCGGATGAAGTGTTTGCGCATCTTGCCGGAGATGTGAGCGAGCACCTTGTGCTTGTTCTCCAGCTCGACCTGGAACATTGCATTCGGGAGGGTTTCCAAAACCGTTCCCGTTACTTCAATCGCTTCTTCCTTTGACATCCTTTTCCTTCGTTCCCTTTCAGGACTGAGGACTGGGGACTGGGGACTGAGTTTCTCCACTCAGTCCTCAGTCCTCATCGCTCAGTCCTCTCTCTACCTAGAACAAGCGGCCCATTCCCGGTGACCGCTATGGAATGCTCGAAATGCGCTGCCAGCGTGCCGTCGAGCGTGCGTGCCGTCCAACGATCGCTGTCCGTCCGCACGTCGTCGATCATGCCGTCGTTGTTCGACCGGTCGATCCGCGACTTCAGCTTGGGGCCGATCTCGCAGAGCATCGGCTCGATCGCCAGGACCATGCCCTCTTTCAACTCCAGCCCGCGTCCCCGCTTGCCGTAGTTGTAGACCTGCGGGTCCTCGTGCATCTTGCGTCCGATGCCGTGGCCGACGAAGTTCCGGATGACGTGAAAGCCGTGGGCTTCCGCGTGTTCCTGAACCGCCGCGCCGATGTCGCCGAGGTGCTTGCCGGGAACCATCTCCTTGATGGCGAGGTCCAGGCACTCACGGGTGGTGTCCATCAGCTCCTGCGCGCGAGGGGTGACCTTGCCCACGCCGATCGTGATCGCACCGTCGCCGACAAAGCCGTCGAGGACTGCACCGAAATCGAGTCCGATGATGTCCCCTTCCTGCAGCTTCGCGCGGCTCGGGATGCCGTGCACGATGACGTCGTTGGCCGACGCGCAGACCACCGCGGGATACGGCGGAAGGCTCATCGGCGCATAGTTCTTGAACGGCGATTTCGCGCCGCGCTTGGCCAACTCCTCTTCCGCTACCGCGTTGAGCTGCGCCGTCGTCGCACCCGGCTTGACCATTCCCCGCATGATCTCGAGGATCTCCAGCACCACGCGGTTGACGCGATCCATCGCCGCGATTTCGTCGCGGTTCTTGAGGATCGGTCCTTTCATGCGGTCAAGCATTTACGCCAGCAATTTCTCAATGCGTTCAAAGACCTTATCGACGGGACCGATCCCGTCGACCTCGCGCAAGATGCTCTTCGACTTGTAAAACGTCGCGACCGGAAGCGTTTGCGCGTGGAACGCTTCGAGCCGTTTGCGAACTGCAGTTTCGTTGTCGTCCGGACGCGCCACGACCTTCGAGCCGCACCGATCGCACACGCTATCGGTAGCCGGAGGCGCTGATTCGAGATGGTAAATCGCGCCGCAGTTCGGACATGAACGGCGAAGCGAGATCCGCTTCACGATGGCGTCGTCAGGGACCAGTAGCTGAAGAACCCGAAGGTTCCCAGCCCCATTCCCCACCAGTGTATCGAGCTTTTCGGCCTGCACCACCGTCCGCGGAAACCCGTCCAGAATGAAGCCCTTCTGGGCGTCCGCCTTCTGCAAACGATCCTTGATGATGCCAACCATGAGGTCGTCGGAAACCAGCGCTCCGGACGCCATGATCGGCGCCGCTTTTTTGCCGAGCTCGGTGCCGTCCGTGATGGCCTCACGCAGCATGTCGCCGGTGGAGATGTGCGGAATGCCGTGCTGAGCCGCGAGGCGTTTCGCCTGCGTACCTTTGCCGGAGCCCGGCGGACCGATGAAAATGAGCTTCACTGCGCCGCTCCGGATTGGGCCGCTCCGCGGCGCGTTGTCGGTTGTCGGTGGTCGGTTGTCAAAGTCGCCGGTTTTGACAACCGACAACTGACAACCGACAACGGGCGCCGCGAAGCGCGTGCAGAAAACCCCGTCATTATCCTCGGCGCCCTCTGATTCGTCCGCGCTTCATGAATCCGTCGTAGTGCCGCATGACGAGCTGCGACTCGACCTGCTGGATCGTGTCCATCGCCACGCCGACTACGATCAGGAGCGAAGTGCCGCCGAAGTAGAAGTTGAAACCCATGCCCGTGGTGATCCAGGTCGGCAGCCAGGCGTCGAGCCGCGCTCCGATGCCGAATGGGATCTGTCCGACGTGCACGCCGGCGATCAGGAACTCCGGCAGGATGCAGACCGCCGCCAGGTACAGCGAGCCGATGAACGTGATGCGCGTGAGCACGCGATCGATGTAATCCGACGTCTTCCTGCCGGGACGGATGCCCGGGATGAATCCGCCGTACTTCCGCATGTTGTCCGCCGTGTCGACCGGATTGAAGACGATCGACGTGTAGAAGTAACCGAAGAAGATGATGCCGATGACCTGCAGCAGGTAGTAGAGAGGCTCACCGACGCGCATCTGATTACCGATCGCCTGCGCCCACGGCGTCTTGATCATGCCGGCAAGCGTCTGCGGGATGACGAGGATCGACGACGCGAAGATGACCGGGATGACGCCCGCGGTGTTCACGCGAAGCGGCAGGTAGGTATTCGCTCCGCCGTAGACCTTACGGCCGACGACGCGCTTCGCGTACTGCACCGGAATCCGTCGTTGCGCCCGTTCCATGAAGACCACGAACGCGATGACCGCGACCATGAAGAGGACGAGGAACAGCATCGCGAACAGGTTGCGCTGGCCGGTGCGGATGTCCTCCACGAGACCGAGGGCCGCCGACGGAAGGCTGACCACGATGCCAGCGAAGATGATGAGCGAGATGCCGTTGCCGATGCCGCGCTCGGAGATCTGCTCGCCGAGCCACATGATGAACGACGTTCCGGTCGTCAGCGTCAGCACCGTCATGATTGGGAACCCGAGTCCCCACAATGAGTCCTGAACGCTCGGCGGAACGAGCGGTGCGCCACCGGGTGCGCTCTGCGCTTTGAGCCAGAACGCCACGCCCAGCGACTGGACGATCGACAGCGCGATCGTTCCGTAGCGCGTGTACTGGTTGATCTTGCGACGACCCATCTCGCCTTCCTTCGACAGCTTCTCGAGGTACGGCCAGACGACCGTGAGGAGCTGCAGAATGATCGATGCCGAGATGTACGGCATGATCCCGAGGGCGAAGACGGAGAGACGGCGGAGTGCGCCGCCGGAGAAAAGATCGAGGAAACCGAACACGCCGCCCGACATCGCCTTGAAGAATTCCGACAGGGCGACGGGATCCACGCCGGGCGTCGGGATGTGAGATCCCAGGCGATAGACGGCAAGCAGGCCGAACGTGAACAGAACCCGCTTGCGCAGGTCCTCGATCGCCCAGATGTTGCGGAGTGTCTCGAGCACTTACTGAATCTCCTGGCAGGTTCCACCTGCGGCTTCGATCTGCTTGCGGGCAGAGGCGGAGAACTTGTGCGCGTTGATGATGAGCTTCTTCGACAACGTGCCGTCGCCGAGGATCTTGATCAGGACGTTCTTGCCCTTGACCAGCCCCACCTTGCGGAGCGTGCCCTCGTCGATGGTCGCGCCGGCGTCGAAACGGTCGAGGTCCGACACGTTCACCACGACGTACTCTTTCTTGAAGATGTTGGTGAAGCCGCGCTTGGGCAGGCGACGAACGAGCGGCATCTGGCCGCCTTCGAAGCCGATCCGCTGGCTGTAGCCGGAGCGGGACTTCTGCCCCTTCTCGCCGCGGCTCGAGGTCTTGCCGTGCCCGGATCCCGGTCCACGTCCGACGCGCTTCTTCGCGTGCTTCGCGCCTTTTTTCGGTTTGAGATTGTTGAGATCCATGGTTACTCCACCACCTCGACGAGGTGCGTGATGCTCTTGATCATGCCGCGCGTGGTGGCGTTATCCGGCCGCTCGGCGACCCGATCGATCTTGCCGAGGCCCAGCGCCTTGAGCGTCTGACGCATGTTGCGCGTGCAGCCGATGCCGCTGCGGACCTGCTTCACGCGCAGCTTCTTCGTGTTCTTCGTGCTTTCTTCCTTCTTGGCGCTCATGCCGCTTCGCCTTCCCCGCCGTTGGCCCGGAGAGCTTTGTACTCTTCGGCGCTGCGGAGCTGCTTGAGTGCCTCGAACGTCGCCTTCACCACGTTGTGCGGGTTGGCGGTGCCGAGGGACTTGGTCAGGATGTTCTGGATGCCGGCCGACTCGAGGATCGCGCGGACCGGACCACCGGCGATGACGCCCGTCCCATCCGATGCCGGCTTGAGAAGAACCATGCCCGCGCCGTAGTGACCCATCGCCTGATGGGGAATCGTCGTTCCCGACATCGAGATCGAGATCATGTTCTTCTTGGCGATCTCGATTCCCTTCTTGATGGCGGCGGGAACTTCCTTCGCCTTGCCGGAACCGAATCCGACGCGGCCTTTGCCGTCGCCGACGACGACGAGGGCGCTGAAGCTGAAGTTCTTACCGCCTTTGACGACCTTCGTCACGCGGTTGATGTGCACGACCTTGTCGATCATTCCGCTTTCGGAACGGTCGTTGTCGCGGCGGTCGCTGCGCTGTGATCCCTGTCCGGGACGCTGCATTGGACGCTGCATGCTCTAGAACTCCAATCCGTTTTCGCGTGCCGCATCGGCCAGCGCTTTGATGTTGCCGTGATAGAGGTATCCGCCGCGGTCGAAGACCACGCGCTTGACGCCCTTGTCTTTTGCCTTCTTGGCGATGAGCGCGCCGACCGCTTTCGCCGCCGCCGCGTTCGCGCCCTTGGCATCCGCTTCCTTGCTCGACGCCGACGCCAGGGTCTTGCCCGATGCGTCGTCGATGAGCTGGACGTAGATGTACTTGAGGCTCTTCTTCACCGCGAGACGCGGCCGCTCCGCCGTGCCGTTGACCTTGGCGCGGATGCGCTCGCGAATGCGCTGTCTCTTCTCGACTCTCTGTCTTGCCTGATCCATGAAATCTCCAGGACTGAGGATTGAGGACTGAGACCCACCCGGGCGGTGGCTCAGTCCTCAGTCCTCAGTCCTCAGCACTCTTACTTGCCTGCAGCCTTACCCGCCTTGCGGCGAATCACTTCATCGGCGTACTTGATTCCTTTGCCCTTGTACGGATCCGGCTCGCGCAGCGCGCGGATTTCTGCCGCGACCTGCCCGACCTTCTGCTTGTCGATGCCGGAGATCGTGATGTGTCCCGTCTTGGCATCGATCGCGATCTCGATGCCGGCCGGGATCGGGAAGCGCACCGGGTGCGAATACCCCAGCTGGAACACCACTTCCTTGCCCTTCACTTCGGCGCGGTAACCGACGCCGACGATGTCGAGCTCTTTCTTGAAGCCTTCGCTGACACCCTTGACGTTGTTCGCGATCAGCGCGCGCATCAGGCCGTGCGCCGCGCGCACTCTGCCTTCCTCGGCCGAGCGCGAGAACGTCACGACGTTGTTCTCGATCTTCACGCCGATGCCGGTGACGACCGCAGTGAGCAGCGAGCCCTTCGGTCCTTTGACCGTCAGGTTGCTTCCATCCTGTTTGACTTCGACGCCTTTCGGCAGCGGAATCGGTTTGTTTCCAATGCGGGACATTGATTCGCTCCTTACCAGACCTGGCAGAGGACTTCGCCGCCGACGCCAGTCTTCGCCGCTTCTTCGCCGGAGAGGACGCCGCGCGACGTGGACACGATCGCGAGACCGAGGCCGCCCAGCGGACGGGGAATCTCCTGCTTGTTGCGGTAGACACGGCGGCCGGGACGCGAGACGCGCTCGATGCCGTGGATGACCGGCTCGCCTTCAGCCGAGTATTTGAGATCGATGCGCAGCGTGGCCTGGACCTTGTCCTTCTCCACCAGCGCGTAATTGCGGATGAACCCCTCGCTCTTGAGGATGCGGGCGATCTCCACCTTCAGTTTGGATGCCGGCAGCTCGATGCGCTCGTGATGCGAAACGATCGCATTCCGGAGGCGAGTGAGCATGTCTGCAACGGGATCAGTCATCGACATAAGTGATTCCTTCTACCAGCTGGCTTTCGTCACGCCAGGGATGTAACCGCCAAGCGAAAGCTGACGGAAGTGAATGCGGCAAAGCTGGAACTTGCGCAGGAATCCGCGCGGACGTCCACACACCTTGCAGCGATTTTTGCGGCGCGTCATGAACTTCGCTTTGCGCTCCGCTTTAACGATCATCGATCTCTTGGCCATCTACGCGTTCCTCATTTGGCGGCGCCGGCGAACGGCATTCCGAGTTCGCGAAGGAGGGAGCGAGCCTGCTCGTCATCCTTTGCTGTCGTCACGATGGTGATGTTCATGCCCTTGGACTTGTCCACCTTGACCGGATCGATCTCCGGGAAGATGAAGTGGTCTTTGATGCCGAGGGTGTAGTTGCCACGGCCATCGAAGGACTTGGTCGGCAGCCCGCGGAAGTCGCGGACCCGCGGGAGCGCGATGTTGATCAGGCGATCGAGGAACTCGTACATCTTCTCGCCGCGCAGCGTGACGCTCGTTCCGATGGCCACGCCCTCGCGCAGCTTGAAGCTGGCGATGGACTTCTTCGCCTTGCGGATCACGGGCTTCTGGCCGGCGATCGTCGTCAGCTCCTCGACGGCGTTGTCCAGAACCTTGGAGTTGGCGATCGCTTCGCCGACGCCCATGTTCAGGACCACCTTCTCGACTTTCGGAATCGCCATCACGTTCTTGATTCCGAACTCGTCCTGGAGCTTCTTGCGGACTTCGCTCTTGTATTTTTCTTTCAGTCGGGCAGCCATTTTTTCCTCAGTGCTGAGGACTGAGGACTGAGGACTGAGCGAGCCGCCGTGCTTTGGTGGGGCGGGTCTCAGTCCTCATTACTCAGTCCTCAGTCCTTCTAATTACATCTCCGTATCGCACTTCTTACAGAAGCGTTTTGCGCCCTCGGCCGTGCGATGCGAGCCCGTACGGGTCGCTTTGCCACAGCTCGGGCAGATCACCTGAAGGTTCGCCATCTTGAGCGGCGATTCGCGCTCCAGGATGCCGCCCTTGACGTTCTTCTGCGGGTTCGGCCGCGTGTGCTTCTTGAGCAGGTTCACGCGCTCGACCACTGCCGTTCCCGTCTTCGAGTTGACGCGCAGCACTTTGCCGCGCTTGCCGCGATCCTTGCCGGACGTCACCAGGACGGTGTCGCCCTTCTTGACGTGCGGCTTGATGCGCTCGACTTCTTTTTCTCTTCCTGGTTTTCCGTACATGGTTAGATGACTTCCGGTGCGAGCGAGATGATCTTCATGAACTTCCGCTCGCGCAGTTCACGAGCGACGGGACCGAACACGCGGGTTCCCACCGGCTCGTTGGCGTCGTTGATCAGCACCGCGGCGTTGTCGTCGAACTTGATGTACGACCCGTCACGACGGCGGAGCTCCTTCACGGTGCGGACGATGACGGCCTTCACGACCGCACCCTTCTTCACCGTTCCATCGGGCGAAGCCTCTTTGACCGAGGCGGTGATGACGTCGCCGATGCGGGCGTATTTGCCGGCGGTGGAACCGCCCAGCATCTTGATGCACGCGATCTTCTTGGCGCCGGTGTTGTCGGCGACGTTGAGAATGGTCCGCATCTGAATCATGACGACTTCTCCAGGACTTCCCGCACGTTCCAGCGCTTGCGCTTGGACATCGGGCGCGTCTCTTCGATGATCACGCGGTCGCCGACGTTGATGTCGGGACGCTCGTTGTGCGCGAGGAACTTGCTCGTGTGGCGCACGTACTTCTGATACATCCCGTGCTGCACGACGTTCTGCACCGCGACGACGACCGTCTTCATCATCTTGTTCGAGACGACGACGCCCACTTTCGTCCGCTTGTTTTCTTTCTTTTCGGTTGCTTCAGCCATTTGCCTTCTCGTTCAACAGCGTCTTGATCCGTGCGATCTCTTTGCGCACAACGCGCATCTTCGACGGGTTTTCCATGCGTCCGGTCGCGCGCTGGAAGCGAAGCTTGAACAGCTGCTCGCTCAAATCGCGTTCCCTGGTGTTCAGCTCATCGACACTCTTGTCGCGGAGCGTGTTGGCCTTCTTGTTCATTCCGCCACCTCGAGCATCTCGCGGCTCACGAAGCGGGTCCGGATCGGCAGCTTGTGTGCGGCGAGACGGAATGCTTCCTGCGCCGTTGCCAGGTCGACACCCTCGATCTCGTACAGCACGCGCGCCGGCTTGACCACACACACCCATTCCTCAGGCGCGCCCTTGCCCTTGCCCATACGAGTCTCGAGCGGCTTCTTCGTAATCGGCTTGTCCGGGAAGATCCGGATCCAGATCTTTCCGCCGCGCTTGATGTGGCGCGTCATCGCGATACGAGCGGCCTCGATCTGGCGCGCCGTCACCCAGCCCGCCTCGAGCGCCTGCAGACCGTACTCGCCGAACGAGATCTTCTGCCCGCGCGTCGCCATCCCGCGACGGCGACCGCGCTGCTGTTTTCTGAATTTGACTTTCTTCGGCATCAACATGATGTCGTTTCCTCAGGCTGGTCGCAGGTCGGAGGTCGCTGGTCGGCTTTTCCGACCCGCGACTGGCGACGAGCGACCCGCTTCTTATTGGGGCTTCCTGCGCGATCTGGCCTTCGCCATCTCGCCCTTAAAAATCCAGACCTTGACGCCGATTTTTCCGTACGTCGTGTTTGCTTCCGCGTTGCCGTAATCGATGTCGGCCTTCAGCGTGTGCAGCGGAAGGCGGCCGTCCTGGTACCACTCGGAGCGCGCGATCTCGGAGCCGTTGAGGCGTCCGGCCACGCGCACCTTGATGCCCTTGGCTCCGAAACGGAACGCGGATTCCATGGCCTTCTTCATCGCGCGGCGGAAGGCGATGCGGCGCTCGAGCTGCGTGGCGATGTTCTCCGACACGAGCTGTGCATCGAGCTCAGGACGCTGGATCTCCTGAATGTTGATGTACACCTCGCCGTTGACCATCTTCTGCAGCTCATCGCGCAGCTTGTCGACCTCTGCACCCTTGCGCCCGATGATGATGCCGGGACGCGAGGTGTAGATGTTGATGCGCATCTTGTTCGCCGTGCGCTCGATGTCGATCTCGGACACGCCGGCATGCGACAGGCGCTTCTTGAGATCCGCGCGAAGCTTCAGATCGCGATGCAGCGTCTCGGCGTAGTTCTTTTCCGCGAACCAGCGCGAGTGCCACGTCTTGTTGAATCCGAGTCGAAATCCGTACGGGTTGACCTTTTGACCCAAATGCCGCCTCCGTTACTTTCTGGCCCGAGCGCGCGCTGCCGGCTTCTTGTCGCCGCCGTTGCTGCGCTCATTCACTGCTTTGACTTCGTCCGAGACATGCACCGTGACGTGTGCCTTCCGCTTCTGAATGCGGTAGGCGCGGCCCATCGGCGCGGGCTGCACGCGCTTCTCGCGCGGTCCTTCATTGACATAAATTTTCGAGACGACGAGATCGTCGCTGTCGACGGCCGCCTCTTTGTTCTCCGCGTTCGCCACTGCCGAGCGCAGGAGCTTGAGAAGGTCGGGCGCGGACGACTTCTTCGTGAAGCGGAGGATGCTCAAGGCCTCATCCACTTTCTTTCCACGAATCAGATCCGCCACCAGCCGCACCTTCTGCGGGGAGACTTTCAGGTAACGCAGCGTTGCCGAGGCTTCCATGATTACTTCGAGCCTCCCGCCGCCGGTGCCGCCACGGGAGCGCCGGCCGGCTTGACAATTTTCTCGACCTTCTTGCCGCTGTGTCCCTTGAACGTGCGGGTCATCGCGAACTCGCCGAGCTTGTGACCGACCATGTTTTCCGACACGTAAACCGGAACGAACTTGCGGCCGTTGTGCACCGCGATCGTGTGGCCGACGAAATCGGGCGTGATCGTCGAGCGGCGCGACCAGGTCTTGATGACCTTCTTGTCGCGCTCGCGATTCATCGCGTCGACCTTCTTCGTCAGATGGTCATCCGCGAAGGGACCCTTCTTGAGTGATCTCGTCATTTCTTGTTTCTCCGCTTGACGATGAACTTCGTCGTTCTCTTGTTCCTGCGAGTCTTGTAGCCCTTCGTGGGCTGGCCCCACGGGCTCACCGGGTGACGTCCACCGGAGGTCTTGCCTTCGCCGCCGCCCAGCGGATGGTCGACCGGGTTCATCGACACGCCGCGGTTGTGCGGCATCTTGCCGAGGTGACGGGTGCGGCCTGCCTTGCCGATCGAGACGTTCTCGTGCTCGAGATTGCCGACCTGACCGATCGTCGCGTAGCAGCGCACATGCACCTTGCGCATCTCGCCGCTGGGAAGACGCAGCGTCGCCCACTCGCCTTCGCGCGCCATGAGCTGCGCGAACGCACCGGCCGAACGCGCCATCTGTCCGCCTTTGCCTTCCTTCAGCTCGATGTTGTGCACCGTGGTGCCGAGGGGGATGGCCGAGAGCGGGAGCGAGTTGCCAGTGAGGATGTCGGCGTCGGCTCCGGAGTTCAGTGTCTGCCCGACTTCCAGCCCGTTCGGCGCCAGAATGTAGCGCTTCTCGCCATCTGCGTAGTTGAGCAGAGCGATGCGGGCCGTGCGATTCGGATCGTATTCAATCGCAGCAACCTTCGCGGGGATCCCGCGCTTGTCGCGCTTGAAGTCGATGTCGCGATATTTCTGCTTGTGACCGCCGCCGATGAAGCGCGAGGTCACGCGGCCGATCGAGTTGCGACCGCCGGTCTTCGGCTTGCCCTTCGTCAGCGCCTTCTCGGGCTTCGACTTCGTGATGTTGTCGAAGGACGCGTGATTCTGAAAGCGAATCCCGGGTGATGTCGGTTTGTATTTTTTAACGGCCATGATTTTTTACCAGTAATGAGGACTAAGGACTGCGGACTGAGCCATCGCCCAGCCTTGGTCCATCTTTGCTTTCTCAGTCCTCAGTCGTCAGTCCTCAGTCCTTCTAGACGCCCTCGATGAAGTCGGGAGCCTTCTCGCCTTCCTTGAGCCGCACGTACGCCTTGCGCCAGTCGCGGCGCTTGCCTTCGTAGCGGCCCATCCGCTTCACTTTGCCGCGGACGTTGAAGAGCCGCACTTCGGCGACCTTCACCTTGAAGAGCTCTTCCACGGCTTTCTTCACTTCGATCTTGTTCGCGCTCGAATCGACTTCGAAGGCGATGACGTTGGTGCCGGTCTCTCGCATCAGCGTCGATTTCTCCGTCACCAGCGGACGGCGGATCACTTGATTCGCGTTCATGACTCGAGGGCCTCCGTGAGACGCTGCAGCGCATCCGACGTGATGACGACGAACCGGCTGTTGACCACGTCATAGACGTTGACGTGCAGCGGATCGACGAGCCGCAGCTTCGGGTTGTTGCGCGCCGCGAGCGCGAGATTCGTGTTCTCGATCGAGTCCACGAGCAATGCCTTGCCTTCCACGCCCACCTTCGGCAGGCGGTCGGCGAGACCCTTCGTCTTCGGGCTGTCGACCGAGAGGCTGGACAGAAGCACGAGCTTCCCTTCCTTGACTCTCTGCGACAGAGCGGACTTCAGCGCGTTCCTCTTTTCCTGGGCATTCATCTTGTAGGAGTAGTCGCGCGGGACCGGACCGAACACCGTGCCGCCGTGACGATGGATCGGCGGACGATTGCCGCCCTGACGTGCGCGGCCGGTGCCCTTCTGGCGGAAGGGCTTCTTGCCCGAGCCGCTGTCTTCCGAGCGGTTCTTGACCTTGTGCGTTCCCTGACGCAGCGATGCGAGATAGTTCCGCACCGCTTCGTGAATGAGATGCTCTTTGTACGGATAGCCGAAGATCTCGTCCGACAGCTCGACGGAGCCGACCTTCTTGTTGTTCCAGTCTTTGATGTCAATTGTCGGCATGGCTATTTACCCTGCTTCCCGTGTCTGGAGAAGCGCACAACGACCAGGCCGTTCTTGCCGCCCGGAACTGCGCCGCGGATGTAGAGCAGGTTGTTCTCGGCATCGACCTTCGCCACGCGGAGGTTCTTCACCGTCACCTGATCGCCACCCATCCGGCCGCCCATGCGCATGCCCTTCATGACGCGCGACGGAAACGCCGAGGCGCCGATCGAGCCGGGAGCGCGATGGAACATCGATCCGTGGGACGCGCGGCCGCCGCGGAAGTGGTGACGCTTCACCACGCCCTGGAAGCCCTTACCCTTCGACTGACCGACCACGTCGATCGAGTCGCCGGCCTTGAACATGTCGACCTGTACTTTGTCGCCGACATTCGCGTCGCCGTCGTACGGAAACTCGACGAGCGTGCGCACCGGCGGGATGCC
>JBBRMQ010000015.1:0-32770 GCA_038230775.1 Thermoanaerobaculia bacterium
CGCAAGCCGCCGCTGTTGTGGTCATCGCGGGCGGGTCGTTTTATGCCGGACATCGCGCGCCGGTCAGCTTCCTTGCCACTCCCGCCACGCTCAGCAGCGTCGCCGCTGTGCCGGCGTACTCAATCGCCGAGTCGCGCGTTCTTCCGGCCGCGTCGATCAACCCGAACATTCAGGGGCGTCCAGACATCGAGAACGTCTCCTTCATTGATTCGAATCCGAACGACGAAGAGATCGGCCTCTCGTTCGACATCACGCAGCACGTGACGGTCACCGGCAAGCCGAAGGACAAGAGCATGGTCCGACTGCTGCGCTACGTGCTCGAGAACGAGGATCATCTGACGCCGTCGCGTTCGAGGACCATCGACTACGTGCGCTCCACGTACTCGCGTCCGGGCAACGCCGATCCCGAGATCGCCGAGGCGCTGGCGAACGTGCTGCGCAACGACGAGCATCAGGGCGTGCGCATCAAGGCCGTCGAGACGATGAAGACGCTACCGATGGCCGACGACACCCGCTCGGCACTCATCGAGGCGTTGAAGAGCGATCCGAATCCGGCAGTGCGCATCAAGGCGGTCGAAGCGCTCGCCAACCTCGCGCGCAGCGGCGCCACCCTCGACGCAGCAACACTCGACACCCTGCGGCAGAAGGCGTCGCAGAACGATGAAAACGTCTACGTCCGCGTGAAAGCGGCAGAGGCTCTCAGCAGCGTCCATCCCTGATGAAATCGACTCTTCTCTTTTTGATCGCCGCCTTTTCCTGCGTCGCGCTCGCGGCTCAGGCAGGGGTGAAGACCAGCGAGCGCGTGATTCACGAGATGTCCATCGCGCCGCTGGGATCGTTCTGGATCGATAACCCGCTTGGAGCGATCGACGTCACCGGCAGCGACATCGAGCGCGTCTCAGTGACCGCGGTGCGCACGGTATACGCAGCGGATCGCTCGGCGCTCGATGACGCGCGCGAGAACTGTGTCATCAGCTGGGAAGGTGACGACAAGGTTCGATTGGTTCGAACGCTCGTTCGTCCCGTACTGAATGGCCGTTGCACGGTCGAGTACACAGTCCAGCTTCCACGGAGCTCCGACGTGAAGATCGCGGCGCGCGCGGGAGACGTTCGCGTTCGCAACATGAATGGCAGCGTCACGGTGAAGAGTTTCACGGGAACGGTGCTTCTCTCGGGTGTCACTGGCGCATCGGCCATCGATATCGTCAACGGTCACGTGGTGTACGACTTTCTCCGCAACCCCATCTCGAATGCTCAGGCGGTGGTGGTCAATGGCGACATCGATGTGTTCGTGCCCGCCGACGCGAACTTCGAGTGGACGGCGAACACGCTCGCCGGCGATCTCCTGACGACGATGCCGGTCCGCGGCAGCGTTGCATCCGGCATCTTCCACGGACACTTCAACGCCCCCGGCGGCCCGACCATCAACACCTCGGCGCTGCTGGGACGAGTGCGCATCATGTCGCGCGGGACGAACATTGCGCAGGCGCGGTCGGTTCGCGTGCCGCGCGGTCAGGTTGTGACTCCGCCGGCGTCCGAAGTGAAACAGCCGGTCGCGAAGGTTCAGACGCCGATCATTCACGGTGCGTTCACCTACACCGATTCCGAGGCAGTCATGGACGTCTCCATCGGTGAAGTTCGCGGAAATGCCACGATCGCTACGCAGGCCGGCTCGATCGAGCTGGGGGTCGTCTACGGCGATTGCAACGTCTCCACAAAGGGCGGTCCGATCAATCTCGGCGAGATCATGGGCGCGCTTCAAGCCAGTACCGGTGCGGGCGACATCCTCATCCGTGCGGCACGTCTCGGCGGCGACATTCAGACCGGCGGCGGCATCATGCGCCTGCTTTACACAGGTGGACCGACCACGCTCACCTCGACCGTCGGCGGCGACATCGTCGTGCGTCAGGCCGCGGGACCGATCGTCGCGCAGACGCCATCGGGCGACATCAATCTGACCGTCGATCCGACGATCAGGACGCAGCGCATGGAAGCGCGCACCGCGAAAGGCAACATCACGCTCAATGTGTCGCAGCGTTTCGCCGCCGATATTGACGCCATCGTCATGACCTCGGACCCCGACGCCAACGCGATCCACTCCGATTTTCCGTCGTTGACCGTGCGCCGGGAACAAGTTGCCGGCGGCCGGACGAGAATTCATCTCACCGGCAAGATCAACGGTGGCGGAGATCGCGTGGAACTCTATGCCGACAATGGAGACATCACGATCAGCACCGGCGCGCAGGCTCCCGTCAGTGTCGTCAACCCCCCAAATCCGTAACGTCCCGTTGGCAAGCTCGTCGCAGTTCATTGGAGCGATGTACGGAAGAAATGCGAAAAGTCCCGACTTCGCGAAGATTCAGCGCGCGATCCGAGTGGCGTCGGACGCCGTTGGGGTTAAGAACCTCGCTGCGCGTCCGAAAGACGGCGTGATCGAGATCCACGGAATGGCTGAGACATCCGCTGCACGCTTCCTGGCCTTCCGTTTGATCGGCGACACGCTGGGCGATACTTCTTCGATCGTGAACCTGATCCAGATCCCGACCGCTTAGGGAAGCGGTGCAGAAGTCCAGGCACCCCTCATCCGCCCTTCGGGCACCAAGTTCGAGTCGCGCGACGAGAAGTTCAAGTGGTGGCGGGACATTAGTGCCCCCTCGCCCCGCTTGCGGGGAGAGGGTGGCCGAAGGCCGGGTGAGGGGCGTTCTCGCCCTCGCGCAGAGCTTCCCTAACGCTACGACTGCTTCGACGGGACGCGCCGGCGGCGCGCATGCAGGCGGTCGATGAGCTTTGTCGTCGAGCGGATCTGCTCGAGGATCTTCTCTTCGAGACCGGAGCCTTTGGTCTTGAAGCTCTTCGCCTTGCGGAACACCGCGCGGGCGCGCTCCTTCTGACCGCTCTCCAGCAGCGCCATTCCGAGATGCATGAGGTTCGTCGCGGTAGGGCCGAGGTCGGCGGACTTTGTCAGGAACTCGACTGCGCTCGAATAGTCGCGGCGCTTGAAGTACACCCAGCCTAACGCCGCCAGCGGGAACTGCTTGAGCTCTTTCGGGGAAAAGCGTACGGCGAGCTGTGCGCTTTCCAGCGCTTCGTCGAGGTTCTCTTCCATCTCTGCGAGGTTGTAGGCTTTTTCGTAGTACGCAATCGACTTGGCGTAATTCGAGGTGTATTCCTCGAGCATGGTCTCCAGCGCGCGGTTCGCTTCCTTGAAGTTGCCTTCCGCGCGTAGCGCTTCGACCAGCGTGGTGTACGCCGCGGCGGCCACGACTTCGGTCGGCTTCTGCTTCAACACGTTGCGCGCGATGCCGATGGCCTCGCCGTTCATGTCGAGGTGCGAGCAGAGGAGCGCGTACGGCATCAGCACGTTGACGTTCTCGGGCTCGACCTGAGAGGCGCGGCGATAGTGATCGAGCGCCTCTTTGTAGTTGCCGTTGGTGACGAGGTTCTCGGCCTTCGAGACTTCGTCCGCCGCCGGGCCTTCCAGGGGCTGATGGCCGGAGATGCCTTCGTAGATCTTGACCGCCTGCTGATACTCGATTTTGTTCGGATTGAGCTCCAGCGCTTCCTGGAAGCAGTCGATCGCCTTGCGGTTCCAGTTGCGGTCGAGATAGCAGAGGCCGAGGTGGTAGATCGCTTCCTCGTACTCGGGGTCGATCTTGATGGCGCTCTGGAACGAGCGGATGGCGCGCTCCAGCTGCCCCTTGTCGTAGAAGATCGTGCCGAGAAGGAAGTGCGCCTGCGGGATGGCTTCGAGCTGCACGGCTTTCTCGAGGAACTTCTGCGCGCGCAGCAGCTTTCCCTTGCGCGCGTAGATCGCGCCTAACGAGAAGTACGGCAGGAACGAGTCCTGCGAGATCTGGATCGCGCGGCGGAGCCAGCGCTCGGCGCCCTTGAGATCCTGCCGCTCGTGCAGCAGCACGCCGTAGAACACGGCGGCGTCGAAATGATCGGACTGCACTTCGAGCGTGCGCTCGAGATATTGCTTTGCGCGGTCGAGGTTCCCGTCGTTGAAGAACATCTCGCCGAGGAAGAAGCTCAGTTCGTAGTTGTCGCGGTCGAGGCGGAACGCTTCCTCCAGCGCCTTCATCCCGCGATCGGGATCGAACGCGTCGATGGCGTTCTCAGCGTCGACGAGCAGTTGCTTGAAGCGATCGCGCTTCTCGCCGCGGAACAGCGACACGATGCGATCCTTGCGCTCGGTGAAGCGCTGCTTCTTCTCGAGAGCGAGCATCTGCTCGCCCATCTTCGATTCCCAGAGCTCGACCAGCTCATCAGAGGAGATGACGTTCTTCTTTTCGAGAAGCTCCTTGGCGGAGAGAAGGCCGGTCTGATTGATGAAGATCGCGCGCTCGTGCTTCTGCACGGCTTCGGCGACCGAGCGGAGAGTCTCGGCCGATCGCTTGACGATTTCCTCGAGGCCGGAGACGCGCTCCAGGAGATGTTCGTCGAGCGAAAGGTCTTCCTGGTCGTCGTACTCCTCGAGGTCATCTTCTTCGAACGCGCTGATGCCGGACAGGACGAGAAGCTTGTTCTGGCAACGGGAGCAGAATTCGCGTTCGTCTTCGTTATAGGCGCTGCAGGTCTGGCAGAGCATTTTGGTTGCCGATTAGAACAGCAAAGGGTACTGCTGTCATCCCTCGCTACCCTCGGGAGGACACATCGTAGCGATAAAAACCCCGCCCGCTCTTCCGGCCGAGCCATCCGGCGTCGACCATCTTCACGAGGAGCGGGCATGGGCGGTACTTCGGATCGCCGAATCCATCCTCCAGAACGCGAAGAATGGCGAGACAGACGTCGAGTCCGATGAAATCGGCGAGAGTGAGCGGACCCATCGGGTGATTCATGCCGAGCTTCATCACGCCGTCGATCGCTTCCGCGGTGGCGACGCCTTCGAAAAGCGCGAAGATCGCCTCGTTGATCATCGGCATCAGGACGCGGTTGGAGATAAAGCCGGGATAGTCGTTCACCTCGATCGCGGTCTTGTTCATCGTCTTCGCGAGGTTTTCGACACGCTGATACGTGTCGTCGGAAGTGGCGATGCCGCGAATCACTTCGACCAGCGTCATCACCGGCACCGGATTCATGAAGTGCATGCCGATGACCTTGTCCGGCCGTTTCGTCGCCGCCGCGAGCTTCGTGATGGAGATCGACGACGTGTTCGAAGCCAGGATGCAGTCCGCGTTCGTCAGGCTGTCGAGCTGGCGAAACAGCGCCGTCTTTGCTTCGAGGTTCTCGATGATGGCTTCGATGACGATGTCGGCGCCGGCGGCGCTCTTCATGTCCGTCGATGTTCGGATGCGTCCGAGGACTGCGTCTTTGTCGGCGGCGGACATTTTTCCCTTGTCGACGCCGCGCTGCAGATTGGTCGAGATCGTCGACACTCCGCGATCGACAAACTCCCGGGTAACATCAATGAGCGTCACGTCGAGCCCCGCCGCCGCGGCTGTGTGCGCGATTCCATTCCCCATGGTTCCGGCGCCGATGACGGTTGCGTTTTTCATGGCAAATTGCGGGCGCGGAATGTATCGCGTACCATCGCTTTGGTCTAGCAAAGGTCCTGAATGGCCGCGAAGTGTCTCATGTGCGGAG
This sequence comes from Thermoanaerobaculia bacterium, assembly GCA_038230775.1. Classification (GTDB taxonomy): domain Bacteria; phylum Acidobacteriota; class Thermoanaerobaculia; order Gp7-AA8; family Gp7-AA8; genus JBBRMQ01. The sequence continues at coordinate 5,587 of JBBRMQ010000015.1, forward strand.
CGATCGTCGCGCAGGGTTTTCTCTGCACGAAGTGCGATCAACCGCGCAAGCGCCGGGCGACGGCGGCCGCGGTCATCGACGATTTCCCGAAGGCGCCTCTGGCCCTTCCGAGCGAGGCGACTTCGCCGGCCATCACAAGCCTGGCGAACGTGCTGGTCGCGGCGGGCGCGGCAGCGATCGTGTTCGGCGGAGACCGCAGCCTCAAGTTCGTGACCGACGAAGTGCGCCGGTTGTTCGCCGCGCCCCAGGCCGACCTGTCTTCGCTTGCGAATGTGGAGAGGATGGCCTCGATCAAGATCGGCGAGCTGTCGGCGCCGGCGACGTGGACGCTGCCGGTGCGCAACCTCATCGCGACGCTGGTTCCGCTCTCCGGCGGAGCGGGAGGAGCGGTTCTCGTGTTTCGCGCGTCGGAGACGGCGGCCGACGATACGACCCTGCGATCCAGACCGCCTCGGGTCGGCGACCTGCTGCGGACGGTCGCGGATCGCTTCACGCCGTTCTCGGAGTTGAAGGGCATCAGGCTGCAAGTCGATTCGCCGGATCTCGACGAGCGATTCCGCGCTCGCGACGAGCTGGCCGATGCGTTAGGCGCGCTCATCGATAATTCGCTGCATTACGTGCCGCCCGGCGGCCAAGTCGTGGCCGGATGCCGGATGATGGATCACAAGGGAAAGCCGCTGCTGCTCTTCTTCGTGATGGACAACGGCCCGCTCGTTCCTGAGCACATGCGCCAGGTGATCTTCGAATCGGGATTCGTCTGGAATCCGGCGCTGCGCGAGCGGACGGGACGTGGACTCTCGAAGGTGCGCGAGTTTGCAACGCGACACGGCGGCTCGGTGTGGACCGAAGCGAAGAGCGGCAAGGCCTGCACATTCTTCCTCCGCGTGCGGCCGGACAGCACGCGCTAGAAGATCGACCAGCCGTGGCGGCCGCGTCGCTGTTGCGTGCGCGCACGCATCTCGCGGAACTTCGAGACCTGCTCCGGCGTGAGCGTCTTCTCGATCTCGGCGTTCGCGGCATCGATCTCGCGGCGCACCTGCGGGCGGACGCCGTTCCAGATGCCGTCGATCCGCGTGTGATACTGGTCGATGATGCGCTGGATCTGGACGCGCTGCGCATCGGAGAAATGGAGATCGCGATTCATGCGATCGACGACGTGGGCCGCCGAGAATGCGGCGGCGTGGCGCGGGAAGAACTGCCCGCTGCGAATGAGCACCAGACGGTCGCCGGCAACGCCGATGAAAAGGCCAGCGATGAACGCCACCATGACGGTCAGCCCCGCCTTGGTACTACTCAACACTCAGTGCATCTCCCAGATCGCTTGCGGGTGCGGCCGCCATCGCTTCCACTGTCGCGGGCGGCGTCGTGTCGGTCCACTGCACGCTCAATGCTGCGACGATCAAGAGCACCGCCAGCGACGCCGCGACCGGCCGGAACCATTGCGCGAGGAGTTGGGCCACCGGCGGCTGCGCACGCATCCGCTCCTGGATGCGCGCAGTGAGCCTGGTCCACGCGAAGTCGTCTTCCGGCTCGTAGCGAAGTTGCTGGGCGTCCTTGCGCAATCGATCGAGAAACCTGTCTTCAGTCATCGCTGCCCTCGTAGAGATCCGCGAGTTGTTCCTTCAGTTTGCTACGGGCGAGCGATAAGTGCGAGCGGACGGTTCCCTCGCTGACACCGATCATCGCCGAAATCTCCTTGTGACTGAACTCCTCGACGAGATGCAGGCGCGCCACCATGCGCTGCATCCCGGGCAGCGATTCGATCGCTGCATCGATCCGTTGCGCTAGCTCGCCGCTGAGCGCCGGAAGATCCGCGCGATCGCCTCGCGGCGCCGCCGTCGCGTCGCTCACTTCCTCATGCTGATACCGTTTGCGGTGCTTGAGCAGGTCGAGCGATAGATTCGTGACGATGCGATAGATCCATGGCCCGAACGGCTCGCCGGCCTTGAAGCGCCTGATCGTGCGAAAGGCCTTGACGAACGCTTCCTGGGCCAGATCCTCCGCGTCGTGACCATTGCGGACGAAGCCCCACGCGATCGAGACGACCCGCTTCATGTACTTCGAAACGAGATACCCGTACTGCGAGGCGTCTCCCCGCTGGACCGCGGAGACGGCGCGCGCCTCGACCGGATCTTCGGACGTCATGGTGCGAGGGCCGGCTTCAGCCGGGCGGGCAGAAACCAGTCCCCACACCGAGGTGGCCGCGAGGGCGTCCATCGTTCAACGGTTGGCGCGCCGCGCCATGCGCTCCTGAACAAGCGTGCCCAGTTTCGCACGCTGTTCGGTCGTCAGCACGTTGAGGACCTTCGACACGGCATTCAGCACGTTGATCTTCATCGTGTGCTCGGCGGTGTTTTGCTGATCGATCAACGCCTGCGCGCCCGCGATGTCGTTCGGATTGGCGATCAGGGCCTGGAAAATCGATTGCCGGCCTGCTTTCAACGAGTGGCGATACGGTGCGTTCTGCGCTTTGAGATCTGTGACGATGGTCTTGATCTGCGCGACCTGATCATCGGACAGGCTGAGCGCCTTCTGAGCGAATTGCAGGCGGCCGAACATCATGGGTTCGCCGAAGCCGTCGCCATGTTCGTGCGCCGCGCGATGCTGGGCGAACGCGAACGGCGCGGCGACGAGAACGCCGGCGGCAAGGATGGCGGCGGCAATGAGTGAGCGGTTCTTCATGGGTTTGTTCCTCCAGCGGGGATACGTCTCCGAGGGGAAAACGTTGAATCGGTTGGTGACCACAGACGCCTTCAACGCGTTCTTGAAGTCGGCGATCAGGTCCTCGAGCATCGACAGACGCGCCGGCCGCGGCCCGGGGAGCCGCTAATTTGTCACCCCTCGCGTAGCGTGGGAGCGGTGTGGGCAGGGTGGTGCGCAGAGCCTCCCGCCCACCCCGGTCCTCGCTACGCTCGGAATGACACCTTGCCGTCGCCCTCGTATCTGTCCCAACTTCCCAACTTCCCAACCTATAATCACCGCACCGTCCCAATGTCCCGCTTTCTTGCTGTGTTTCTTGCCGTATTTGCGCCGGCTCTCGCCTTTGCGCAGCCCCTGGTCTGCCCGACGACACCCTCCGGCGCGTGCAGCGTGGTTCACTTCCACGTGCAGATGTTCCGGCCGGACACCAAGGGCTTCGCGGACTTCAGCGGCATCAATCAGTTCGCATCGCAGCCGGCGTGCGACCGCGCTCGCGAGGCCGCGATGTCGCGCAACCTCGCGGTGGTCGACCACATCAAGCGCACCCAGAACGATCAGCAGTACCAGCCCGACCGCATCGGCCCCTGCCATTGCGACATGACGATCGACAAGACGAGCCCGAACTATCTGACCGATATGCAGCGCGCCGCGCAGTTGCGCCTGGCGCAGGAGATCCGCCTTCGCGTTCGCGAGCGACTGCTGGACATCAATGTTACGAGCGACTCCGAGTTGATCCGCGGGTTGAACGCGGTCGTCGCTCCCGCGGCATTGATGGGCGGACCGCGGCTGGTGTCGCTGCCGCCGCGTCAGATTGCCGCGGCGATCACCAACGCAGCGGACGATCTCAAGGCAACGAAACCCGTCGAAGTATCCGCGCCGCCGATCGCATCTCTCGACTCTCCGCTGGTCGAAGTGCCGATTGCCGGAGTCACGCCGGCCCCGGCCGATGCCGCGCCGGCCGCCACCGCTGACGATGCGGCCGACACGTTCGTCAGCGTCGAGACTCAACGCATCCAGGACGTGCTGAAGGCCAGCAGCTCGGTTTCGGACGAAGCGCTGAAGGCGCACATTCTCGAAGCGTGCATGCAGCGCATTCAGCTTCTGTCGAATCTGCGCTCGCTCATTCAGGGCTCGGGCGCGAAGAGCCGTCTCGCCACGGCGGCGGGAAAAGCGAAGAGCGATCCGGAGCGACTGGCCTTCGTGGCGAAGCTCTTCGGGACCGACATCGCGCCTCATTGGGCACCCAAAGAAGCACCCGATGTCGTTCTCAATCCCCTCGGACACGATGCGGAGAAAGTTCTCCGCGACACGAGCGGCAAGTTCACCGACCAGCAAAAGCGCCGCGCGCTGTACGAGCTCCTCGCGCGGACCCAGCCGACGGAAGATCAGCAGCTCTGGCTGACGACGGTCGCCGATACGTTCCTGCAATCATGAGATCGCTCATTGCATCGCTGCTCATCGCTACGACCGCATTTGCGCAGACGCCGCCTCCGGCTCCGGTTCCTGCCCCGGCCGCTGAGCCGCAACCGGCGCCGGCGGTCGTTCCCGCCACGGACGAGTTCTCGAAAGCCGTGTTCTTCGGGAAAAAATTCTTCGACATGAAGGACTACGCCGCGGCGTATCAACAGTTCGCGAAAGCGGACGCGCTGCAGGCCGACAATCCCGCGGTGCTGTACGACATGGCGCTCCTGCTGGCGAAGGCGGGCCGCTATTCCGAGGCGACGACGAAGCTCGATCGGTACAACCAGTTGTATCCGAGCGGCGCGGAGAAAGCGGTCGTTACCAGGCTGCAACTCGAGCTCGAGTTCCAGCGCGAGCTGCAGAAGAAGCGGCAGTCGGATCAGGACTACGGGGAGCTCTTTACGCGCGGCCGTTTTCTGTACGTGAAGAACGATCTCGACGCCGCGCTGAAGCTTTTTCAGGACGCGGAGCAGAAGCGCCCGAACGATCCATCCGCTGTCTACAACCAGGCGGTCGTCTACGAGAAACTCGGCGATTACGCCAAAGCGATCGACCGCTATCACCGCTACGAAGAGCTGGATGCGGATGCCGAACACAAGACCTCGACCGATCAGCATCTGCTGAATCTCGAGAGCGAGCTCTCCGACATGCGCACGAAGATCGTCTGCGCGTTCTGCGGCCTGCGGCTGCCGATCGGCGCGGTGTGGTGCCCGCGCTGCTGGCGCGGCCCGTACCTCACGTCGTCCGCCGTCTGGAACTCTCGACCGTGTGCGGAAGGCGCTTCCGCCACGCGCGCGACGTACTACTCGGACGACCGGTTCGCGAAGAACGACACGCTGCCGTGCTCGTACAGCGGAACGATGCTCGAGGCGCTGCGCTACTCACCGGCGAAGCAGCACGCGATTCAGGATTCGCGCAAGTCCGATGGGTGGACATACAACGGCGACATCATTCAGGGCTGGCGCGACAGAGACGGCAACGAGATCCGCTACGTCCAGGGAGTCGATTCCCTCGAGCACGTCACGTCGTCGGCCGACGGCCAGATCCTGAACTATGTGGCCCACAAGGCGGGAGATTCAGGCATCTACCTCCTCGACCGCGAGGACGTCGTCGTCGAGAACCAGAAGTACACGTCGCATTACGTGTTCGACGCGAACAATCGCATCGCGCAACAGCAGGTCGAGTATCAGAACAGCGCCGGATGCGATCACGTCATCAACATGACCGCGGACTACATTTACGAAGGCGAAGCACTGGCCGGCGCGAGGATCAAGGGCGGCTACGACGGGCCGCTCGCCGAGGGAAGCCCGCATGTCGAGTGGGTGGCGAATGTGACGTTCGCGTACGACGCGAACGGCCGCCTGGCGAAGGAAGACCTGGCGATCGCGCCGTTCTCGAAGACGTACACGAAAAAAGCGGTGGGCAATCTGCGAGACGAGATCACGAAGATCTATCCGGCGATGCGGTGGAATCGCCCGATCGAGAACGTGATCCGGACCGGCGATCTGTGCGGGACGAACGGCAATCAACTGCTCGGCAATCCGATCGACCTGCGTCCGTTCTACGCGATCTCGCCGAACGTCGCCTTCCTCATCCCGTACGGCGTGGCGAAGTCGAACGTGACGTTCACTTACCCCGAATCGTTCCGGCTTCGCTGACCTCGGCGTTCTCCGAGTACGGAACGCAGTACGGGTCCTCGACATCGCAATTCGCGAACTCGAACTGAATCGTGGTGTGTGCGATGCGGTAGGTGCGCGCGAGCATCGCGTTCACTTCGTCCAGCAGCTTGCCGGTGGTGCGCACGGCGACATCGCCGACCATCAGGTGGCAGGAGAGGGAAGGCCGCGACGGCGCGAGCGCCCAGATATGCAGGTGATGCACTCCCTGCACGCCGTTGATCGCGGCGAGAGACTCGTTCACCGCGTCCGGGTCGATCCCGCTCGGCGTACCCTCGAGCAACAGATTGATCGTCTCGCGCAGCACGCCCCAACTGCTCCACAGGATCAGGACGCCGATGAGCATCGAGACCGCGGGATCCCAGAACTGCTGCCCGGTGGCGCGAATGAGAATTGCCGCGACGATGATGCCGGCGGACGACACCGCGTCGCCGAACATGTGAATCACCGCACTGCGGACGTTGACGTCGTGCTTGCCTTCTCGATGAAGCCAGAAGGTGATTGCGGCGTTGAGCAGCAACGCGATCGCCGCCGTGACGAGCATGAATATCGTGTTGACGGCGTGCGGTGCTCGGAAGCGCTGCACCGCTTCGACGAAGATGAAAATCGTGAATGCGGCGAGCGTTCCCGCGTTGATGAACGCGCTCAGGATTCCGGCGCGCTGATAGCCGTACGACTTCTCCGCGGTCGCCGGCCGCCGCTCGAGTCTGACGGCGAACCACGCGAGCAGCAGCGCGAGCGTGTCGGTGAAATTGTGAAGTGCGTCGCCGATGAGAGCGAGAGAACTGGCCTTGACCCCGACGGTGAGCTCGACGACCACGAACGCCAGCGTGGCGATCGATGCAACGACGAGCTTCCGTGAGACGTGATGCGAGTGATCGTGGTCGTGCACGTTCGCGTTAACGCGTGGAACGCTCGACCTGTTTCGACTTTTCCGCAACGCCGGCGGCCATTTTCGTCCGCTGCTCGGCGAGGCGTTGAGCCAGAGAGGCATCCGTCAGGGCGATGATCTGCGCCGCGAGAACGCCCGCGTTCCGGGCGCCGCCTACCGCGACCGTCGCCACCGGAATCCCCGGCGGCATCTGCACGATGGCCAGCAGAGCATCGAACCCCTGCAGCGGGCTGCCCGCCAGAGGAACGCCGATCACCGGCTTCGTCGTAAGCGAGGCGACGACGCCGGGAAGATGGGCGGCCATCCCCGCCCCCGCGATGAACACCACCGCGCCATCCCGCTCCGCCTCGGTGATGACCTGCTTCGTGCGCTCCGGACTGCGATGCGCGGAAGCGACCTTCATCTCGTACTTGATGCCGCTCTCGTCGAGCGCGGCGCAGGCCTGGGACATCACCTGGGCGTCGGAGTCGCTCCCCATGACGATGCAGACCCAGGGAGCGGTGCTCATGAGGCGCTGACGGCCTGCTTTTTCTGTTCGAGGGCGCGATAGCCGATGTCATGGCGATAGCGCGCACCTTCGAAGCGGATCTTGGGAACGGCTTCGTAAACCTTGTTGAGCGCGTCGCCGAGGGTGGGGGCGTGGGCGCAGACGCACATGACGCGTCCGGCGACATTCACCAGCTTGCCGGCTTTCTTGACCGTTCCCGCATGGAACAGCACGACGGAAGTCTCGTCGACCGGATCGATCGCCACTTCCTGACCCTTCGGATGATCCTCCGGGTAGCCCTCAACCGCGACGACGACGCAGGCTGCAGCTTCCTTTTTCCAATTCAGTTTGGTGTCGCCCAGGTTCCCGCGCGCGACCTTGAGCAGCAGCTCGGCGAGATCGTCTTCGAGTCGCAGCATCTGCACCTGCGTTTCGGGGTCGCCGAAACGGCAGTTGAACTCGAGAACTTTCGGGCCCTTCGGCGTCAGCATGAGACCGGCGTAGAGGCAGCCGCTGTAGGAGCGTCCTTCGTTTGCCATGCCGTGAATCGTCGGCACGATGACCGTCTTCACGATCTCGGCCGCCGTTTCGCCGTTCAGCACGACAGCGGGCGAGTGCGAGCCCATGCCGCCGGTGTTCGGGCCCTTATCGCCGTCGAAGGCCTTCTTGTAGTCCTTCGCCGGCGCGAACGGCACGAAGCGCTTGCCGTCGGTGACCACCATGAACGAGATCTCCTCGCCCGTGAGGTACTCCTCGACGAGGATCCGCTTCGCGGCGTTGCCGAATTTGTGTGTGTCGAACACGAGCTTGAGGTATTCGTCCGCTTCCTTGGCGTTGTTGGCGATGATGACGCCCTTGCCGCCCGCCAGGCCCTCGGCCTTGATGACGGCGGGGTAGGACGTCTTCTTCAGCGCCGCCTTCGCCTCGTCCACGGACGAGCAGACCACCGCCTCGGCGGTCGGGATGTTGTACTTCCGCATGAACTCTTTGGAGAAGACCTTGGAGCCTTCGAGCTCGGCGGCAAGGCGGGTGGGGCCGAAAATGGGCAGGTCGCGCTTCTGGAACTCGTCCACGATGCCGAGGGTCAGGGGAAGCTCGGGGCCGATGATGGTGAGATCGATCTTCAGCTTCTCAGCGAAGTCAGCCAGCTCGATGATGTCGGCGACACCGATATTGACGCAATCAGCGACCTGCGCGATACCCGCATTTCCAGGTGCTGCATAGATTTCCTTTACGAGGGGGGACTGCCGGAGCTTCCAGCAGATCGCATGTTCCCTCGCCCCTTGCCCTACGACCAGCACACGCATATTTGTCAGTGACTTGCGCGATTGTAACCGGAAAACAGCGGGTCGCAGGTCGGGAGTAGCAGGTCGGAAAGGCGCCGACCCGCAACCTGCGACCCCGCCATCCGCCTTTTGCGACGGGCGAATACGGAGCCATCGACTAGACGTTTCCCATCCTGCCCACGTACACCTATGTCACGATGGCCACGGCACTCCGACTGATGATCCCGACGAATGAATCGGTTGAGCTCGATGACCGGCAACTCGTCGAGAACGTCCGCTCCGGGAAGCCGGAGGCGTTCGAGCAGTTGGTCCGGCGGAAGACCTCCAAGGTCTACGCCCTCTGTTACCGGATCATCGGCAACTCCGAAGACGCGAAAGACATCTCACAGCTGGTGTTCATCAAACTGTGGGAGAACATCGAGAAGTACGATCCGAAGTACGCGTTCGACACCTGGTTGTATCGCATGGTGACGAACGTCGGCATCGACTTCATCCGCAGCCGCCAGTCGCGCGACAACGCGGTCAATTCGACGCTGCGCCTGGTGAAGACGTCCGCGGACGCCGAGCAGGGACTCATCGTCCAGCGCAAGGAGATCGAGCACGTGTTCCAAACCTGCTCGACGGTGCTCTCGCCGAAACAGAAAACGATCTTCGTGATGCGCGAGATGGATGACCTGGCGTCCTCGGAGATCGCGCGTGTCCTCGGCTGCCGTGAATCTACGGTCCGCAACCACCTCTTCAACGCACGCAAGCTCCTGCAGGAAGAGCTGAAGAAGCGCTTCCCCGAATACTCCAAGCTGTGGAAGGAGAACGCATGATCTCCTGCCAGACGTTTCGCGCCACCGTGCGTCCGGGTACTGACGACAGCAACGTGCTCGAGCACCTTCGCTCCTGTGATGCGTGCCTCGACCACGCGGTCTCCATCGATCCCGACTTCTTCTTCCGCTCGATCGGCGGCAGCGAGATGGTGCCTCCGGGCGGCGTCGACAATTTCGTCAGCGATGTGATGGCGCAGGTACGGATGCGTCAGACGGAAGGGTCCTCGATGCGCCGGCTTCCGCTCAATCAGTATCTTCGAGCGGCCGCGGCACTGCTGTTCGTCATCGCGGGCACGACGGGCGTCTACCGATTCAGCTCGGTCGCCCCGGCAATCGCCCCCATCACCACCGCCGCGGTCCAGATTCACAAGCCTCTTACGACGAAAGCGGTCGTTGAAACGTATCAATCACAAAACGCAACGATCGTGGAGATGCCCACCGCATCGGCAGCCGATGCCAAAGTGGTGATGATTTACGACGATTCGTTGCCGGCGGACTTATGACGACGACTACTCTCAAACGAACAGGATTCCTCGCCGCAATGCTGCTCCTGATGTGCGGTGTGGCAGCAGCCGAGCCGAAAGCGGGTGACAACAAGCCGCTCACGGTGCGGACATTCACCTTCAAGTACAAGGATGCGGACAAGGCGGCGGCGATCATCAAGCCGCTGGTCAGCGCTGAAGGATCGATGTCGATTCAGCCGTCGGCGAATGCGCTGCAGGTGACCGATCGTGCCGAGAATCTCAAACAGATCTCGAAAGCGATCACGGAGTTCGATGCTCCGGCGAAGGCCTTCCGCGTTTCGGTGCGGCTGGTCTCCGTGTCGCGCGTGCAGACTCCGGCGAAGGTTTCCGATGATCTGAAAGATGTCGCGCAAAAGTTGTCGATGCTCCGCTTCAACGCGTTCGAGAACGTGGGCGAAGCAACCATCGACGCGAAGGAAGGCGACCCGGGCGCCGTCGAGATGGCGTCGGGCTATCGCGCTGAATTCAAGCTCGGCGAATACGACCCGACCAGCGACTCGATCAAGGTGAACGACTTCCACCTGTCGAAGCTGCAGAAGGACGAGCTCACGTCGCTGCTGAAGACCACCCTCAATCTGGGGATTGGACAGACATACATTGTCGGAGCGAGCAAGGCACCCGAAAGCCAACACGCGCTCATGATCGTGCTTATCGCCCGCCGCTGAGAGGCGACCACCTACACATCAACAGGCGCGGCATGCACCCTCATGCCGCGCCTGTGTTTTTTTTGCGGGCCTTGAAATAGGCGTCGATCTCCTCGGCGCCGAGCGTGTTGAAGATTTCCTTCCGCGACAAGCCCGCCTTCCGCGCGACCCAGGTTCCCGTCACCAGCGCGTTGTACTCGCGGATCGAATGCGCGTCCGGGTGGATGCTGAACAACACTCCGCGATCGAGCGCGCGTCCGATCATGCGCCAGTCGATGTCGAGGCGATTCGGGTTCCCGTTGATCTCGATCATCACGCCCCGCTTTCCCGCCTCCTCGAAGACGCGATCGAACTCCATCGTGTAGCCGTCGCGTGAAAGCAGCAGGCGGCCGGTGAGGTGCCCCAGGAAGGTGACGTAGGGGTTCTGGAGGGCGCGGACGATCCGTTCAGTCATCTCGTCCTTCGGCATGGCGAAGCGGGAGTGCACCGATGCGATGACGAAGTCGAATGTGGCAAGTGTGGCGTCGTCGTAGTCGATGGCGCCGTCGGTGAGGATGTCCGCTTCGGTGCCCTTGAAGACGCGCATCGGCTTGACCGACTTCGCTTCTTTCGCGATCTCGGCCTGCTGCTCCTTGAGTCGCGGCTCGGTCAATCCGCCCGCGTAGAAGGCCGTCTTGGAGTGATCGGAGATTCCGACGTACTCGAGCCCGCGGTCGCGCGCTGCGCCTAACATCTCTTCCACGCTGTTGCGGCCGTCGGAGTCGGTGGTGTGCACGTGGAACGTACCGCGGAGGTCCTCGAACCTGACGAGCTGACGCTTTTTCTTGAGCTTGATGTCGTTCGCGTTCTCACGCCGCTCGGGTGCGATGAAGGGGATTTTTGCGTCCTTGAAGATGCCTTCTTCTGTGTCGCTGCGGGTGTTAGCCCCGGTGTGGGGCCAGTCCCTGGACTGGCCGGCCAGCCGGAGGGCTGGCCCCACACAGAGGCGAAACTTCTCCACGAACTCTGGCGAGCCCGTGGTCTCGAAGAGAGTTCGCGCGAACTCCGCAGGCTTGACGACATGGAAGATCACTTCCATCTCCCCGCGAGCGAAACCCTTTGCCGTGTTCGGGTCGACCAACTCGAAGCGATCGGCGAAGCCTTCGATCGCCTTCATCACCCGCGCGGGATTCTTCGCCGCGATCACCAGCTCGACATTCGTGATGACCTCGAGGCGCCGCCGCACCGCGCCGCTGATCTCCGCATTCTCGATCTCGTCGATCTGCGCCAGTCGCTCGCGGAGCGATTCGGCGACCTCCAGTCCATAAGGCAGCAAAAAGTGCGACCGCCGCTTGCGCGCGTACGCGACGCCTTCGAGAATCTTCTGCTGCGTCTTTTCGCCGAATCCCTTGAGCTTCGCGACGCGGCCGTTGCGGCACGCGGCCTCGAGGTCGTCGAGGCTGCCGACGCCGAGCTGTGAATGGAGAATACCGAGCTTGCGAAGTCCGAGCTTTGGCACGCGAAGCATCTCGAAGATGCCGGCCGGATACTGCGCTCGTAACTCGGTGAGGTACTTCGAGTCGCCGGTTCGCAGCAGCTCCTCGACCACGGCACCGGTGGCTTTTCCGATGCCGCTGACCTCGTAGAGCTCGCGCGAGGCGACGAGCTCCTCAAGGTCGCGATCGAGGCCTGTCACCGCCTTGGCGGCCCGCTCGTAGGCGGTGGCCTTGAAGCGATTCGTGTCGCTCAGCTCCACGTAACTCGCGATCTCGTCGAGAACGCGTGCGACCTTCCACTTGTCCATCGCTATCATTCCATCATGCAAGCACGCGACCGGATCATCGTAGCCATCGACCGCTCATCCCGCGACGAGATTCTGCGCACCGTGGACGCGCTGACGGGCACCGTCGGCGTGTTCAAGATCGGATTGCAGGCCTTCATCGCAAACGGTCCCTCGATCGTGCGCGAGATCGTGAGCCGCGGCGAGAAGGTCTTTCTCGATCTGAAGATCCACGACATCCCGAACACCGCGAAGCATGCGGTGGCGGAGGCAGCCTCGCTCGGCGCATTCATGTTGACGGTGCACGCGACCGGCGGCGAGGCCATGCTGCGCGCCGCCGCGGAGGCGGCTCCCGGCTCCCCACTTCTGGTCCTTGGCGTCACCATCCTCACGAGCCTCGATGCGCCTGCAATGGAGAGCATCGGGTTTCGCGACGAACCGCTCGGCGCGGCCGTGCGACTCGCGCGCCTGGCGAAAGAGTCGGGACTGCGTGGGGTGGTGGCCTCGCCCCACGAGATCACCGCCATCCGCGAGGCTTGCGGTGGCGATCTGGTCATCGTGACGCCCGGAATCCGTCCGGAAGGAAGCGACGCGGGCGATCAGCGTAGAACAACAACGCCCGCCGCGGCGATCGCGGCGGGCGCAGATTACATCGTGGTCGGGCGGCCGATCACCGAAGCGCGGGACGCTCGCGCGGCCGCGCTTCAGATCAGTGACCGGTTGTCCGTCGCCGGTTGAAGCAGTTCTGTCCAGGACCCTGGAAGAAGATCTGCTGGCTCGCGAACTGGCGGCGGTTGTTGTTCGCGTCCGTGCCGACGGCGCGCAATACATGCTGGCCGCGGGCGGTCGTATCCAACAGCGTTCCGATCCGCCACGTGAGAACCGGCGTGGTGGAAGGCACATCGAGACGCAGCGGTCCGCCGACGGTTGCGAAGCCGAGGGAGCCGTTGTCGAGGAAGAGCTCGACGTTGTTGATTTTTTGCGCGCCGGTCACCCAGCCGTGAATCTCGGCGCCGCCGCACGGCAGCGACGTGACGTTGTCGTTCTCGATCTTTCCGGCCATCTGTCCGCAGGCGCCGTACGTCTGCAGACCCGTGGTCTCGCCGACGACGTAGACGAGCGGACCGACGGCGACGGGGTTGAACTTCACCTCATCGCCCTGCAGGTACGAAACCGACTCGTAGACGCGCGGATCGCGGCCTTCGATCATCGGAACGGTGTAGTCGAACACGTCGAACGCGATGCTGCGGGCCGGCTGCAGACGCGACGGATCCTGCTCGTCGACGATCGTGATCAGCCGATTGGTCGTGTCGTCGATGAAAGCCTGCTGGTGATACATGATGCGATTCGCGCGGCCGACCTGGAGCGTCGCGAGCGAGTGGTAGGTGAGGGGGTTGAAATTCGTGAACGGGTTTGCTACTCCGAACGTGACGATCGCGGTGTCGTTGCCGATCGCCAGGAAGTTCGTGCCGTTGCTGGTCAGGAACGTTCCCGGTGTGATCGTGAGGCCGACCGTCCGGAACGGGTTCGTGGTGAGGTCATAGGCGATCGTCGCCGCGGTTCCCGCCACGATCAGATAGCCGTTGTTGAACGCGACGTCGTTGAATCCGCCCACGATGCTGCTGGTCGATGTGATCGTGTTGGTGCGGAACGTAGCGCCGGGGTTCGCGATGTTGAACACGTCGATCGACGTCGGGCACACGGTGCTCGGCGCGCACGGCATGTCGGTCGCCGGGTACAGGCCGACGAGCGTGGTGCCCGCGCCGTTGACCGCGAGCCGGCGATAGTTGACGCCGGAGATCCGCGTCAGTGCCGACGGCGCCGAACCTCCCGCGCGAACGTTGCGCAGGTCGAACACCTCCAGGCCGCCTTCACTGGCGACATAGAGATAGCCATTCGAACTGAACGCGGTCGCGCCGATGGCGTTCCGGCCGGCGAGGTTCGAGATGAAATCCTCGCGCGCGATCTGCATGTCTCCAAGATCGGTGGTGGTGTACGTGGTCAGCGTCTGACCGCGGAGAACGAACACCTGACTGCCGAACTTGAAGACCCCGTGCGGGGACTGTGCGAACGCACTAGCCGGCGGATTCGTCGCCACCAGCGTCAGCGGACAATTGGCCTGCTGAGGCTGAGCGAGAACCGGCATCGCGAGAATCGCGACAGCGAGAAGAGCGAGAGCGATCCGTGAGAAAACGCGCATACATGCCTCCCAAAAAACCACACCCTGACGCGTGACCGTGCGTGAAGTCGGATTCGTCTTAGGGGTTAAATATCTCTCAAATGAGGACTTTTTTCAACCGGCGCCCGTTTTGCCCCCGTCCTGAGACGCCCCAGGCGGCGAAGAATCTCCGTGTATTATGGTCCCGCCGCCTCTGCAAAGCGATTCATGGCGGAAACAAGCGCCACCGCGATGCACGTTAGAGGCTGCAGCTATGCTCGACGGTCATGTGCTGGTTCTGAATCGTGTCTTCCAGGCAGTTCAGATCACGACTGTCCGGCGCGCCTTCACCCTTTTGTACAAGGGACAGGTCCGCGCCGTCGACTCGGAGTACCGCACCTACGACTTCGAGAACTGGATGGACGTCCCCATCCAGCCGTCCGATACGTACGTCCGCACGCCGAGCCGCAACATCCTCATTCCTCACGTCGTTCAGCTGCTCATCTTCGATCGGCTGCCGCGTCAGGAAGTGAAATTCTCGCGCGGCAACATCTATCTTCGCGACAGCAACCGCTGCCAGTACTGCGGCCGCAAGTTCTCGTCGTCGGAGCTGTCGCTCGATCACGTCGTCCCGATCTCGCGCGGTGGCAAGTCGACGTGGGAAAACGTCGTCTGCGCTTGCCTCCCGTGCAACGTCCGCAAGGGCAACAAGCTGCTGAGCGAGTCCGACATCCGCCTCATCCGCCAGCCGCACCGTCCGAAGTGGCACCCGCTCCACCGGCTCCAGGGACGAAACTTCCCCGACATCTGGAAGAACTTCCTGGACGAGGCGTACTGGAATGTGGAACTCAAAACATGAATGCTGAATGCAGAATGCAGATCGTTTCTGCATTTTGCATTCTGCATTCAGCTTTTCACTGCCAGATCCTCGATCTCTGAGGACGTGATCGCGGACTGCGATTCAGCGCTTGGCGGCCGCCAGGTCCTCGATCTCCTCGCCGGGATTGATGAACTGATTCACCACCACGCCGTACTGCTTCTCGTACAGTGCTCGGTAGCGGCCGCCTAACTTCATCAGCTCCGCGTGCGAGCCGCGTTCGCGGATCTCGCCTTCTTCGACCACGATGATCTGATCGGCGCGTCGAATCGTCGACAGCCGGTGCGCGATCACGAACGTCGTGCGGCCTTTCATGAGCGAGTTGAGGCCGTCCTGAATCAACGCCTCGCTCTCGCTGTCGAGCGACGATGTCGCTTCATCGAGAATCAGAATGCGCGGGCTGGCGACGATCGCGCGCGCGATGGCCACGCGCTGCTTCTGCCCGCCGGAGAGCTTGACGCCCCGCTCGCCGACGATCGTGTCGTAGCCGTTCTCGAACTTCTCCGCGAACTCGTCGACGTGCGCGATCTTCGCGGCGCGCAGCACCTCGTCGCGCGTCGCCTGCGGATCGCCGAGCGCGATGTTGTCGAAGACCGACTCGGCGAACAGAAACGAATCCTGCGGAACGATGCCGAGGCTTTCGCGGTATTCGATGAGGCGCAGTTCAGCGAGCGGACGTCCGTCGACGAAAATCTCGCCTTTCGTCGGCCGATGGAACGCCGCCACGAGCGAGATCAGCGTGCTCTTGCCCGATCCCGACGGGCCGACCAGAGCGATCGAGGTTCCGGCCGGCGCGATCAGATTGATTCCCTTCAGCACCGGTGCTCCTTCCGTGTATTCGAACCAGACGTCGCGGAACTCGATGTTGCCGTCGATGTACCCGATCGCCGGCTTCGACGCGTCTTCCGCGTCCTCGCGCGTCTCGCCAAGAATCTCGCGGATCCGCTCCAGCCCCGCAAACGCCTCGGAGAGCTGCGTGCCGATCGACACGATCTGCACCACCGGACCGACGACCAGACCGAGGTAGAGGGTGAAGGAGATGAGTCCGCCGATCGTCATGCGCCCGGCGATGACTTCCTTGCCGCCGATGATCAGCACCGTCACCGTGACGATACCGACAAGGAGCGTGGTGAGAGCACCGACGCCGGAGACGACGCGCATCGTCGACAAGACGTTGCGGAGCAGGGTGTGCACGCCTTTGGCGAACACACGCGCCTCGCGTTTCTCGGCCGTGTAGGCCTTGACGACGCGGATGCCGGACAGGGTCTCGTTCAGTCGTCCGGTGACGTTCGCATTCAGCTCGCCGCGCTTCTTGAACAGCGGGCGCGCCGTTTTGAACGCCCACACCAGAACGACGATGAAGCCGACCGACGCGACAAGGATGATTGTGGCCAGACGCGGGCTGAGGTAGAAGAGGATCCCCGTCGCGATCAGCGCGGTGACGCATCCGCCGATCAATTGCAGCAGGCCGGTTCCGACGAGGTTCCGGATGCCCTCCGCGTCGTTCATGATCCGCGACACGAGCGTTCCCGTCTTCGTGTCGTCGAAGAAGCGGACCGGCAGCCGCTGCACATGCTGTTGAATGCGCTTGCGAAGGTCCGTGATCGACTTCTGCGCTGCCATGCCGAGGATCTGCGCCAGGGCATAGTCGCTGACGGCGCCGGTGGCCGTGACGATGGCGCTGATCGCCGCCAGCTTCCAGAGCAGCTCGTGGTGGCCCTTGGTGATGACGTCGTCGATGAGGAACTTCGTCATCGCCGGCAGAACGAGGCCGGTCACGCGATTGATGAGCAGCAGCGGAAGGCCGATGAGGAGCCGGGTGCGCGATCGCCAGATGAGGTCTCCGGCGTCGTTGAGGATGACTTTCAGGCGCGCGCGGTCGAGCTTTTTCTTGGAGGTTTTATCGGTTGCCACCATGTGATTGTAGACAAGCGCTACTGGTGGATCAGAAATTGCTAATTGACCCCGCAGATCGATGGGGTACGACAGATGACGCTGGTGAACTCACTCTGCGCGGAGATCAGTATTTTTGAGGGAGCGGGCGAACCGACCGGTGTGATGGTCGAGAGAAGCGCGATCCGCGGAAAGAAAGGTCTCTGCAAGAGCATGCGCGACCTCGCGATCAAATCGCGGGTCCTCGGCGACGGCTACTACTACATCCCGATCGAGCTGTGGCCGAAGCAGAAGGGCCCGGTCGTAGTGCATAAGCACGACTGGACCGTCATCGGCTCCATCCCTCGAACCTCACGTGCCACGAAGAAAGGCGAGAAGACTGCTCGCGCCTAAATCCCAACTGTCGGAGAAATCAATGAAACGTTGTCTGGCCATACTCGCCGTGCTGGCGATCTCGATTCCTGTGTTTGCTCAGGAAGAAGAAGGCGGCGCCGCGAAAGGCGCCCAGGTTGACACCACCGGAAAGGGCTACACCGCCGCATACGTGATCGATGCCGCCTCGCGCCGCATCCTTTTCGAGGAGAACGCGCACACGCCGCTGCCGACCGCCTCGATGGCGAAGATCATGACCTGCATCATCGCGATGGAGCGCGTGCAGCAGGGCGAGCTCAAGATGGATACGCCGATCCCGATCTCCGCGCGCTCCAGCAAGATGGGCGGCTCGCAGATCTTCGCCAAGGAAGGACAGACCTTCCCGCTGCAGACCCTTCTCGCCGCCACGATGATCCGCTCCGCGAACGATGCGGCCGAAGCGATCGCTGAGAAGATCGGCGGCTCGCCCGAATCGTTCACCGATCTCATGAACGACAAGGTCCGCCAGCTCGGTTTGAAAGAGACGACTTTCGTCGATCCCCACGGATTGCCGAACGCGGCGGACCCGAAGCGCATCGATATGGCCAGCGCGCACGATCTGGCCATCATGGGCCTCGAGCTCATGAAGTATCCGCTGATGCGCGAGTACGCGAAGATGCCGTGGATGGAGTTCTCCAACGCGACGTACACCTCCGGCCTCACGAATCCGAATCACCTCATCAATCCGAAGAGCCCCGACTTCTACGGTGAAGCGACAGGTCTGAAGACCGGCTACTCCGGACCGGCGGGCTACTGCATCACGGCATCGGCGAAACGCGGGGACCTCGAGCTCGTCGCGGTCGTGATGGGCGCACGCGCTCCGTCGCGCCTCGGAAGCTCGTTCCAGATCGCCCAGAATCTCTTCCGCGACGCGTTCAACAAGTGGCGCCGCGTGCAGGTGCTGAAGAAGGGCGCCACGGTGGGCCAGGCGCCGGTGGATGATGGAGTGTCGAAGACGGTTCCTGCGGTTGCGCAGGATGACGTCACGGCGCTCATCGAGCGTGGCCAGGAAGGCACGATCAAGTACGCTCTGGCGGCGAACGCAGTGACGGCCCCCGTGAACGCCGGCGCGCCCGTTGGCAGCGTGGTGGTCTCGCAAAGCGGACAGCAGATCAGCCGCGTCGCGGCGATCGCCGGCGCCGCCGTCGCGCAGCAGCCGTGGTGGAAGAAGTTCTGGCCGTTTTGATTTTGCCGCGCTGCGCGCGGCGTTGACAGTTGACGGTTGACAGGATCGAAGCGCGAAGCGTCGTCAACTGTCAACGCGCGGCGCAGCCGCGCAGGCTTTCAACGCGAGCACATACGCGATGTGCTCCTGCTCGAGGATGCGCGCTGACAGTGTCTCGACCGTGTCGTCGTCTCGCACCTCGACGGCCCGCTGCACGATGATCGGACCCGCGTCGAGATTCTCGTCGACGAAGTGCACGGTGCAACCCGAGACTTTCACGCCGTAGGCAAGCGCCTGCGCCTGCGCGTCGACGCCCGGAAACGCCGGCAGGAGAGACGGGTGGATGTTCAGAATCCGGTTCCGATACGCGGCGACGAATGCGGGGCTGAGCAGACGCATGTAGCCGGCGAGGCAGATGAAATCGGGGCGTGAGGTCGCCAGTGCGCGAAGGACGTCTTCTTCGTGCGCCGCGCGCGTCGCGTACTGCCGATGGTCGAATACGTGCGTCGTCAGACCGGCTTCACGTGCTCGCTGCAGTCCCGCTGCGTCCGGCCGGTTCGAGATCACGCAGACGATCTCGGCGTCGAGGACGCCCTCCTTCGCCGCCTCATGGATGGCGGCGAAATTCGAGCCGCGCCCGGAGAGCAGGACGGCGAGTCTCACTCGATCCAGCTGGCGAAGCCGGCCGGCGGCGCATCGTAGACGACGCGTCCGCTGCCCTTGACGACGTTGCCGATGAAAAAGTACGGCTGCCCCATCTGCGTGAAGTGTTGCGAGACCGCGCTCACCTCAGCGGGCGGCACCATCATCACCATGCCGACGCCCATGTTGAAAACGCGGAGCATCTCCTCGCGATCAATGCCGCCCTTCTCGAAGAAGAGCCGGAAGATCGGAGGCACGGACCACGAGCCGAGCTTGACCTTCGCGTCGAGCGTCTCGGGCAGAACGCGCGGGATGTTGTCCGTCAGCCCGCCGCCGGTGATGTGCGCGAGTGCGTGGATGCGGTTTTCTTCGATCAGCGCGATGAGTGGCTTCAGATACGAGATGTGCGGAGCGAGCAGCGCCTCGCCGATCTTGCCGATGTCCGGCAGCACCGATTGATAGTCGTAGCCAAGCTTGTCGATGAAGATCCGGCGCGCCAGCGAATAGCCGTTCGTATGCAGCCCGGCAGACGGCAAGCCGATCAGCACATCGCCCTCGCGCACCGCTTTGCCGTCGAGCAGGTGGCGCTCGTCGACGACACCGACGATGAACCCCGCGATGTCGTAATCGTCGTCGCCGTAGAACCCCGGCATCTCCGCGGTCTCACCGCCGATGAGCGCGCATCCGTTTTCCTTGCACGCGCGGGCCATGCCGCGGATGACGTCGGTCATCACCGGCGGACGCAGCTTGCCGGTGGCGTAGTAGTCGAGAAAAAAGAGCGGCCGCGCGCCCTGGACCAGGATGTCGTTGACGCAATGGCAGACGAGGTCGTAGCCGACGGTGTCGTGGACCTTCATCGCCTGCGCCACGCGAAGCTTGGTACCGACGCCATCGGTCGATGAGACAAGGATCGGTTTCTCGATGCCGGGAAAGCTGGCGCGAAACAGTCCGCCGAAGGAGCCGATTTCCGATGCGACGTTCGGCGTGAATGTGCTGCGCGCGATCTTGCGCACTTCGCGCAGCGCTTCGTCCTGCGCGTCGATGTCCACGCCCGCGTCGCGATAACTCGTCTTGTCCGGCACGGCGGGCGATTATAGTTCGCGCGCCATGGCGCAGTTCCTCCTCATCACGACGCTGTTCTCCATCGCCGGGCTCATCGCCACCAGCATCATGGGATTCACGTCGTCGCCGCACCACGTGGCGACCCACATCATCGCCGCGCTCGTCACCGTCGTCCTCGGCCTCTTCTCCCAGTCCATGACAATGTTTTTCTTCATCGGCACCGGCAGGCAGCTCAAAGACAAGACCGCGGGGACAAAGTCTGAGGAGGCGGTGAAGCAGACGACGCGCGCGCTGGCGATGAAGGTCTCACCCGCCGCGACCTTCGCGATGGCCGTGGTGATGGTGACCTTCATTATGGGCGGCGGCGTGGCCAGCGGAAAGACGCCGAAGTGGTTGCACCTGACGCTGACGGCCGCGTCGATCGTCCTCTACGCGCGCGCGTACTGGATCGAGATCAACGCGATGCAGACGAACGCCCGCATGATGGAAGAGCACTTAACGGATTAGTTTTGGAACGGCTTCAGCCAGCAAGGCCGACTGAAGTCGGCCCCCTACACAGAAGCCGGCATGGTTCTGTGTGTGGACCGGCTTCAGCCGGTCAGGCAACTGAATCGTCATGCCCGATACAACGCCGCACCCCAATGCAGTCCCGATCCCAGCGCGGTGAAGCAGACGAGCATGCCGGGCTTGATGCGACCGTCGGTCAGACACTCGTGAAAGAGAATCGGCAGCGTGCCCGCCGTGGTGTTGCCGTAGCGCTCGATGTTGTGCGGCACTTTTCCCGGCGGGAGGCCGAGCTGTTTGGCGACCCCTTCCACGATGCGCAGGTTTGCCTGATGGATCAGCAGCACGTCGATGTCGCCGACGGCGACGCCTGCCGATTCGCAGACTGCGCGGACCGCCTGCGGCATGCGCGAGACCGCTTCCTTGAAGACCTCACGACCCGACATGGTGGGAATCGGATCGGCGTGATCGAGTTGCTCCTGCGTGACGAACGGCCGGTGCCGGAACCCCACGCCTTTCACATACAGCGCCTCGATGTTCGAGCCGTCCGTGAAGAGCTTCGTGGCCAGAACTCCGCGAGCGCCGTTCTCCGATGCCTCGACGACCACCGCTCCGCCCCCATCGCCGAACAGCACCGTGCGATCGCGGATGCTGGTGTTGAACGCGTACGCCTCGGGCGAGATCTCGCCGATCTCTTCCCCGATCGTTGATGCCCATCCGTTCGCCCACGGCATGAACGGCGTGTGGACATCGCCGCCGACGAGGAGCACGCGCTTGTACTTGCCGCTCTGGATCAGCGAGTCGGCGAGATCGAGGCCGTAGAGGAATCCCGAGCACTGCTGGCGAATGTCGAACGCCGGAATCGACTCGGGGAAGCCCATCTTCGCCTGCAGCACCGGACCGTTGCCGGGGAAGAAGTAGTTCGGCGTCATGGTGGCGAAGACGATCGCGTCGATCTCATCCTTCGAGCGATTCGCCGTCTTCAGCGCGCCTTCGGCGGCGATCATTCCGAGCTCCGCGGAACCCTGGCCGTTATCCGCGTAGTAGCGCTGCTCGATGCCGCTCCGCGTCCGGATCCACTCGTCGGTGGTGTCCATGATCCGCGTGAGCTTCTCGTTGGGCACGACGTTCTTCGGGATGCCGATGCCCGAGCCGGTGATGATGGTTTTCATGTGTGAGGGCCGGCTTCAGCCGGCCCTCACACCGATCATGCATCGTGCTTCGCCGTGAGCGCAAGCAGCTCTTCGGCGGTGAACCGATACTTCCGGCCACAGAACTGACACACCACCTCCGTCCCACCCTCGGTGATCATGTCGCCGAGTTCATCGGCTGGAAACAAGGTCAGCGGCGCGAGGGCGCGGTCGCGGCTGCAACTGCACGTGTAGCTCAGCGGAACGTTGAGGCTCGGGTCGATCTGCTTGTAATCGCAGCCTTGGAGAACCGTGGCCACCACATCTTCGATCGCCATCTTGTCGATCAGGGTGCTGAGCGGCGGCGCTTCCTTGATCCGTTTCTCGATGCGCTCGATCGATGTCTCGCTGGCGTGGGGAAACGACTGAATGATGATTCCTCCGGCGGCGGCCACGCCGTCACGTCGATTGAGGACGCCGAGGAGCACGGCGGAGTTGATCTGTTCGGAGCGGGAGAGGTAGTGCGTGAGCTCGCGCGCAACGCCGCTCCCGTTCAACTCGAGCTGCGAGGTGTACGGCCTGCCGGCTGGCGGGGTTCCGCGGACGACGGTGAGCCGGCCATAGCCGATGGCTCGCGCGACGTCGAGATCCTCGCCGGCTGGAACCGGATTGGCGACGAAGCCGCGCGCTTCACCCGCGATGTTCGCTTCCGCGATGATCACCCCGAGCGGTCCGTTTCCTTCAAATCGCAGCGTTACGTATTGATTCTTGAGGTTCTTGTCGAGGAGCCGCGCCAGCAACAACGAGCCGGTGAGAGCGCGACCGAGCGCGTCCGTGGCGACGGGAGAGAGGTCCAGTACCTCTCGCGCGGTGTCGACGGTATCGGTCGTCTGCGCCGCAAGAATGCGAAAATCTCCACCTTCGGCCATTCCCTGGATCATCCGGTCGCTTGAGTTCATAGAACGGGGGAAACGGCCGGCTGGAGAAAATTGTTTCGAGCGGCTCGGCCCTTGCTACCCGCTGGAGGTGTTGATGCGGAAGGCTCTCTGGTTGGTCCTGGTGATCGGTGTCGGCGGTTGCATGCAGAAACAGGCCGATGGAACTTACCGGGTTACCGACACGGCGAAGGCGCGCGACAACGCGGCGCGATCGGGCGCGGAGCTCAAGCGGAAAATCGAGGCGTTCGCGAAATCGGACGCCGGAAAGAAACTGAAGGCGCAGGCACGGGAGCTTGGTCGTCTGGCGCAGGAAAAGCTCGGCAAAGCGGCGCAGACCGCGGGAGCAAAGCTGCAGGAAGCAGGAAGGAAAGCGGAACAGGACTCGAAGAAAGCGCCTCGCCGACTTTCACCCGAAAGGTGAAGTGTCCAAAAAGTACGGCGTGTGGAAAGAAGACAAAGGCATCTGCGAGCGCTCCATCATCGTCGTCGACAAAGAGGGCACCGTCCGCTACATCGACGTGCATGACATCGGCGAGGTGCCTGAGAACGCGCAAGTGATCGAAGTGTTGCGAGATCTCCAATAGAGCAGGTCGCTGTTTCAAATGCGCTGATCCTCAGCGCCTCACCCGCGGCTACCGAGTCGGTGCGGCCGCCACGCGCGATGACGTTCGACGGCTCGGAGATCGGCCGCATCGTCGGTCGGTCGGGCGATCGCCCGTTTCACAAAGACGTGGTGCGAGCGGCGCTGGAGATGTTCACCCACCACACGCCGCCCGGGAAGGTCGTCACCAAAGTTCTGAAATCGCGAACGTAGCGACTCACCCGGCCTTCGGCCACCCTCTCCCCGTTGCGCGGGGCGAGGGCCTACTAAGCTCGCTGGTTCGTTGCCGTAGGGCGGATGAGGGGCAGGCCGCTACGCTCGGGATGACATGAATTGATCTATTCTTCGCGGGAACAGATGGAAGCCAGCCCGAGGCAGTTTCAGAATGGCCAGCAATGGTCGATCGAAGACTCCGCGTCGCTCTACATGATCGATCGCTGGGGCGCGGGCTATTTCGGCGTCAACGGCAACGGCGAGCTTTCGGTCGCGCCGCTGCAGGACACCGGATCAACGGTGCCGATCATGGACGTCCTTCGCGAGGCGCAGGCGCTCAACCTTCAGGCGCCGCTCCTGATCCGCTTTCAGGATCTGCTGCGTCATCGCGTCGAAGGGTTGAACAACTCCTTCAATCGCGCGATCGCCGATCACAACTACAAGGGCATGTATCGCGGCGTCTTCCCGATCAAGGTCAACCAGCTCCGCGAGGTGGTGGAGGAGATTCTCGACGCGGGCAAGCCGTTCAACTACGGCCTGGAAGTGGGCTCGAAGCCCGAGATCTTCGCCGGCCTCGCCGTGCACACCGATCCGGAGTCGTTGATCGTCTGCAACGGCTACAAGGATTCGACGTTCATCCGCATGGCGATGTTAGGCCGGAAGCTCGGCAAGAAAGTGATCCTCATCGCCGAGAAGCTGTCCGAGGTGCGGGCGATCGTGAAGATTGCGGCGGAGATGAACGTCGAGCCGTGGATCGGGATGCGCGTCCGCCTGCTGTCGAAGGGGGCCGGAAAATGGGCCACCTCCGGCGGCGAGCACGCGAAGTTCGGCCTGTCGACCTCCGAGATCCTGGAAGCCATCGAGATCCTGCGCGAGGCGAAGATGGAGTCGGCGTTCAAGCTGCTGCACTTCCACATCGGCTCGCAGATTCCCGACATCCTTACGATCAAGCGCGCCGTCCGCGAGGCGGCGATGTACTACGCGAAGCTCTTCAAGCTCGGCCACCCGCTCGAGTATCTCGACGTCGGCGGCGGACTGGCGATCGACTACGACGGGTCACGCTCGAGTTTCCACTCCTCGATGAACTACACAATGGAGGAGTACGCCAGCGACATCGTCTACAACATCATGGACGTGTGCGATGACGAGCGCGTGCCGCACCCGAACATCGTTTCGGAATCCGGCCGGGCGATCGTCGCGCACCATTCCGTGCTGGTGGTGCAGGCCTTCGGTGCGATCGAGAAAACCCCGATCGAGCCGCTCACCGTCCGCGCCAGCGATCACAAGCTCACGCGCGAGATCCTCGAGATCGACCAACGCCTGAGCGAAGACAACATCAACGAGGCGTGGCACGACCTGCTGCAGATCAAGGAGCAGGCCCAGACGATGTTCGAGCTCGGCCTGCTCAATCTCGACGTCAAGGCCCGCGTCGAGACGCTCTTCTGGCAGGCGGCCGAGAAGATCCAGCTTCTCATCCCGCACATGGATCCCGCTGAAGTGCCGGAAGATGTCAAGACGCTGAAGATCGAGCTGTCCGATCAGCACATCTGTAACTTTTCGGTGTTTCAGTCGCTGCTCGATCACTGGGCGTTAGGCCAGCTGTTCCCGATCGTCCCGATTCACCGCCTCCACGAGCGCCCCAATCTGGAGTCGACGCTCGTCGACATCACGTGCGACTCCGACGGCAAGATCTCGAAGTACATCGATCTGTACGACGTGCGCGAAACGCTGCCGCTCCACGAGCTCCGCACCGGCGAGCCCTACTACCTCGGCATCTTCCTCACCGGGGCCTACCAGGACATCATGGGAGACCTCCACAATCTCTTCGGGCGCGTCAACGAGGTGCACGTGTTCCTCGATCCCGATGAGGAGAGCGGCTATTACATCGAGGAGGAGATCCCGGGAAACTCGATCGGCGAAGTGCTGGCGATGACGCAGTACGACTGGCGCGATCTCGAGAAACGGATGAAGGCGCAAATCGACGCCGCCATCAAACAGGACCGCTTCAAGCCGAACGAGGGAATGCGATTGCTGCAGGATTTCGAGCGGGGGCTCAAGGATCAAACCTACCTCAGCTTTGAGTGATCATCCGCGGAATGACCGTCGCCGAGCGGTCGTTTAGAAGGTCAATCATCAGGAGATCAACGATGCGAAAAACAGCAGCGCTTTGTTTGCTTTCCCTCATGGCTGTGGCCGGCAACGTCTTCGCCGGAGTTGAAGCGCGGATGACCGGCAAGATTACGGATGCGGTGACGAAGGCGCCGATCCCGAACGCGATGATCACCATCGTGTCCACGGGGCAGCGCAACTTCAAAGCCGACTTCAAAGGGGAGAAGAGCGGCGACTACCGGCTGCTCCTCGGTGACGGCACGCTCCCGTACAAGGTCACCTACTCTGCGCCGGGGTATCAGCCGTACTCCGAGAACATCAAGCTCAAGATCAGCGACACGACTGTGAAGGATGTCGTGCTCTCGCCGGCGGTTACTGCTGCTGCTGCAGCTCCCGTGGCGGCTCCGAAAGCCGATCCGGCCGTCACCGCGTACAACGACGGCGCGATGTTGTTCAACGAAGGGAAGCAAGCGGAAGCGGCGGCAAAGTTCGAAGAAGCCGTCGCGGCGAAACCCGATCTCATCGCCGGATGGGAAGCGCTCGCCAAGGTCTATGTCGGCCAGAAGAACTACCCGAAGGCGATCACCAGCGCGAACAAGGCGCTCGAGCTGGCTCCCGACGAGACGGACATGTACACGATCCTGTTCAATGCCTACAGCGCCACGGGCGACAAGGCCAAGGCTGCCGAAGCGAAGGCGAAGATGCCCGCCGATTCGGGAGTGCTCTTCAACGACGCGGCCCGCCTGATCAACGCGGGGAAAGACAAGGAAGCGGAGCCGGTGCTCAAACAGGCGATCGCCGTTAACGACAAGTTTGCACCGGCCTATTACGAGCTCGGTATGCTCTACGTCCGTGCGCAAAAGCCCGCGGACGCCAAGGCGAATCTGCAGAAGTACCTCGAGCTCGAGCCGGATGGCAAGGATGCCGCCACGGCGAAAGAGATGCTGAAGTGGGTGAAGTAGGAGATTGTGATGCGACGTGCACTTGGAGCAGCGCTCTTCCTTGCCCTCGGTTGCACGTCGACGAGCTCCACGCATGCGGAGCCGGAGCTCCAGCTCATCCAGCTCTCCACGGTGGCGGAAGCGGCGCGCAACGTGACGGGCGGCATCCCGGTTCAGTACCGGTTGACCATCCACAATACGACGATGACTCCGCTCCAGCTCAAGCGCATCGATCTCGTTTCTCAAGGCGACGGCGCGTACAACCTGCAACCGATGTCGCAGGCTTACGATCA
>JBBRMQ010000016.1:0-32689 GCA_038230775.1 Thermoanaerobaculia bacterium
CGGCGGTGATGCCCTTGCCGCTGACGTCCGCGATCACAAAGTAGATGCGGCCGTCCGGTCGCGAGACGACGTCGTAATAGTCGCCGCTCACCGTCTTGCATGGACGATTTGCCGCGGCGAACGAGTAGCCTTCGATCGTCGGCAGCGCGTCGGGCAGAAGACGCTTCTGAATCGCATACGCGGTGCGCAGCTCTTCATCGAACTTCGCCTTCAGCAGCGCTTCTTCGCGCAGCCGCGTGCGCTCGAGCGTCACCGCGGCAAAACGCGCGATCTGCGCGACCAGCCGAACATCGTTCTCCGTGACCGCGCCGCGGATCGACGTGTAATCAAGATAAAGGACGCCGAGGACGACGTCGTTGACGAGGAGCGGTGCACAGACGGCGGAGCGGATGTGCTGCGCGATGATCGACTGCGCTCGCGCGAGCTTCTCGTCCTGGCTGGTATCGAAGAACGAGACGACCTGGCGGCCGTCGACGACCTGCTGCAGCAGCGTGCGGCTGATGGTGAGATCGCCGCTGCTCTCGGCGCCATCCTGCCGGCGCAGCTTCACGTTCTCGAAGGTCTGGTGATCGTCGCCGAAAAGCGCAAGCGCTGCGCGCGACGGATGGAGGAGATGGAGAACGCGATCGAGGATGAAATCGAAAAGCTCGCTCATCGGGCGATCGGCGAGGAACTCGAGCGCCAGCGTGCTCAGGAGGCGCGTTCCCTCCATGCCGCGATCGTCATCGATCTTGATGGCGAGATTCGTTGCGTGGGAGTCGCTGTCGACGGCGACGAATTGCGACGCCGTCTCGTCCGCGTGGAAAACCACTTCACTGTCGCCGAGGGCGATGCGGTCGCCGGCGCGGAGGGGGACGGGCTCCGCGATCTTGACGCCGTTCAGCAGGGTGCCGTTCACGCTGCCGCAGTCGCGAACGAACCAGGAGCCGCGCTCATGGACGATCTCCGCGTGCTTGCGTGAGAGAAAGCGGTCCTTGATGGGGATCGTGCAATCGGACGCGCGGCCGAGCGTGATCATTTCAGACGGGATGGCCACCTGTTGTGGGGCAATGCCCGGCTGATAGACGGTAAAACGTACGCGCGGCTTCACCTGCGTTTGCAATCGCCCTCCATTTTCAGAGTGCTCGAATTATAGGGGTAGTGAAGGTTATTCGCATAACGTTTCAATGGATGGGACTGCAGTGGGCACCCGTATACTCCCGCGCCGTGCGCTACTGGCTTCCACCAATTCTCTGGGCCGGCGTAATCCTGTGGGCGTCCGGAGATGCGTTCTCGGCCGAGCATACCGGCTCGATCCTGCAGGCCATCGTGACGGCGATCCGCGGCAGGCCTCTGTCGCCGGAGCAGTTCGCGACCGTCCATTTCCTCATCCGAAAAGCGGCGCACCTCACCGAATACGGCATCCTCGGCGGCCTGCTGTTCCGCGCCATCCGACGCGCCCGGCCGGGATTCGACTGGCGATGGGCGGCGACTGCGATCGTTGTCGCCACCTGCCTGTCATCGATCGACGAATTCCATCAGACGTTCGTGGCGTCGAGGACAGGAAACCCGATCGACGTCGGCCTGGACACGCTCGGGGCCTCGCTGGCACAAATCGTGGTCTGGCTGAAAGTTCGCCGCTAGAGCCGGTGTTACTCTGGAAACGTGAAGCGCCTCTCCCTTCTAGCGTTTGCTATGTCGATCGCATCTGCGTCCGCGGCCGCGGCCGCGGCCGCTCCGCCGATCCACACGCAGCAGATCCTGTCGAAGGTCTACACGATCGATCGCAAGTACCGGTCGATGGAAGGACCGTCGAGCGTTCAGCGCGTCACGCTGGGTGAATCGGCCCAGCCCGAGCTGTTGTGGATCGTCGGGATCCGGACGGAGATGGTCGGCGAGGACGGGAAAACGCCGCAACTGCCGGAGTTGATGTGCCACGTCAACGTCGATCTCGACGCGGCCAAGCATCAGGCGGTTTTCGATTTCCGGCGCACGACGTCGCCGCGGCTGATGACGCTCTCGCAGGGCATGCTGCAGGCGAAGCTGCCGGCCGGATTCGGCTTCCCGATCTCGTCGAATGAGCCGCTGGTGCTGTTCACGCAGGTGCTGAATCACAACATCGAACATCCGAAGAATCTGCTGGTCCGCCATCGCGTCACGTTCGAATACGTCCGCGATGCCGACCTCACCGAGCCGATGAAGCCGCTCTTCAACGTCGGCGCCTCGGGCATGGTGCAACTCGACAACAACCCGATCGCCCTGGCATCCATGATGCCGAGTGCGTCGGAAGGTATGAGCGAGATGGAGCACACCGGCGCGAACTGCATCGTCGGCGCGCGTGCGCCGCAAGCGGTTTCGTCCGCCGCCGACTACATCGATCCGTCGGGTCGCAAGATGACCGGACACTGGATCGTTCCGCCGGGCCGCCAGACCAATGCGAGCGACATCACGTGGTTCATGCAGCTTCCCTACGACACGCGCGTGCACTACGCCGCGTTCCATCTGCATCCGTTCGCCGAATCGCTCGCGGTGCGAGACAACACCTCCGGCGCGACGATCATGAAGGCTGGAACGAAAAATCCGCCGGAAGGCGTCGGGCTGATACACGTGGACACATTCAGCAGCGTCGAAGGTGTCCCGATGTTCCGGAATCACAAGTACGACCTGGTGAGCGTCTACAACAATCCGACGAAAGCGAACGCCGACTCGATGGCCTCCGTGTTCCTCGGCATGGACGATCCCGAGTTCGTGCACCTGGCGCACGAGGAATTCGCGAAGCGCGCGACGGCAATCGTCGACAGCACCTCGATCACGATTCACACCTCGGCGGGCGATCTCAAGGCGCAGCTCATGCGCGACATCGCGCCGCAGACCTCCAATCAGGTCGCGCGATTCGTCTACGCCGGCGTCTTCGACCGCGCCACAGCGACCGACGGCCGCTCGGAGATCCGCATCTCGGTGCCCATGAGCGCGAACGTGCAACGGATGATGCAGCCGATCACCGACCGCCCGGGAAGCTTCGACCAGGGAACGGTCGCCTATTGCCTGCCGTCGGCCGACACAAACGAGATCTCGCTGCGATTTGTCTCCAACGCTTCCGCCGCGCATGAGTCGCGATGCATCCCATTCGCGCGCCTGACGGACGGGATGAGCATCGTAGAAGCCATCACCCACGCTCCCGTCGCGGTCAGCGCGTCGGTCAAGAGCGCCTCGATGTCGCGTTAAGCGTTTTCCTGCAGCCGGCGGACGATCGCGGTCACCATGCGGCGTGGCGAGATGCGGATCGATTGCGCCAGCATCTTGTTGCGAAGGCCGGGGATGACGATTCGCTTCCCGCTGCGCATTCCGTCGTAGCCGATTCGCGCCACGTCGGCGGAGCTCATCGGCTTCATCGCCGTGAACAGGCGCGTGGACTCCATGTCCGCCGCGGCCGCAAAACCGGTCGCCGTCGCTCC
This sequence comes from Thermoanaerobaculia bacterium, assembly GCA_038230775.1. Taxonomy (GTDB): domain Bacteria; phylum Acidobacteriota; class Thermoanaerobaculia; order Gp7-AA8; family Gp7-AA8; genus JBBRMQ01. The sequence continues at coordinate 3,435 of JBBRMQ010000016.1, forward strand.
GGGACATAAGGCGGTCACCGTCACGCCGCTGTTGCGCAACTCATCGGCGATCGCCTCCGAAAACGAGAGCACGTACGCTTTCGACGCGTAGTAGATGGCCATCAACGGCCCTGGTTGAAAGGCGGCGGTCGACGCCACGTTGAGAATCGCACCGCTGCGGCGTTCAACCATCGGACGCAGAAAGAGCTTCGTCAGGTGGGTGAGCGCGACGATGTTCACCTGCAGCATTTCCAGCTCCGCGGTGAGATCGGTCTTCGCGAATGGACCGAGGACGCCGAAGCCGGCGTTGTTGACGAGCGCGTCGACGGCTCCGCATTTCTCGAAGATCTCGAGTGGCGCATCGGGCTTCCTGAGGTCGGCGACGATCGCTTCTCCGCCGAGCTCCTTCGCCAGCGCGGTCAGCTTGTCGGCGCTTCGCGCGACCAGTACGACCGAGTAGCCGTCCTTCGCGAATAGGCGCGCCAGATCGAGTCCGATGCCGCTCGACGCACCCGTGATCAGAGCCCGTTTTCTGCTAGTGTTCATCGCTCCAGAATACGCTGCAGCCCAACAGGAGAACAATCGATGAAACGAGCGTTTGCAACTGCATTCGCGCTGCTGATCGCCACCGCCGCGATCGCCCAGAAGCAGCCGGTGACTCACGAGACGTTGTGGCTCATGAAGCGTGTCGGCGCGCCGGTCCTGAGCCCGGATGGCAAGTGGATCGTCTTCTCCGTCACCGAGCCGGCATACGACGAGAAGGAACAGGTCAGCGACCTCTGGCTCACCGCGTCCGACGGCAGCACCAAGCCGCGGAAAATCACATTCACCAAGGGGTCGGAAAGCGGCGTGGCGTGGTCGCCCGACAGCCGGCGCATCGCGTTCTCCGCCAAACGCGAAGGCGATGACCAGGCCCAGATCTACATCCTCGGCATCGCTGACGGCGGCGAGGCGCAGCGCGTGACGAGCGTGTCGAGCGGAGCGCGTTCGCCGGAATTTGCACCCGACGGCCGCTCGATCTCGTTCGCCGCCAGCGAGTATCGCAACGCCACCGATGACGAGAGCAACAAGAAGCTGACGAAGGACGCAAAGGATCGGAAGGCGAACGTCCGCGTCTACGAGACCTTCCCGATCCGCTCCTGGGATCGCTGGGTAGAATCCGATAAGCAGATTCGCGTGATGACACAGTCTCTCGACCCCGGCTCCAAAGCGAAGGACATCCTGGGCGGCACGAAACTGGTGGCGGAGGCAGGATTTGGCGGGACGGGTTTCGGCGGTGAAGGCGGCGAGTCGATCGACTCCACGTGGTCACCCGACGGCCGCGCTCTGGTGGTCGCGGTGACGACCACCCGCAACAGCGCGGCGTACGCGGAGGTCGGCACAGACCTTTATCGTGTGGACGCGGCCGGCGGCGAGCCCGTTCGCATCGCGCACGGCGAGGGCAGCTATGGCAGCCCGCGCTTCAGCCCCGATGGCAAGACGCTGTACGCGAAGTTCAGTCCGAACAACAAGAAGCCGTACAACAACGATCGCATCGTGGCGTTCGACTGGCCGGCGATGACCGGCGAGCGCACGGTCGTCGGCGCCCCGTTCGATCGTTCGGTGGACAGCTTCGCGGTCACGAGCGACGGCCGCTCGTTCTACTTCACGGCCGAAGACGCGGGCCTGATGAAGATCTACACCGCTCCCGCGAATGGCAGCGGCAACGCGACGCTGGCGATCGATCCGCAGCGCGGCGTCTACGACTCGCTGCAGATCGCGCCGAAGTCGGCGACGATGGTCATGGTCGGCCGCTGGGGAAGCTCGATCAACCCGGCGGAGATCGTGCGCATCGATCCGGTCGCCAAGTCGCATCGCAACCTCACGGACTTCAACGTGGAGCAGTCCGCGAAGCTCGACTGGCAGCCGCCGCAGCACTTCTGGTTCACGAACAAGGACGGCCAGCGCATCCACAACATGATCGTGCTTCCGCCGAACTTCGATCCGAACAGGAAGTATCCCCTGTTCGTCCTGATGCACGGCGGCGCCGCCAGCATGTGGCGCGACCAGATCTCACTGCGTTGGAACTATCACCTTCTGGCCAAGCCGGGCTACGTGATGGTGATGACGAACTATCGCGGCTCGACCGGCTTCGGCGAGGCGCTGGCGCAGTCGATTCAAGCCGATCCGCTGCGCGGTCCCGGAAACGACATCAACGCCGGAGCCGACGAAGCGATCAAGCGCTTCCCGTTCATCGACGGCTCGCGGCAGATCGCAGGCGGCGCGAGCTACGGCGGGCATCTCGCGAACTGGATGGAAGCAACCACCACACGCTACAAAGCGATCATCAGCCACGCAGGCCTCTCGAGCCTGCAGACGCAATGGGGCACGAGCGACGGGATTTATCACCGCGAGCTCATGGTGGGCGGACCTTCATGGGAGAACAACCCGATCTGGCGCGACCAGAGCCCGATCACCTACGCCGCCAACTTCAAGACGCCAATTCTTCTGTCGGTCGGCGAGCACGACTTCCGCGTCCCGATGAACAACACGCTCGAGATGTACGCCGCACTGCAACGCATGCGCGTGCCGGCGAAACTGCTCGTATGGCCGGACGAGAATCACTGGATTCTCAACGGCGAGAACAGCCGGTTCTTCTACACGACCGTCGCCGACTGGATCGCGAAGTGGATGTGAGCTGAAGCTGGGAAGCGGGGAAGGATAGACACCTGAATGCAGAATGCAGAATGCAGAATTTAGAATTTGGGAACCCTTCTGCATTCTGCATTCTGCATTCGCTCTGGAAACGCTGGGAAGCGAGAGGCTCAAGCTTCCCAACTTCCCACCTGTTTTTCCTCAGAACTCGTCGAGAATTTGTGGAAAGCGCCAGCGGGCTTCCCGCAGCTCTTCCTCGATGATGTCGCGCTCGGGCGCGTCACCGAGTTGCGGCGCATCCCAGTTCGCCATCCACATCGGGTTGACGTACGGAAGCACCGCGAGGTGCTCGAGACGATACGGAAGCCCCAGCGCTTCGAAGCGCGCGTTCAAGTAGTGGACGACATCTTTGGAGGTTGGAATCATTCGCTGTTAGCTGTTAGGGAATCTCGCACAGCGCTTGCCACGTGTCATCCCGAGCGTAGCGAGGGATGACACTCAGAGCGGGCGTGGCCCACACGCAATCGCTATTCAATTTCCAACTCCTTCAACTTCGCAAACAACGTACGCGGTGAGATTCCCAGCGCCTCGGCCGCATCGTTGCGGGATGCGGTGCGCGCGATCGCGTCCTTGATCTTGAGGATCTCGATTCTGCGCGTCGCTTCCTCCAGCGTGCCGGAGAGGTCGATGGAGTCGCTCGCCGCGCCGCCGCCGCCGCCGTCGCCGAGGTTGAGGTTGGGAGTGCAGATGCGGGAGTCGTCGCAGAGGATCGCCGCGCGCTCGATGCAGTTTTCCAGCTCCCGGATGTTTCCCGGCCAGTCGTAAGCGCGCAGCTTTTCGCGGGCGTCACCCGCGATCTGCAGACGCGGCTTGTTCAGCTCGCGCGCGAAGCGCTGCAGGAAGAAGTCCGTCAGCGCGTCGATGTCTTCACGACGCACGCGCAGCGGCGGAATCGTGACCGGGAAGACGTTCACGCGAAAGAAGAGGTCCTCGCGGAAGCGGCCGCCGCGCACCTCGTCGTTCAGATTGCGATTGGTCGCGCAGATGATGCGCACGTCGACGTCGATCGGCGCCGTTCCTCCGATGCGTTCGAAACGCCTCTCCTGGATGACGCGGAGGATTTTGGATTGCACGTTCAGTCCGAGCTCGCCGATCTCGTCGAGGAAGATCGTGCCCCCGTCGGCGAGCTCGAACTTGCCGAGCTGCCGCCCGCTGGCGCCGGTGAACGAGCCTTTTTCGTGGCCGAAGAGCTCATTTTCGATGAGGGTGTCCGGAATGGCCGCGCAGTTGATGGCGACAAACGGCCGGTCGCGCCGCGGGGAAAGCTGGTGAATGGCGCGGGCGAACAGCTCCTTACCCGTTCCCGATTCGCCCTGAAGCAGGACGGTGGAATCGGTTGGCGAGACGCGTTGAATCGCGGAGGAGACCTCGACGATCTTCGGCGACTCGCCGATGATTGCCGGCAGCCGGTATCGCTGCTGGAACTCGTCCTTCAGGAGCAAATTCTCGAAGCGCAGCTCGCGATATTCGCGGCAGCGCCGCAGCAGAAGAAGAAGATGATCGACGTCGACCGGCTTCTGGATGAAGTCGAACGCGCCGAGCTTCATCGCTTCCACCGCGTTCTCGATGGTTCCGAATGCCGTCATCACGATGACCGGGCAATCGGGATCGCTCTCCTTGGCCTGCTTCAGCACCCCGATCCCGTCTGCGCCCGGCAGGCGGAGGTCGGTGACGACCGCCATGTAGCGCTGCCCGCTGGCGAGACGGCGCATCGCTTCGCTGCCGTTGCCGACGACGTCGGCCTCCAGGCCGTCCGATTCGACGGTCTCCTTGAGCATGAGTGCGAGCGATTCTTTGTCCTCGACGATGAGCAGGCGTTTCATGTCAAACGCCGAAGTACGACTTGATCTTGGAGATCAAGGTCAGCTCTTCTTCCTCGATGTCGGCCGCCTGAAGGGTTTCCAGATGCTGCCGCCGCTCGACCATCTTGTGCGAGATCGCCTTGGCGAGCTCGGGATGGCCGTGCAGGATCGGCTGCAGCGATTCCTTTGCGATCTCGAGCGTGACGACGTCGTCCGCGGCGACGACATCGGCGCTGCGGACTTCGCCGGTGAGGAGCGCCATCTCGCCGAACACGCTGCCCGGTCCGAGTTGCGCAATCTGCTGCCATCCCGTGGCGTCCGTGTCGGGCAGCCGCACCACGACGCTGCCGGAGTGCACGACGAACATCGATTCGCCGGCCGTGCCGTGATGGATGATCGCCTCACCCTTCGAGTAGAAATGGACTTTCGTCTGCGCGGCCAGGGACTCGTGCGCACGCGAAGAGAGCGGCGACAGCACATCCACCGCCTGCAGACGCTCGAGGATCTGATCGATGGTGACCTCGTGCAGAGCCTTCGGCGCGACGTAGTCCTGATGTACGCGCACCGGATACGCGAACGGAATCTCGTTCCGTTTCAGGGCGTACCAGACCGCCTTGCGGATCTCGGCGTCGATGCGGTCGCGCATCGAATAATCGCGCATGAAGTATTTGATCTCGTACACGACCGCTGAGTCGGCAAAACTCGCCACGCGCGCGAGCGCGGGCAACTCGCGGGCAACGCCCTCGACGTGCGTGGCAGCTTGAGTGAGGACGCTGATCACCGTCGCCGGGGCGATGTGATAGTCGATGCCGAACTGGATCGTTCGTGCATTCAGGTTGTCGCGAGGAAAGAGCTCGATTCGCTCGCGCGCGAGCAGGGAGTTCGGTACGACGAGGTTCTGGTTGTTGAATCCTCGGAGCCTCGTCGCGCGCCAACTGACCCGCTCGACCACGCCGAAGAAATCGCCCGAATGCATGACGTCTCCCACTTCGTACGTATCTTCGGTGTGCATCGCGATTCCGGAGAAGAGGTTGCCGAGGGTGTCCTGGAGCGCGAGGGCGAGGACGGCGGCGACGATCGTGGTGCCCGTCAGGAAGCTTTTCACGTCGACGTTGAAGACCGATGAGAACGTCGCGGTGAAGAGGACGATGTACAGAACGAACGCCGCGATTCCGCGCAACAGTTGCGGCGCCACGACATTGCGGCGCCGCGAGAACAGGAGATCGAAGACGATCGTGTCGATGAACCGGACGCTGAAGAAGATCAACGCCGCGTCGGCGGCAAAAAGGACGTAGTCGCGGACGTTGACGTCCCCCACCATCAGCGGCTCGTGTCGGAATGGCCAGTAGACGGCAAACAGCAGGATGCTGACGAACAGCGGATAGAACAACCGCGAGCGGTCGACGGAGCGGAGCATCTACTCGCGATCCGCCGTTTCCCGGCCGTGGCTGAGCTGCAGGATGTCCTTGACGCCGATGATGAGATGGATGACACCGAACCCCGACACGAAACCGCGTATGAAGGGGTTTCCGGAGAGCAGGCTGACCGTCATCGACCCGTGGAGCAGCGGATTGACCGTCCAAAGGCGCGTCCAGGGCACGACGAGGAAGAACAGTCCCGCCTCGAGACAGTAGAGCGCGAAGAATAGAGGCAGAGACATCCCGGTGATTCTAAATGAGAAGTTCGAAGTTCGAAGTTCGAATGAAGAATGAAGAAACCGGCTATCCCCTTCATTCTTCTTTCTTCATTCGAACTTCGACATTCGAAATTCGACTAGCAAGGGCCTCCGAAGAGGCCCGTGCATTAATCACCGCGTTTGATGTGCCCGCCGCCGCTATCGTGCGACGGTGGTGGCGACGAGTGTTCCTGACGCGATGGCGGAGGAGACGAAGGCTGCGATGGTGGCGAGGAACGCTCCTGTCGGGGCTCGGCCTGACGCGGTTGCGGCTCCGCATGGGTCTCCCGAGGCGGTGCAGATTCCCGCGGGGTGTCGCCTGGAGAGATGCGCGCGCCACCGATGCGATCGATGATGCGGCGCGGGATGTCGGCGCCGCGATCAGAGCTGCGCTGGTCGGTCGACGGCGCGCGATCGCGCGGGACGGATTCACGTTCTCCGCTGCGATCGACCGAGCGACCGCGCCAGCCGGTTGTGGCCGAGCGATCGCCAACGGGCGTGCGGTCGACGCTCGGCGTCGTCGGTGCTGGCGTCGTCGATGGAGTGCGGTCGACGTGATCGCGCCAGCTGCCGCTTCGCGGCGATGTCGAAGGATTCTCGCGGCGCGGAGTCGTCGCCGGCGCCGGGCTGTTGCCGTACGGGTCGCGGAAGACACGGCCAACACCCTCACCCGCACGATTGTCGCCCCGCGAGCCGGTGCCGTCGCGATCGGAGCGGCCCTCGAGCGTGCCACGCGTTCCGGGCGTCGGCACTCCCGATGGAACGCCAACCGAGGTGACGGGCTCCGGCGGGCGGGAGCGAACGATGCGCTCGCGCACCGAATTGGAAAGCTCCGAGTCGCGGCGGAAATAGGGTGTCATGTCCGCCATGGTTCCGGAGCCTTCTCTGCCGGTGCCACTCACCGTCCCGCGGTGAACGATATTGTTCACAGCCGCGGCCGGATCCTTGATTTCAGAACGGGTGAAGCGAGCGGGCGTTCCGCTGACCGTGGCCAGCGAACTGCCGGGATCGCGAATGAGCCTCTGCCGCACGGCGTCGGTCGTGAGAGCCGCCTGATCGACGCGGTTCGATACGATGTGATTGGCGTTGACGAACGTCCACGGTCGCAGGTCGACCTCGTTCATGCGCACGCGACCGTAGAAGCCGAATCCGAAATCGAGACCGGCGCGCGAGTACGGTCGATAAGCCCAGTTGTAGTACGGCCGGTAGCAGTCGTACCAACCCGACGGTGCCCAGCCAACGTAGCCGGGGCCATACGCCCAGTAGACCCAGGCCGGCGCGTAGGTGTAGCCGGGAAGCCACAGCCAGCCGTACCCCACGTCATAAGCCCACCGCCCGTAGTGGTACGGCACCCATCCCCACGGCTCCGAAGAGATCCACGTCAGGCATCCGCCCGGACCGTAGCCCCAACTGCCGTAGTAGTACGGGCGCCAGCCGGTGGCGACGCGCGGACGCCAGCCGTAGCCACCGTACTCCGAGGCGTAGACCCAGGAGCCGTTGTCCGACAGGTCGGAGTCCGAATAGGCCAGCGAGTGATCGAGGTAGCGGCTCGACGGCGAGCCGTAGCGATCGGAGCGCCGCGTGAACCAGCGCTCGAACTCGTCGCTGCCGTTCGGCGCGTTGACGAGATCGTAGATGCCCTGGTCGTCGACCCGAGCCTCTTCGCCGCGATGGACGCGTGTCGCGCGCTTCGGCGTCCTCACTTCGATCGATCCCGCGAATACCGTCACGCGATCGCGACCCTGAGAATCGGCGTCGATGGTGTAAACGGCTTCTTCCGTCGCGGCGTAGCTGGCATTCGGCGTATCGATGCGGAGAATCTCCGTCGCCTCGCTCGTGCGCTGCACGCCGACGTGACCCGATTTCAATTCGATGATGGACTGGGCGGAGTCAGTTTCGTAGGAATCGGAGATCGACCGGAAGCGGACCGACGTCGAACGGTCGAGCGCGATGATGTTGCCGTCCGCGAGCCGGATCTCCGTGCGTCCCCGCCGGCTCGTCGTCACCTCATCGCCCGGATACACCGGAAAGTTGACGCGACCGTCGACTTGGCGGCCGTCATCGCCCTGCTTCACGATCGTGCCGCCGTCGTCGAACGTGATGTACGACTGATCGCGGCCTTTTGCGGCATACGCGGGAAGCGCCAGCGCGGCGAGTGAGATGAGGAGGATGGGTGTCAGTTTGCGCATTGGATTCTCTCCGGCAACGAGACCTCGCCGCTGCGGTGAATGTGCCACGGGACCGATTGGTATTCCGGCTGTCTTTTCAATGACTTACCTTCCAGGCGCTCGACTGCGTACGAGGCGCGTCTCCTCAATCGAGGACAGGCTCGTCACCTTGTGGTGGCGGGCGATGCCGGTGTGGGAACCGGGTTCTGTGTATGGACACACAGAAACAGAAGCCGCGCTCACACTACGTCCCGTACGCCAACCGGTAAGCAAGAATGGAGGGCAGACCTGCCCGGAGGATTGCGCTCTGCGTCTTCGCCACGTCGTAATCGACGCGGAAGAATTGCGCAGTGGCCTTCTTCGTATCGACGATTGCGAACGACGCGGCGGGATTGCGATCGCGCGGCTGCCCGACCGAACCGGGATTGATCAGATATCGATACGCGGGATTGAGCCGAACGGTGGCGTCGCCTTCGACCGCGACGCCGTACGCGCGGTCCTTTTCATCGAGCCAGAACACGGCCGGAAGGTGCGTGTGTCCGAAGAGGATGAGCCTCGCATCGGTCTCGATCAGGACGCGCCCCGCATGCATCTCGCTGAACACGTACTCGTCCTCGTCGTGCGGCGATCCGTGACAGAGCATCATGCCGTCCGTTCGCAGCGGACCGTGGGGCAGATCGCGCAGGAATCGGCGGTTCGGCCGCGAGAGGTGATCGCGGGTCCAGATCGCGGCGTCGCGCGCAACCTGGTTGAACGCCTCACCTTCATCCAATCCGGACGCCACGCGATCGTGATTGCCGCGGATGTAGAGCTTCGGGCGTCCGATGGTGCGCATCGTGTCGAGCACCTGATTCGGCTGCGCGCCATACCCGACGAAGTCGCCGAGGCAGGCGACCTGGTCGAATTTCTTGCGGCGGATGCGGGACATGACCATGCGCAGAGCCTCCGCGTTCGAGTGGAGATCGCTGAGCACGAGCGTTCTCATCGCGTCCTCTTCGCCGTGCGCTGCGCCTCGAACACGCCCTTCGGCAGCTCGAGGATCAGGCGCTCCACGATCTCTTTTGGTGTCTCGTCGTCACGCATCTCGATCGCGACGTCGGCCATCCGGTAGTAACGCAGGCGGCTATTGAAAAGCTCGTGCGTGGCGATGTCGTCGCGAAAGAGTGGCCGCTCCGCCGCCTTGTCGCCGATGCGATTGCGCAGGAGCGCGTACGGAGCGGAAAGGAACACGGACAGCCCTTCCGACTGGATGAACTGGATGTTGTCGTCGAAGGTGAACGTCCCGCCGCCGGTAGCGACGACGGCGCGCTCGAGGTTCCGTGTCGCCCGGAGAAGATCGCGTTCCCGCTTGCGAAAGTATGGCTCTCCGTGCTGCGCGAAGATGTCCTTGATCGAAATCCGCTCCGACGCTTCGACGAGATCGTCCAGGTCAAAGAACGGCGCCGAAATCCGCTGGGCAAGCTCGCGGCCGATCGTCGTCTTCCCGGCACCCATGAATCCGACGATGTAGATTTTCATAGTAAGAAAGTAAGGCCGTAGGCCGGTAGCACGATCACTCTACTCGCACTACGGCCCTACCTCCTTACCGGTCGCTCTCACCACTCGAACTCCTCCATGAACCGTGTCGAGAAGTCGCCACTGATGAAGCGAGGATGATCGAGGATCGCGCGATGCAAAGGGATCGACGTCTTCACGCCTTCGACGATGAAGAGCTCGAGTGCGCGGCGGCCGCGCGCGATCGCTTCCGAGCGGTCCTTCCCACGCACGATCAGCTTCGCGATGAGCGAGTCGTAGTGCGGAGGGATGACGTAGTCGCGATAGACGGCGGCATCCACACGGATGCCCGGTCCGCCCGGGATGTGCCATTCCTTGATCTTTCCCGGATTCGGCGCGAACGTCACCGGATCCTCGGCATTGATGCGAAACTCGATCGCGTGACCGCGCAGTTTGAACTCTCCTTCGGGAACGGAGAGCGGCAGCCCCGACGCAACGCGGATCTGCTCTTTCACCAGATCGATCCCCGTCACTTCTTCGGTCACCGCGTGCTCGACCTGGATGCGCGTGTTCATCTCCATGAAATAGAAGCGGCCATCCTGGAACAGGAACTCGATCGTGCCCGCGTTCACGTAATTCACCGCGCGGCAGAGCGTGATGGCAGCCTCGCCCATCGCCTTGCGGATCTCGGGAGTGATGGCCGGCGATGGGGATTCCTCGAGGAGCTTCTGATGGCGGCGTTGAATCGAGCACTCGCGCTCGCCCAGCGACACGATACGGCCGTGTGTATCGCCGAAGACCTGAATCTCGATGTGGCGCGGATGCTCGAGGTATTTCTCGATGTAGACGTCTGCGGAACCGAATGCGCGCTCGGCCTCGCTGCGCGCCGTCTCGAATGCCCCCTGCAGATCGTCTTCCGATGCGCAGATGCGCATGCCGCGGCCGCCGCCACCCGCCGAAGCCTTGAGGATGACCGAGTACCCGATCTCCTTCGCCACTTCGACGGCTTCCGAGTACGTCTTCACCGGCCCGTCGCTTCCCGGAAGGATCGGCACACCGGCGGCCTTGGCAGTCTCCCGAGCCTTCGCCTTGTTTCCCATGAGCCGGATGGCTTCGGGAGAAGGACCGATAAACGTCAGATGGCACTCGTTGGCGATCTCCGCGAAGTGCTCGTTCTCCGCGAGGAAGCCGTAGCCCGGATGGATGGCGTCGGCACCGGTGATCTCCGCCGCCGCGATGATGGACGAGATGCTGAGGTAACTCTGCCGCGACGCGGCTGGACCGATGCACACGTCGTCGTCGGCGTAGCGCACGTGCAGCGCATCGCGATCCGCTTCGGAATGCACTGCCACGGTCTTGATACCCATCTCCTTGCACGCGAGGATGACGCGAAGGGCGATCTCGCCTCGGTTGGCGATGAGAACTTTGGAGATCATAAGAAGTGGTCGGCTGTCGGACAACGCGCGGTGACGCGCATCAGATTCTCAGCGCGAACAGTTTCTCGCCGTACTCGATCGGTTGGCCGTTCTGCGGATAGATTCTGGCGACCACGCCGTCCATGTCCGATTCGATCTCGTTCATCAGCTTCATCGCCTCGATGATGCAGAGGACTTTCCCCTTGCTCACCGAATCGCCGACGTTGACGAACGACTCCGACTCCGGATTCGCAGCCCGGTAGAACGTGCCGACGATCGGCGACGTGACGATGTGCAGTCCGGCGTCGCTGTCCACAGGCGGCGCGGCCGTCGCCGGCATCGGCGCGGATGCGGCCGCGGGCGCCGCGACCGGAGGCGGCGCGGATCCGGTGTCACCGTAGCGATGAAGGACCTGCGGTCCCGCGCTCTTGCCCTCGATGCGCAGCTTGACGCCCGCCTGCTCGATTTCGAGCGCCGCGATGCCGCGGTCCGCGACCTTATCGATCAGTTCGAGAATCTCTTTGAAATTCAAGTCAGGTCAGCTCGTTTCTCAACTGCTGTTTCGCGCGGGCAAGCTCGAACCGCGCGCGGCCATAGTTTCCGTCGGGATTCATGACCAGAAGAACGAAGTACTCCGGCGTGACGGCGGATAGAAACGCGGTGTACTTCTCCGTCACGATCGAGAACTGCAGGACGTCTCCGGTATTGAGCTCCGTGTTGGAAAGGCGGATCGACTTCACGAAGCCGCCGAACTCCGCGCCCATCACGTCGAGGGGAACGCCGTCGCGCTTGATCGACTCCACAGCGATGCCATCCAGTCCGATCAGGCTGAGCGCGAGGGTTCCGTCAACGCGCTGCTGAATGTCCTGCAGGATGTTTCTAAACACGCCCGGCCTCCGCACCCTTCACTTTCGAGAGCCACTTCTCCAGACGGTCGACTTTCGTGTTGCTCATCGAGCTGGTGACCGGCTTCGCGCGCGATGCGTCGAGTCCATCCAGCTTCGCGCGGACCACGTCGTTGTTCGGATCGCGATCCAGAATGCTCTCGTAGATCGACTGCGCGCGATCGACGAAGCCCTGCTGCACGTAGAGATCCGCCATCGTGACGGTATCGGCGACATCGTCGCTCGCGGGGGCGGCGGGCTCCGCAGCCGCGGGCTCGAATACATCCGCCGCGGGTTCTTCATCCGGCCAAGGAGCGGGCATGTCCGCAACCACCGGCGCCGCTTCGATGTGCATGCCCGCTGGTTGCTCGAGCTCTACGGCGTCCGAGGTGTACGACTGCACGGGGTCCTCGAACGGACTCTCCTCGTGCGCCTCGTGCATCGGTTCCTCGTCGGCGGTCTGGACCTCGCGCGGCGTCTCCACCACTGGAGCGGGCGCCGGTGCCGGCGCCTGAGCAGCGGGCGGAGTCGGAACGACACCGGGCATCGTCCGCTCCGTCGCCGGCTCTGGCTCTGCCGCGTGAATCGTGACCGGGTTGATCTCGTCTTCCAGGCGATCGATCTGGGCGTTCAGCTCTTCATCGACCGGCAGGAGCGCGCGCACCAGCTTGTACTTCTTGATCGCTTCGATCTTGTCGCCGAGGTCGAGGTAGGCGTCGGCCATGAGCCGGGCGGCGACGACGTTGCCCGGATCGAGCTGCAGCGCCTTGGTGAATGCCTCGATCGACTCCTGATGCTTGTCCTCTTCACGAAGCGTGCGGCCGAGACTGACCCAGGCCGCGAGATACGTGGCGTTGTGCGTGAGGCCGGCGTGCAGCACCTGCTCCGCCTCGTCGTATGCCTTGACCTTGCGGAGCTCTTCGGCCAGCTGATAGAAAAGCCGGCTCTTCGGGTCCGTTTTGACCCGGAACCTGAGCTCCTCGATTTTCGGATTCGTCGCCGGCTGAGCCATGGTTAAGGAACCGCATTCTTGCTCACGGTCGTGAGCAGCGCAACTTCTTCCCGAGATGCGAACCGCCCCCGAAGGGGCGGCTCGAAAAGACAACTATGAACGAGGCGCTACTGCGAGGTGCCGACGAATTGAATATCCCGCGTTCCCGCGTTTGTGACGAAGCGGAATGTGCAAACATCGGCAACGGCCGTCGCCGTGGTCGGGGCGTTGTAAGAAACAGTCACTGGCAAGGCGTCGCATTGCAGGAGCGCGGAGGCCGGCACGGGTGGAGGCGGCGTAAATCGAGTGCAACCCGTTCCCGTGCCGCCGATTGGGGTGATGCTCGTGATCGTCAACGGTGTGCTACCGGTATTGACGAGCGTCACGGTCTGCGAGGAAGGAGTTACGGTGACGGAAGCCGGTACCGCCGGTGGCCCAAGGGTCGCCGGAATAATTCTGCCAGAGAACGGCACGACGATGCCGCTGACCGTCAAGATTGGCACCGCCGGAGGATTGACCGTCAGACCATTGGTGAACGTGTCGGTGCAGCCCGTGCTCAAACTCAAGTACGTAACATTGAACGCCGTCGGTATTTGTGCGCTCACACCCGTAGCGGCGGAGCAGGACTGAGTCGCTAGAGTCAGGTTCGTCGGGACGATGATCGTGAAAGTCGTCGTGCCGTCGGAGTTTGCGGTTGAACCCGTGATGGTCGCCGGTTTGTCTCCAATCGTGATTCGGGGAATTCCGGAAGCATTCAGAACGGTGACGGAGGTCGTTGAACCCGGTGTCGCCGGACTGACTACAGTCGTGACTTTCACCGGCGGTGAAATGTAGGTGAACGTCGGGATCGACGAAGCAGTATCCCCGTTCTCCGTATTCAAAACGGTGATCGTCCCGACGAGGTTTGCGCAGGCCGTATTCAAGGGCTGCAGGGTCCGCGCGACGACCTCGGTGCCGGATACGCGAATGACCTGCGCCGGGACGCCGGCGATCGTGACGGCGAGCGGATCGTCGAAGCCCGTGCCGTCGATCGTGACGCTCGTGCCGCCGACGATCGGGCCTTGTGTCGGGCTGATTGTGGTGATCGTCATCTTCGGCGTGTACCGGAATCCGCTCGCAGCGGTGACTTCGGTTCCCGAGCCGATGTTCTTGACTCTGACGTCGACGGGACCAGTGACCGTCCCGGAGCCGCCCGGAGTCGTGTCGCTCGCGCGCGGGCTCATCACGATGATCTGGTTGAAGTTGATGCTGATGACCTGCGCTTCCGCCGCGTTGAAGAAGACCTGGACTGGCGCCTGGAAATTGTCGCCGATGATCGTGGTGCGGGTTCCGCCGCCGATCGGACCGGAGGTCGGGGTGATGCCGCGGATGACAGGCGTCAGAGACGGGGATGTGAAGATGATCGCCCCGGATGTGACAATCGATGCCTCGGTGCTCGAGCCCGCGCCGACAAGAACGGTGACGCTGAGCGAGATCGCTTTGCCGGCCGGGACGTCGAACGGCGGCGTGATCGCGGTGATCTGCGTCGGCGTGACGCTCGTGACTAGCGCGTCCTTCGTCGTCTGCCCGCTGCATGCGGTCGGATCGGGAGGCGTGGAGGCGCTGCCTTCACACTTGAAGATCACACGTACTGGAGCGCGGAAGTTCGTGCCGGTGATGGTGATGGTCTCGCCGCCGGACGGTCTGCCCGTCGTCGGCGTGATCGAAATGACGGTCGGTGTGGTGCTCGGAGTCGTCGGCGTCGTAGCAGTCGACGAGAAGGTGACGATCGTCGTCTTGGATGCGTTGTTCACGGTGGCCGTCACGGTGGCCGCGCCAGGTGACCCGGAAGTGAGCGTCGCCGTGGCCACGCCGTTCGTCGTCGTCTTGATGATCGTGGCGCCGCTGGTGCCGATGTCGGTGAAAGTGCCCAGGTTCGTCGAGAACTGGACGGCGGTGCCGTTGGCGACCGGATGTCCGCTCTCGCTGACCGTTGCCGTCACGATCGACGTCGAACTGACGAGCGGGCTCGCGTTCGATACCGTGAGTGTGATCGTCGCGCCGGATGGCGGCGTGGTGGTCTGGGTTCCGGTCACCGGCGTTGTCGTCGGCGAGGTCGGAGATTCACCCTTGCACGCTGCGAACACGATGAGCAGCGCCATCTGGGCGAACAAGAATTTCCGTTGTCGCATGTTGATCATCTCAACCCCCGTAATCCCCTCATCACACCCCGGAGCGCTACGCGCATCCGCCACACGAATAGCAGAAGTCCAGCGTGATCCGCGTACTGCCGGAGACGCGCTCACCAGCGAGCGTCTGACCGAACACCTCGAGGATGGCGTCCATGGTGACGTTGCTCTTCCCCGTCTCGGGGTCGCGTCCGCCACCGGCCGGTTTCAATGCTGCAAAGGGCGCCTGACTGAGTGCGCCGATTTCAAATCCGAGAAAATCGTTCACGGCCGTGTCGGAGCCGCCGACCGTGAGCGAGCCCGACGTCGCGCGGGTGAATGGCGCGGGAACCAGGGTTCCGCCATCTTTGCGTACGTACGAGACGCGATAACTCGTCAACTGGACCGAATTGAAACGCCCGTCTGTCGGGAGCTTGCTGTTATTGACGCCCTGGAGCAGGATCGCGCGCACGTTGACGGTCGCGATGCTCTTGTCGCAATTCGCAGCGCCAGTTGCGAGGTCGATGCGCGTCAGGTCCTGCTTATTGGTCACGACCAGGGAAACTGGTCCGTTCGAGCGGCTCAGATCGCCGCTGCAGCCTACGATCAGCGCAAGCGCTGCGATCATCATGGCGGGCACAGCCTGTTTCGTTTTGCGGTTCATTCCGCCCCTCCGACTCTCCCCGTTGCGGGTCTGACTTCCGTTCATGTTACGACGCCCTCAGGATGCGCGGCGTGATGAAGATCAGCAGCTCGTCATGCGAGTTGCTGATGTTGTGTGTTTTGAACAGGTTGCCGAGTATAGGAATCTGATGCAGGAACGGCAGCCGCGATTGCGAGTTGTTGTCCGTGGTCTGGTAAATGCCGCCGATCACCGACGTGCCGCCGTCACGCACCATGAGCCGTGTCCGCGCCTGCCGTGTCTGGATTGGCGTACCCGCCGCACCTTCGATTGCAAGACCTTGCGCCGGCTCATTCTTCTGCACCGCAATATCCATGATAACCGTGCCCGCCTCGGTAATCTGCGGGATGACCGACAAGTTGAGGGTTGCGTCGACGTAGCTGATGGTCGTCGTGAAGTTGACGCGCGTCTGGAACGGAATCTGGACGCCGCTCTGGATCTGCGCGGCCGTGTTGTCCTGCGTCACGACGCGTGGTGCCGAGATGACGCGGACCAGGCCTTCAGACTCCGCTGCGTTGAGTGCGACGTCGAGGTTGAAGCCGCCGAGCACGTCGCCGAGGTGAAACGCGAGAACCGAGTTGCCGGGGCCGAAGGAGAACGGACCGCCGACGAAGTCGACGCGGTTCGGAAACACGAGGCCGGTGCCCGTTCCGAGCGACGGATCGAGCGAGCCCTGGAAGCCCCACACGAACCCGTACTGCTGCAGGAACGTCTTCGAGGTCTCGACGATCCGCGCCTCGATGAGCACCTGGCGCGTCGGCACGTCGACCGATTCGATCAGGTTGCGCATCGTCTGCAGATACGTCGGGATCTCCGTGATGATCAGCTGGTTGGTGCGGTTGTCGACGATGATGCGGCCGCGCGGCGATGCGATCTGCAGCAGCAGACTCTGCACGTCGGCTGCGCGTGCGTATGAGAGCTTGAAGCTGACCGTCGTCAGCGGAACGTTCAACCGCTCTTCTTCCTGAAGTGAGCGCGTCGCCACCGCCTCGGCGGCCAGCCGCTGAAGCGAACCGATCCGCATGACGTTTCCTTCGAGAACATACGACAGACCGTTCTGACGAAGAATGATGTCGAGCGCCTGGTCCCACGGCACGTCGACGAAATCGACAGTGACGGATCCCGTGACGCCCGGATCGATCGCGATATTGAGGCCGGTGAGTTGCGCGAACGTGCGCAGCACATCTTTGATGTCCGCGTCTTTGAGGTTCAGCGAGATGGGCTCGCCCGTGTACGTATGTTCGGTGCCGCTCAGGAAGCGCGTACCTCCGAGAAACCCGCCGGTGATCGACGGATTGCCGGCGGTTTGCGCACCCGCGGCCGTCGGCGTCGCTTCGCCGAAGACGTTCTCGCCACCGATGACCGTCCCCTGCGGTCCGCTCGGTTGCGTCGTGGTTGCGGTGTTGCCGCTCGCGGGAGACGGAGCGCTCGCCGAGATCTGCGACGGCGTCTTCGGTGCGGCAGGGCGCGGGGCGGGCGACGGCGCGGTGGCCTGATCGCCGCCGCGGATCACTGACTTCGCACCCTTCGATGCCGAGGGCGGCATCTTCCATGTGGTTGCGTTGTCGGCGACGACCGAGACCTGCGACGGGATGTCGCTCGCGGCGACTCTTGCTTCCGCCACATGCTTCGGAGCGGG
Source organism: Thermoanaerobaculia bacterium (assembly GCA_038230775.1). Lineage (GTDB taxonomy): Bacteria > Acidobacteriota > Thermoanaerobaculia > Gp7-AA8 > Gp7-AA8 > JBBRMQ01. The sequence continues at coordinate 21,005 of JBBRMQ010000016.1, forward strand.
TTTGGTTGCCGCGACCTTCGTCTCGATCGAGGCGGGCATCGATGCCGCCGCATCGCCGAACGAAATCAGGAGGCGATCTCCCGCCTTCGTAACGCGGTAAGGAGTCTTCTGATCGAGGTCCACGACCACGCGCGCCACATCGTCCTTGAACTGACCGACGCGAACGGCCTTGACCATCGTTCCGTTAACGGCGAGGTTCGACTTGGCCACCTTGCTCTTCACACCGTCGAGATCGATGACGAGGCGCGACGGCTTCTCGAGCGTGATGGCGTGGTACGAAAGCTCACCGTCGCCGGCGAGTTGCACCTGAACGGCGGCGCCGCTGCCCGTGGTTTCGACTTTCTTCAATGTCCGTGCTTTCGCCAGAACGATCGGCTCGGCGGTCACGGTCGGCTCCACGGTCCTGATCGGCGCCTCGACGACGGGCGCCTCGGTCACCTGCGGAACCGGAGCGGAAGTTTCCTTCGGAGTGTCGACCTTCGCTTCGACCGATGCGGGAACGGCGGACGGCAATGAGACAGCCACCGTGTTGCCATTCGCTGCTGCCTGCAATGCACCAGGCTGTGCCAGGTGAAACGTCACGCGCGTCAGCCGTGTCCCCATTTCCGTCACTTCATCCGCGGCGATGGACGTGATGCCCGCGGGAAGCGGCGAGGAAACTGCCAGGGTCGAGGCCTTCGATGCGCCGGTAAGATCGATGACGAACAGGTCGGGCGTCGGGCTGTAGGACGTGTACGCAGGAGCCGCGCTCGTTCTCAACACGATGCGCGACTGCTCGATATCGATCGCGCTCAGTGTCATCGACGTCGCCGGATCGGCAGCAGCTTGAGCCTGCGGCGGCGCACTCTTTTCTGCAGAACGGTGCCGGAACAGCGACGCCGATGCAGCGTTCACGCTCAGGATGAGCATCCCTGCGATCAGCAGAATTCGCTTGCCTTTTCTCATACTTCCCACCTTCACCATCTCACAGCCCTCCACGCACCTGGCCACCCAGCACGCTATTTCTTCGATGCCTCGGGGGAAATGTCCTTGACGACTTCACGGAAACGTTCGATTCGGGTCGGGTCGTTGACCTCCTGCCGAAACACGACAGTTGTAGAGGTGATGCGAATGACTTCGCCATCCAGCACCTTGTCCCCTATTTTGATGAGATAGCCCTTGTTGTCCGGACCATTCACCATCGCCACCAGACCCTGTTGCTTGGTCTTGACGATGCCTTGCAGTTTGATTTCGTCGATGAGGAAGCCCGGAGGTCCGGGGACCTGTCCCGACGTGCGCTTCGGCGATGGGCCGATGAGCGACTGGAACGGATCACGCCGTCCCTGGGGATCGTAGTGATAGGAATCGGGCGAGCTCGGCTCCTCGAGAATCTCTTGCAGCGATTGCTGGACGGCCGTCTCGCCTTTCGGTGTGGTCGAGGTGGAGATCGTGGCCGTGCCCGACGGCGTCGAAGTGGTTGTCGTGCCGCTGCTGCCGCCCGGACGTCCGCCCGGCGCGGGAGTCTGCGCGAAAACCGTCGCCATCGCGACGATGACCACGACAAACGAAAACGTGAGTCTCGTCGTTCTCATTCGGCCCCCGCTTTCGCGGCCGCCGGCTTCGAGCCGGCGCCCGTCGTCGTCGTACCGCCACCCTTGGGTTCGATGTACACGAACGTCTTCGCGGTGAACTCCGAGGTAACCGTGCGCTCCTGCTGTTGCGAGAGCGCGGAGATGGTGATCTGCTCGACGTTCATGATGCGCGAGAAATTGCTCAGTCGATTGAACAGAATCGCTAGGTTGTGATAACGGCCATCCACGGAGACTGAGATCGGCCACTCCGCGTACGGATCGCCGCCCGATGCCGGGGCGAGCTTCGGGAACGTCAGCTTGTGCAGGACGAAATCGCCCTGATCGACGAGCGACTTGATCTTCTTGATGATCTCTTCCGTGTTGCGTGTGGACGGCAGAATGCGGCGCAGTTTCTCGAGCTCGAGCTCGAGGCGATGAACCTCTTCGCGGAACTGCGGCAGCTTGCGCTGGGCGGAGCGTCCCTGTTCGATCTTCGTGTCGAGATCCTTGATCTGCGACTCGGCCGCTTTGATGTCCTGCTTCACCTGTTCGATCAGCAGGTAGTGCACTCCGAAGATGATTCCACCAGCGACAATCAGGCCGACGATCAGGCCGACGTAAGCGGGCTTGCCTTCAAGTCCTAGCGCCATCGGTCCCCCTACCGCTTCCCCGATCCGGTCGTCGACGTCGTTCCCGATGTTCCGGTGGTCGTCGTCGATCCGGACGTCCCTGTCGTCGCCGCCTTCGGCGCGTAAACGAAATGGAAAGTCATGTCGAATGTGTACACAGGAGGATTCGGGTTCTGTTGAGACACATTGCTGAGATCCGGTTCCTCGAAGAGCGGATCGTTCTTGACGTTCTCGACGAAGTTTGCGATCGCATTCGGATTGAGACCGCGGCCGCCGATCGTGATGGCGCCGCCGCTCATCGTCAGCTTGTCGAGCCAGACGAGATCCGGAAGATCCTGGCTGATGCGATCCATGATCCGCACAGGACCCTTCTGGTTCTGCTTCAGCAGATTGATGAGGTCGATCCGTTTCTGGAGGCTGTCCTTGCGCTTTTGAAACTCTTCGACTTCCTTGATGATCGCCTCGAGCCGCTGCGCCTCGGTCGTCTTCGCGGCGACGGTGTCGCGGCGCTCCGACAGGTTGTGCTTCTCCCACAGCCACCAGCCGCCGCCGATCAGGAGACCGAGGATCGCGCCGCCGATGATGAAGATGTTATTGAGGTTGCTTGGACCGGCCGCGGCCGAAACCGCAGCTCCAGCTCCCGGAGCTGCCCCAGCTCCGCGAACCGCCCGCCCCTCCCGCACTAAGTTGATCTTGATCAAGCGTCCCCCAACTTCCTTATGGCCAGACCGACGGCTATCGCCATGCTCGGGCCCACGACCGCCAGCTCTTCGGGGTTGAACTCTTTCTCATCGACCGTGATCTTCTGGAAGGGGTCCATGATGGCGACCGGGATGCCGAACTTGTCGCGGAGGATCGCGTCGAGGTTCAGCACGCCCGATCCGCCGCCGGCGAGAACGATCTCGTCGACGCGGTCGGCTCCGGAGGTCGCCGTGAAGAAGTCGAGCGTCTTGCGCAGCTCGCCGGCGAAGTCCTCCGAGACGGAGTTGAGGATTGGGATGACCTGCTGAATGGTGTAATCGCCAACCGCCTGACCCTTCTTCAGCTCCTCGGCCTGCTCGAAGGAGAGGCTGAGCTCGCGCTGGATCGCGTCGGTGTACTGATTGCCGCCGAACGTGATGTCGCGCCAGAAGAGTGACGTCGGTCCGGACAGAACGTTCACGTTCGTCACGGAGGCGCCGACGTTGACGAGCGCGAGGACCTTGCCTTCCTCGATCTCGTAGTTCATCTCGTAGGCGTTCTGCAGCGCGAAGGCGTCGACGTCGACGAGCTGCGCGACCTTGCCCGCCTGGCTGATCACCGACGTGTAATCGTTGATCTTTTCCTTCTTCACGGCGACCAGGATGACGTCGATGTTGTCGCCGGTCCCGGGCGTGCTCAGCGGAACGTAGTCGAGGTTGACGTCGTTGATGTCGAACGGAATGTACTGCTCGGCTTCCCACTGGATCGATTCGGCCAGCTCTTCCGGCGACATGGCCGGCAGAGTGATCTTCTTGATGATGACCGAGTGGCCCGACAGCGACGTGGCGTAGTTGGGATTTTTGATCCCCTTGTCACTGTTCAGCCGCGAGATCGTCTCCACTACGAGAGACGAGTCCATGATGGACCCGTCGACGATCGCTTCCGGAGACAGGCGCTCGATTCCCAGCTTGAGAAGTTGGAAAGTCCCGCCCTTCTTCTCCTTCAGCTCGACAAGTTTGACTGCCGAGGAGCCGATATCAAGGCCGACGACGTTTTTGCTCTTTGAGAAGAACACCGCTCACCCCATCCACTCTCACTACTTCTCTTAGGCCCCGGGTTGTGAAAAGTTGATCAAAATTACAGGGTTTTATAAGTGGTGTCAACTCTACAGGAATTAGACTTATGAAGGCCTTACGTGCGATCGGAGCCTCCGAAATCGCACTTTGGTAGAATCCGGCACCTTTCACCTTAGGTTAGGAGTAGATCATGGCAAAGATGTGCGAAGTCTGCGGAAAGACCCCGGTTTTCGGTAACCGGATCAGTCACGCTCACAATGTGAGCAGCCGCCGTTGGATGCCGAACCTGCAGAATGTCCGCGTGAAAATCGGCTCCGCCGTGAAGCGCATGAGCGTCTGCACGCGCTGCATCCGATCGGGCAAAATCCTGAAAGCCGCGAGATAGCAGGTCGCGAGTCGCAGGTCGCTGGTCGGCCTTTCCGACCTGCGACCCGCTACCTGCGACCCGCCTACGCTGTCGCGTGCCTTACGTTGAACTTCCGTTCGACGTTCATCACCCCATCCACATCGGCGACCGACTTCAGCACACGCTCGAGATGTTTGAGATCGGCGATCTCGAGCACGAGCTCGGCCGTGGCTTTGCCGTCGCCGCTGCGGGTGTCCATCTGGCGGATGTTGGTTTTCAGATTCGCGATCGTCGACACGACGCGCGCGAGAATGCCCTGACGATCTTCCATGACGATCTCGAGCTCGATCTGGAATTGTGTCTGCCGCTCCCCCGCCCACTCGACCGCGATCTCACGATCGGGGTTGAACATCAGGTTCTTCACGTTCGGGCAGTTCGCGCTGTGCACCGCGACACCCTTGCCGCGCGTCACGTAGCCGACGATCCGCTCTCCCGGTAACGGATTGCAGCATTTCGCGAGATAGGTCATGAGCTCGTCGTAGCCCTTGACCTTGATCGCGGCCGCGGCGCCGCCGGTGAACGGAAAGATCTTCCGGACCGCGCGCTGGAGGACACCTTCGTCGGTGAGTCCGGTCTCCTTCTGTTCGTCGGTGATGAAGCGCTCGACAATCGATCGCGGGGAGACTTTTCCGTAGCCGATGTCGGCGTACAGATCTTCGAGTCGGCCGAGCCCGTACTCCGACAGCACGCCGTCGAGCGCGTTCTCGGCGACCAGTTTTCTCCAGCCGACCTTGTAGCGCTTCGCTTCCTTCTCGATCAGCTTGCGACCGAGCTCGATCGAGCGGTGTTTCTGTTCGGTGTTCAGCCAGTGGCGGATCTTGTGCCGCGCGCGCGACGTCGCGACCATGCCGACCCACTCGCGCGACGGCGTCTGCGTCGGTCCGGTGAGGATCTCGACGATGTCTCCGTTCTTCAGCGTGGTGCGCAGCGGAACGAGCTTGCCATTCACGCGAGCGCCGACGCAGCGATGACCGACGTCGGTGTGAATCCGATACGCGAAATCGAGCGGGCTCGCGCCGCGGGGGAAGGCGAAGACGTCACCCTTCGGCGTGAACGTGTACACCTCGTCCGGATACAGATCGATCTTCAGCGAGTGCATGAAGACGCGCGGATCCTTGATGTCGTTCTGCCACTCGACGAGCTGCCGCAGCCACAGGAAGTTCGCGTCGTCGTCCTTCGCGCCGACCCTTCCTTCCTTATATTTCCAGTGCGCCGCGATGCCCTGCTCCGCGATCAGATCCATTTCCCGCGTCCGGATCTGCACCTCGAACGGATGTCCCTTCTCCGCCACGACCGTGGTGTGCAGCGACTGGTAGAAATTCGGCTTCGGCATCGCGATGTAGTCCTTGATCCGGCCGGGAACCGGCCGCCACATCTGATGGATGATGCCCAGACACGCGTAGCAGTCCTTGATGGAGTCGCAGGTGATCCGGAACGCGAAGTAGTCGTACAGCTGCCCGATGTCGATTTCCTGCCGGCGCAGCTTTGACCAGATCGAGTACATCGACTTCACGCGCCCGTTGACGTCGCCCGAGATCTGGTTCTCGCGAAGCTTTGCGGTCAGCGTCACCTTGATGCGGTCGACGAGATCTCCCGATCCGGCCAGCTTCTCTTGCACCGACGCGTCGAGGTCTTCGAACTCGCGAGGATGCATGTAGCTGAACGACAGGTCTTCGAGCTCGTTCTTCACGCGGCCCATGCCGAGGCGGTTGGCGATGGGGGCGTAGATTTCCATCGTCTCCTTCGCGATGGCAAACTGCCTCTCCTCCGGCAGGTACTGGAGGGTACGCATGTTGTGCAGCCGGTCGGCAAGCTTGACGAGCACGACGCGCAGGTCGCTCGTCATCGCCAGGAGCATCTTGCGGAAGGTCTCCGCCTGCTGCTCCTCCTTCGACACGTAGGCGTAACGGGAGATTTTCGTGACCCCGTCGACGAGTTCGGCCACATCGTCGCCAAAGGTCTCCTGCAGGATCTCCTTGGTGGTCAGGGTGTCTTCGAGGACGTCATGCAAGAGGCCGACGGCGATCGACGTCTCGTCCAGCCGCATGTCCGCGAGGATGTACGCAACGTTCAAAGGATGGACGAGATAGGGCTCGCCGGAGCTGCGCACCTGTCCCCGATGCTCCCGCGCCGAGAAGATGTAGGCGCGCTGCAGAAGCTCCTCGTCGAAGTCGGGCTTGTAGCTCTCGACGCGGTCGAGGATGTCTTCGAAGCGAATCATGCTCGCGTCGTGTAACAAGCGGTTCATGCTAGCAGTTCCGGCCAGCAGCGAGGATGGTGCGGCTCTTGCTGACCTCGCACGGCGGGGCCCCCGAGCGGGGCCGATGAAAAAGGAGGTTGCCCTTGAAGCGTTCCGTATTGGTTGCACTCGTCCTGGTGTTTGCTTTCGTGGCCGTCCCGTCGTTCGCTGCTCCGGTTCCGTCGAAGACCGCGGCGAATCAGAGCCTCGAGTCTCGTGATGCCGACCTCGCGCTCGTGCGCGACGTGGTGTCGAACGAGCAGGTTGCGCAGGCGCTCGCCTCGCGCGGGTTCACACCCGAGCAGGTCAATTCGCGTCTGGCACAGCTCGACCAGCAGGATCTGCATCAGCTCGCGCAGAACCTCAATCAGCTCCAGGCCGCCGGATTGACGCGCCAGGAGTGGCTGTGGATTGCGATTGGCGCCGTCGCCGCGCTGATCATCGTGATCGCTGTAAGCTAGTCGCGTGCAACGAATCACATCCTCAAGGGCGAGCGCGCTTCGGCGCCTCGCCCTCTTTTTTCCTCTCCTCTTCGCATCGTGCATCACGATGAACCCCCGCTCGGCCTCTCCGTCGAAGAGCGCCGTCGTCATCCCGGACATGCCGACCCAGACCTGGGGCATTGAGTCCTGCGGCGCCGGGTCACTCTCGACCGTTCTGCAGCACTACGGCGATCCCACCACGATGAAGCAATGGGACGACACGCTGCCGAAAACCCGCGGCGGCGTGATGACTGTCGACCTGCTTCTCGCGGCGCGGCAAAAGGGATACGACGCACAACTCGTGACCGGCAACCGCACGATCGTCGAAGAGGAACTGCGCAACGGTCACCCGGTGATCCTCATGCTGCAGGTGATTTTCGGTCCCGGGAAGAGCCTCGACTTCTTTCACTACGTGGTCGCGGACGGCATCGATCCCGACCGCGGGCTGATCCGCACACAGTTCGGCGACGGCCATCTTCGCTGGGTCACCATCGACAAGCTCGACAAGACCTGGGCCGGCGGCGGCCACGCCGCCATTCTCATTCGGCCGCGCACCGCGCAGCAGAATCTTACCGCGGCGCTGCGCGAGGCGGTGGCGTTGGAAGAAGCCGGCAAGACTGCGGATGCGGCGGCGAAGTATCGCGAGCTCTCGCGGTCGAATCCCAAGTCGTCGGTCGTCTGGACGAACTACGGAAACGCGGAGATGCAACTCGGCGCGAATCCGGAAGCGGAGCGGGCATTCCGTGAAGCGCTGAAGCTCGATCCTGAATCGCGCGACGCGATGAACAACCTCGCCTGGCTGCTCTACCAGCAGAAACGCCTCGACGAAGCGGAATCGCTCGCGCGCAAGGCGGCATCGCAGCCGGGGCCGGACGTCTATCTGGTGCTCGACACGCTCGCACGCGTTCTGGCTGCGAAAGGCTCGTGCAACGAAGCGATGCGCACCTTCCAGGAAGCGATCGACGCCGTGCCGCAGACGCGGACTTCGATCCGCGCCGGCATCGAGAGCGGCATGGCGGACGCGCGTCGCAGCTGCTCGTGAAGTTCTCGCAGCGCGCCGACTGGAGTCCCGTTCTCAACCGGCTCACGGCCGCGCGCGGCGACCGTGAACTGCTCGATCTCGCGCAATCCAATCCGACCCGCTGTGGGATCGACTATCCGCTCGACGAGCTTGCCGATGCGATGGCGCGCGCGGCTCGCCAACCCTACGACCCGCAGCCACGCGGACTCCGCTCCGCGCGCGAAGCGCTCGGAAATCCGGACGAGTTCATCCTCACCGCGTCCACCAGCGAGGCCTATTCGTATCTCTTCAAGCTGCTTTGCGATGCCGGCGACAACGTCATCGTCGCCACGCCGTCGTATCCCCTATTCGAACATCTCGCGGGATTGGAGCTCATCCAGCTCCGCAGCTTTCCGCTCGAGTTTCATACGCGATGGGAGCTCCACGCCGCACGCGTTCGCGAGACGATGGACGAGCGCACGAGGGCCATCATCGTCGTGAATCCGAACAACCCGACGGGATCGTTCGTCACCGAACGCGAGCAGGACGCAATCGCCGCAGCCGGCCTTCCGGTCATCTCGGATGAAGTCTTCCTCGACTACGGCAACGGCAAGTCCTTCGCGCGCTCCGACGTGCTGACGTTCACGCTCGGCGGGCTCTCGAAGTCGTGCGGTCTGCCGCATTTCAAACTTGGCTGGATCCGCGTCACCGGTCCTGGCAGGAACGACGCGTTGAGCGCTCTGGAGCTCATCGCAGACAACTACCTGTCCGCGTCCACGCCCGTCCAGGCCGCCTTACCCGACCTTCTCCGCCTCGGCGCCACCATCCGCCGCCGCATCACGGAACGCGTGCAGCGTAACCTCGAGCGTCTGCGCGCCGCGACGACGCCGAGCGTCACTCTTCTTCCAGTCGAAGGTGGATGGTCCGCCGTGATCCGCGTTCCACGCGTGAAGACGGACGAGGACATCGCGATCGAGCTGATCGAGAAACACGGTGTGATCGTGCAGCCCGGATATTTCTTCGACTTTCAGGACGACGGCCATCTAGTCGTCTCCCTGCTCACGGAACCCGGGATATTCGATGAAGGCATCCGTCGAGTGATGGATATGATTCTGTCGTGAGAGAGCACTGGCTACTCGATCCAGCGATTGCGTTTCTCAATCACGGCTCGTTCGGCGCAACACCGATCGCTGTTCTCGAGAGGCAGTCGGAGTGGCGCCGGCGCATGGAACAGGAGCCGGTCAAGTTCCTGGCGCGCGAGCTTGACGGACTGCTCGATTCGGCGCGCGCGGTGCTCGCGCGTTTCGTCGGTGCGGAGACGGACAACCTCGCATTCGTGCCCAACGCAACCGCAGGCGTCAACGCCGTGCTGCGCTCGCAGCAATTCGAAGCAGGCGATGAGCTGATCGTGACGACGCATGAGTACAACGCGTCGCGCAACATCCTCGAATACGTCGCGGCGCGCAGCGGTGCGGGCGTCGTCGTGGTCGACATCCCGTTTCCGATCCAGTCGTCCGACGTCGTCACCGAGCGCTTGCTCAACGCCGTCAACACCAGAACCCGCCTGCTGCTCATCGATCACATCACCAGTCAGACCGCTCTCGTTTTCCCGATCGCGCAGATCGTCCGCGAGATGCACGCACGCGGCGTCGAGGTGCTCGTCGACGGTGCGCACGCGCCAGGAATGGTGCCGCTCGAGCTCCGATCGCTCGGCGTCAGCTACTACACCGGCAACCTGCACAAGTGGGTCTGCGCACCGAAAGGCGCCGCGTTCCTTTACGTTCGCGAGGATCGCCGCGCACGGATTCGTCCCGTCGCCATCAGCCACGGCGCAAACAGCACACGCACCGACCGAAGCCGGTTTCATCTGGAGTTCGACTGGACCGGCACCTTCGATCCGACTTCCTGGTTGTGCGTTCCCGACGCGCTCCAGTTCATGGCGTCTCTGGTACCCGGCGGCTGGAACGAGGTCATGCGTAGAAATCGCGCCCTCGCGCTGAAAGCCCGTGACGCGATCGCAAACAGTCTCGAGATCGATCCACCCGCACCCGACTCGATGATCGGATCGATGGCGGCCCTTCCCTTGCCGAGCGGCGACGCGACTTCGGCGCCTTCGCTCTACGGCGATCCGTTGCAGGACACACTCTTCGACAAGTATTCGATCGAGGTGCCGGTCGTGCCGTGGCCGGAGCCGCCGAGCCGCGTCCTTCGCGTTTCTGCCCAGCTCTACAACGTGATGGAGCAGTACGAACGACTTGCCTCTGCCGTCAGCGCGGAGCTGCGGCAGCCCGCCTGATCTGGAGCAGATCCTGATCCCAGATGGCGAAGGCCACCGCGGCGAAAGTGAAGTGAGCGTGGGGCCAGCCCTCTGGCTGGCGATTCCAAAGGCCAGCCGGAGGGCTGGCCCCACACTTACAAAAGCTTCTTGAAGCGGGCGACGAGCGCGTCGCGGTTCATGCGTGCGATGAAGTCGACGCTGATCCCTTTCGGGCAGACGGCTTCGCACTCGCCGAACATCGTGCAACTCCCGAAGTAGTCTTCCATCACCTCGACCATTTTCAGGACGCGCTGGTAGCGCTCCGGCTGCCCCTGCGGCAGGAGGCCGAGGTGCGAGACCTTCGCGGCGGTGAAGAGCTGCGCCGCGCCGTTCGGGCACTGCGCGACACACGCACCGCACTCGATGCACTCGGCCGCGTCCATCGACTTTTCCGCCACGACCTTGGAAATCGGCGTGTCGTTCGCTTCGGGTGCGCTCCCGGTGTTGACCGAGATGAAGCCGCCGGCCTGGATGATCTTGTCGAGCGGGCTGCGATCGACGATGAGGTCCTTGATGACGGGGAAGGCGCGCGCGCGCCACGGCTCGACGGCGATCGTGTCGCCGTCCTTGAATTGGCGCATGTGCAACTGGCATGTGGCGGTGCCGCCGATCGGTCCGTGCGCGACGCCGTTGATCATCATTCCGCACGACCCGCAGATCCCCTCACGGCAGTCATGCTCGAAGTGAATCGGATCTTCGCCCTTTTCGATCAGGGCCTCGTTCACGATGTCGAGCATCTCGAGGAACGAGGCCTCGGGGCTGATGTCGTGCGCTTCGTACTGCACGAACTTGCCCTCGCTGCTGCGGGCGGCCTGACGCCAGACGCGGAGTGTGAGATTCACTTGTAGCTCCTCGTCGCCAATTTCACTTCCTCATATTCGAGTGCTTCCTTGTGCAGTTTCGGCTCCTTGCCCACGCCCGTGAATTCCCACGCCGCGGAATAGCGGAAATCATCGTCGTTGCGCTGCGCCTCGCCATCCGCGGTCTGATGTTCGACGCGGAAATGCCCGCCGCACGACTCTTCGCGATGCAGCGCGTCAACGCACATCAACTCGGCGAGCTCGAAGAAGTCCGCGACGCGTCCGGCCGTCTCCAGCGACGGGTTCGGCTCCTCGCCCTTGAGCGTGAGCCCGTCGTTGACGACGTCCATCATCTCGAGGAACGACGCCTCGGGGCTGATGGCGTGCGCTTCGTACTGCACGAACTTGCCCTCGCTGCTGCGGGCGGCCTGACGCCAGACGCGGAGTGTGAGATTCACTTGTAGCTCCTCGTCGCCAATTTCACTTCCTCATATTCGAGTGCTTC